>JBDHTL010000046.1:0-24250 GCA_039808645.1 Rhodoblastus sp. | reverse complement strand
GGCAAGCTCATCGTCGACATGCCGCTGGCGCGCCGGCAATTGCTTAAACTCATGCTGCCGGTCGAGCAGGCCCTGTCGCTGAGCTTCGTCACCGCCACCGCGCTCGATCGCGCCGAGATCGACGGCAGTCAGGAAGCGGCCGCGCTGGTGCGGATGCTGACGCCGGTCATGAAATTCCGCATCACCCGAGATGCGCGAAAAGTCGCGGGCGATGCGCTCGAGATGCGCGGCGGCATCGGCTATGTCGAGGAATTCGCCTCGGCGCGCGTGCTGCGCGATTCCTATCTCGGCTCGATCTGGGAAGGCACGAGCAATATCGTCGCGCTCGATTCCATCACGCGCGCCGTCGGCCGCCATCATGCGGAAAGCGCGCTCGGCGCCGACCTCCTCGCGCGCATCGGCGAGACCGATGTCGCGCCGCCGGCGCATCGCGATCGCCTGAAACACGCCGTGGACCGCGCGATTGCGCTGGCGCAGAAGGTCGCGAGCCAGGGCGAGAACGAGGCCGAAGCGCGCCGCGCCACCAGCGTCCTCTACCATGTCGCGACCGCCGTCACGCTCGCCTGGGAGGCGCAGCAGACGCACGAACGGCGCGGCGACGCGCGCCGCCTGCTGTTCTCGCGCCTCGTGCTCGATCATCGGCTGAGCGCGCCCGATCCTTTCGATCTGCAGACCGGCGCGCGCGAGGCCGCCTTCGCCGACGCGCTGCTGTCGGATGCGCCGGTATCGAAATCGCGCGCGGCGGAATTGCTGGCCTGACTGCTGCATGGCGAGCGTCGCCATGACCTCCGAGGTAATCGCTTTCCGCCCGCGTCAATCTAGCTTCGACGCTTCGACGACAAGCACATCCATGCCGCAGATACCGAACGCGTCGAGCGCCGGCGCCGAATGCATATCGCGGAGGCGCGCATCATGATCGCGTCCCTCGCAAGACGCCTGCCGTTCTACTACGGCTGGATCGTCGTAGCTGTCGCTTTCGTCACGATGGCTTTCGGCGTCAACGCGCGCACGTCCTTCTCGCTTCTCTTCGCGCCCATCGTCGCGGAATTCGGCTGGGAGCGCGCGACGGTCGCGGGCGCATTCTCCTTCGGCTTCTTCATCTCGGCGCTGCTGAGCCCCGCGCTCGGCAGGCTGATGGACGCCAGGGGGCCGCGCTTCGTCATCGAGATCGGCATTTGCCTCGTCGGCGCGGGCCTGCTGCTGGCGCCCCTCACCAGCGCGCCCTGGCATCTCTATCTCACGCTCGGCATGCTGGTCGGCGGCGGCAGCGTCTGTCTCACTTTCACCGGCCAGTCGCTCTACCTGCCCAACTGGTTCGTGCGCCGGCGCGGGCTGGCGATCAGCGTCGCCTTCGCCGGCGTCGGCGTCGGCTCGATCCTGCTGCTGCCCGCGTTCCAGACCTGGATCGACCGCTACGGCTGGCGCATGGCCTGCGTCATTCTCGGCGTCGCGGTGCTCTGCGTGCTCGCGCCGCTCAACCTCTTCGTCGCCCGCAAGCCCGGCGATCTCGGCCTCGAGCCCGACGGCGACGCGGCCGCGGCCCCGGGCGCGCCGGCCAAGCGCAGCAATGTCGTGGACGCCGAATGGGCCGCGATCGACTGGACGCTCGCGCGCGCCATCCGCACGGGGCGCTTCTGGCTGCTCGCGCTCGGCTATTTCACCGGCCTGTTCACCTGGTACGCTGTGCAGGTCCACCAGACCAAATATCTCGTCGAGATCGGCTATTCCCCGACCGTCGCCGCCTGGGCGCTCGGCGCCGTCAGCCTCGCCGGCATCCCCGGGCAGATCGGCCTCGGCTGGCTGTCCGACCGCATCGGCCGGGAATGGGTATGGAGCATCGGCTCCTTCGGCTTCACGCTCACTTTTCTCGCCCTGATCGCCATGAAGGCCGCCCCCACCACGCCCTGGCTCTACGCGATGGTGATCGCTCAAGGGTTGCTCGGCTACGGCGTCACCGCGGTCTTCGGCACGGTCGCCTTCGAAATCTTCGAGGGACGGCACTACGGCTCGATCTTCGGCATGCTCTCCCTCACCTCGCTCGCGGGCGGGGCGGCGGGGCCCTTTGTCGCAGGCGCCATGTACGATCGCCTCGGCTCCTACGATCAGGCGTTCTGGCTCTGCATCGCGCTCACCTTCGTGTCGTCCGCGGCCATATGGCTGGCGGCGCCCGGCAAGGTGCGGGCCGTGGCCGGGCGCATCCCGGTGCGCGCGGCGGAGTGACCGCGGCGCGGTTCGTGACGGAATTGTGGCGCGCGCGGCCCTCCTGTCGCCGCAAGCCTTGATTACCGCATCGTTCGAGGCCGCTACGGCGGCGCCCGGACGCAAGCATGACCCGCACCGCGACGTCGGCAGGCTCGAAGATCGCAACCGCGAAATCGCGCGGCGCGGCGCTGGGGTTCAGCGTCGCGCGGCTGGCCGTCGTCTTCGCCCTGTTCGGCGGCTTTGTCGTCGTCGCGACGCAGATGATCGAGCGCGACGCCGATCCCGTCGCCAGCCAGTCCCGCGCCTCCCGCAAGCTCGCGCTCGACAGCGCGCCGCCGACGATAGTTCCCGGCAAGCGCCGCAAGTCCGATGCGCGGGACATGATCGTCGCGAAGGGGCCGCTCGACGAGGATTCCTCGATCGAAATGGCCGCCCAGGTCTGGGGGAGAATGATCCCCGAGGACGAACTCGCCCGCCAGCTCGCCGTCTTCGGCGACGGCGCCGACAAGATGCAGTTCGGCCCGGTCAACGTCCGCCGCCGGCTGGTCGAGACGGTGATCCGCGCCGCGCAGCGCGCCGACTACGATCCGACCCTGCTGATGGCGATCGCCGACAAGGAATCCAGCCTGCGCGCCACGGCGCGCGCGAGCACCTCGTCGGCCGCGGGACTGTTCCAGTTCATCGACAAGACATGGCTGCAGTCCGTGCGCCTGTTCGGCGCGCAGCACGGGCTCGAGCGCGAGGCCGCGCTGATCGAGGGGCCGGACGACAAGCCGACGGTCGCCGATCCCGACGAACGCGCCCGCATTCTCGGCCTGCGCGAGCGGCCCTATCTCGCCGCCGTCATGGCCGCCGAAATGCTCAAGCGCGACGGCGGCAAGGTGGCCGAGAACGTCGGTCGTCCGCTGTCTGCGGGCGAGACCTATCTCATCCACTTCCTCGGCACGCGCGACGCGCGCGCCTTCCTGTCCCGGCTGGCCGAAGCGCCCAAGGGATCGGCCGCCGCCATGCTGCCCAGGCCCGCCAGGGCCAACAAGCCGATCTTCTACGAGGGCGGCAAGGCGAAGGCGGTTGCCGACGTGCACAAGAAGTTCGAGGACATGATGGGGATGCGGCTCGACCGCTACAACCAGGTCCGCGACATCGCCGGCGCCATGGCCTACAGCGCCGACTGATCCGCCGCGCCGGCGCCTTCCGAGGAACCGCGCCGCCTTCGCCGCGTTTTGCCCGCAATCGGCGTCGCGGGAGGCGAAACATGCATTTGAGCAATGAAGGTCTGCTGATCACGCTGCTGGTCGGCATCGTCGCTGGATGGCTGGCGGGGCTCCTCGTGCGCGGCGCCGGGTTTGGCCTGATCGGCGATCTCGTCATCGGCGTGCTCGGCGCGTTGATCGGCGCCTGGCTGCTGCCGCGCCTCGGCGTCCATCTCGGCGTCGGTCTCGTCGCCGCGATCGCCAACGCGACGATCGGCGCGGTGGTCCTGCTGCTCGTCATCCGGCTGGTGCGCGGCGGCCCGGCCTTCGGCTGGCGATCGCGATGGTGAGGCTATCGCCGGGACCGCCGGTCCCGGCGCTTGCTTCCCCGTCCATCCTCCGGTATAGGCGCGCCATCCCACAGGCGGAGCAATTGCGTTTCCTGATTGAAGGAATCGCGTCCGGTGGCCGGATCTCCGGCCTCTCAGCTCCGCCGAGGCACAACCGGAGAATGATGAATCATGGCGCTTCCTGACGTTTCCATGCGTGGCCTGCTCGAGGCCGGCGCGCATTTCGGCCATCAGTCGCACCGCTGGAACCCCAAGATGAACGAGTTCATCTTCGGCGTCCGCAACAACATCCACATCATCGACCTCGCCCAGACGGTGCCGCTGTTTCATCAGGCGCTGAAGGCCGTGTCCGACACGGTCGCGAAGGGCGGCCGCGTGCTGTTCGTCGGCACCAAGCGCCAGGCGCAGGACCAGATCGCCGACGCCGCCAAGCGTTCGGCGCAGTATTACATCAACTCCCGCTGGCTCGGCGGCATGCTGACCAACTGGAAGACGATTTCGGGCTCGATCAACCGCCTCCGCAAGGTCGACGAGCAGCTGACCTCGGGCGCCTCGGGCCTCACCAAGAAGGAGCGTCTCATGCTGTCGCGCGAGCGCGACAAGCTCGAGAAGGCGCTGGGCGGCATCAAGGACATGGGCGGCCTGCCGGACCTGATCTTCGTGATCGACACGAACAAGGAGCAGCTGGCGATCAAGGAGGCGAACCGCCTCAACATTCCGGTCGCCGCGATCCTCGACACCAATTGCGATCCGGACGGCATCGCTTTCCCGATCCCGGCCAATGACGACGCCGGCCGCGCCATCGCGCTATATTGCGATCTGGTCGCCCGCGCCGCCATCGACGGCATTTCGCGTGGCCAGGGCTCGTCGGGCGTCGACATCGGCGCCTCCGAGGAGCCGGCCGTCGAAGAGCTGCCGACGCCAGTCGCCGCCAACGACGCCGGCGACGAGCCGACCGAGGCCTTCGAAATCCTGTCCGCGCCGCGCGGCGCGCCGGACGATCTGGCCAAGCTGCACGGCGTCGGCCCGCAGCTCGTCAAGAAGCTGAACGACGGCGGCATCTTCCACTTCTGGCAGATCGCGGCGATGAAGCCCGAGGATGCCGCCAAGGTGGACGCCGACCTCAAGCTCAACGGCCGCATCGAGCGCGACGGCTGGATCGCTCAGGCGCGCGGCTTCCTCGCCGCCTGATTCATTCGGACCGCGGGCCTTCGGGCCCGCCTGTGACGCGAGTCCGAGGGCTCGCGGTCCATTTCGCCCGCGTCCATGGACGCGGGCTCCCTCTATTCAGGAGTATGTCCCATGGCCACGATCTCTGCCGGCATGGTGAAGGACCTGCGCGAAAAGACCGGCGCGGGCATGATGGATTGCAAGGTCGCGCTGACCGAAGTCGGCGGCGACATCGAGGCCGCGGTCGACTGGTTGCGCAAGAAGGGCCTGTCCAAGGCCGCCAAGAAGTCCGGCCGCGTGGCGGCGGAGGGTCTTGTCGCGGCTCAGGTGCGTGACAAGGCCGGCGTCGTGGTGGAAGTGAATTCGGAGACCGACTTCGTCGCCCGCAACGAGGAATTCCAGGCGCTCGTGCGCTCGATCGCCGCCGTCGCGCTGGAGAAGGGCGACGCGGACGTCGCGACCCTGTCGAACCAGCATTATCCGGGCGGCGCGGGCTCGGTCGCCGACGCCATCTCCAACGCCATCGCCACCATCGGCGAGAACATGACGCTGCGTCGCGCCGCCATCCTGTCGGTCGCCGACGGCGTCATCGGCCAGTACGTGCATTCGCCGATCGCCGACGGGCTCGGCAAGATCGCCGTTCTCGTCGCGCTGGAATCGAAGGGCGACCCGGCCGTGCTCGCGCCGCTCGCGCGCCAGCTCGCCATGCATGTCGCGGCGACCTCGCCGGTCGCGCTCGACGCGGCCAGCGTCGATCCGGCCGTGATCGCGCGCGAAAAGGCCGTGCTCGCCGACAAGAACGCCGGCAAGCCTGCGCATGTGCTCGAGAAAATCGTGGAGTCCGGCCTGAAGACCTACTTCAAGGAAGTGACGCTGGTCGACCAGGTCTCGATCCATGCCGACCACGCCGGCAAGACGGTGGCGCAGGCGGTCAAGGATCACGAAGGCAAGGCCGGCGCGCCGATCGTCATCAAGGGCTTCGTGCGCTACGGCCTGGGCGAGGGCATCGAGAAGGCGGTCGACGATTTCGCCGCCGAGGTCGCCGCCGCCGCCAAGGGCTGAGCGGCCCGCGAGCCTTCGGGCTCGCTTTGATGAAGACCGCGAGCCCGACGGCTCGCGGGCCAGGCGCCGTCCGCATCGCGGGCGGCGTTTTCTTTTTGCCGACGAAATGACCTTCGTCACGCCCTGCGGATGACCGACGGCACTCACGATCCAGCTTCGCGCGAGTCAGATTGTAGATGTTCGGACGGAACGGCGACGCGAAGTCCGGGCAAGAGGCGCAGAATTCGCGTCCGGGCCATTCCGGTTGGCGACCCCGGAAGTACGGAACGCAAGGAGTTCATTCCCGCGCCGAGGCGTTGTTTCTGGCCGGGACGGCGCCGAGGAGCCGACAGTCCGCTGTCGGAACGCAGGGATGAGCGGAGGAGCGGCGACCCCCATGCCGCTCCTCCTTTTATTTTCTGCGCCCGCGTGACGCCCTATGCTGCGCGCTTTGGCGACGAGGCCGGCATGGCGCGCGTTCTCATTCCGCTTCCCGCCCGCGACTGCGATCCGACCGAGGCCGCCGTCTCCTGGCGCGTGCTCCGCGACCTCGGCCACGCGATCGTCTTCGCCACGCCCGCCGGCGCGCCGGCGGAGGCCGACGATCTCATGCTGCACGGGCGCGGTCTCGATCCCTGGGGATTCGTTCCGGGCCTCGACCGCCTCGTCGTCATTGGCCGTTTCATGCGCGCCGACGCCGCCGGCCGCGACGCCTACGAGGCGATGGTCCAGAGCCCCGAATGGCGCGCGCCGATACGCTGGGACGGGGCGCGTGAAAGCGATTTCGACGGGCTTCTGCTGCCCGGCGGCCATCGCGCGCGCGGCATGCGGGACTATCTCGAAAGCCCCGTCCTGCAGGCGCTCGCGGTCGACTTCTTTCGCGCGGACAAGCCGGTCGGGGCGGTGTGCCACGGCGTCGTGCTGCTGGCGCGCAGCGTCGATCCCGCGACCGGGCGTTCGGTCCTCCACGGCCGCAGGACGACCGCGCTCACCTGGGCGCTGGAAAGGGTCGCCGTGCGCGTCGGCCGGCTCGTGCGCTGGTGGGACCCGACCTATTATTCGACCTATCCCGATCGGCCGGGCGAACCGGAAGGCCATCGCAGCGTGCAGGCTGAAGTTTCGCGCGCTCTGGCCGCGCCCTCGGACTTCCGCGACGTGCCGTCCGACGCGCCCGATTACGCGCTGAAGACCAGCGGCCGCGCGCGCGACCGGCGCGACGATCCGCGTCCGGCCTTCGTGGTCGAGGACGGCAATTACGTCTCGGCGCGGTGGCCGGGCGACGTGCATGCCTTCGCGGCCGCCTTCGCGCGGCGTTTGCCTTCGACCGCAAGGGCTGCGTGACCCGCGCGGCTTGCCGCCTCAATGCGCAGACCCTATGAAAGCGCGCCGCGCCCTGGTGGCGAGCGGCGACGATTCGCGCGAGACAGGCTGAGATGAACACGTCCCCGGGGCGCCCCCGTTTCAAGCGCGTGCTGGTCAAGCTGTCCGGCGAGGCGCTGCAGGGCGGCCAGTCGCATGGGCTCGAACCGGCGACTGTCACGCGCATCGCGCAGGATCTCGCGGCCGCCGCGCGGGCGGGCGCCGAGGTCGCGGTGGTGGTGGGCGGCGGCAATTTCTTTCGCGGCCTGCAGGGCGCCGACAAGGGCATCGAGCGCGCGCGCGGCGATTCGATCGGCATGCTGGCGACCGTGATGAACGCGCTGGCGCTGGAGCAGGCGATCGAGGCGCAGGGGCAGGCCGCGCGCACGCTCTCGGCGGTCGCCATGCCTTCGATCTGCCAGCCCTATTCGCGGCAGGCCGCGCTCGCCCATCTCGCCAAGCGCCGCGTGATCGTGCTCGGCGGCGGCACCGGCAATCCCTTCTTCACCACCGACACCGGCGCGGCGCTGCGGGCGGCCGAACTGTCCTGCGACGCCATCATGAAGGCGACGCAGGTCGACGGAATCTACACCGCCGACCCGAAAAAGGACCCCAACGCCCGCCGCTACGAGACGCTGACGCACGACGAGGCCATCGAAAAGCGCCTCGCCGTCATGGACACGGCGGCTTTCGCCCTTGCCCGCGAGAACCGGATTCCGATAATCGTCTTCTCTCTCGCCGGGCCGGGCGCCATCCACAGCGCTTGGGAGGGCAGGGGACGCTTCACGCTGGTTTCGCCGGCCGCCGACTGAACGGCCGCCAGCTTTCGCGCGCCAGACGGGCGCCACACGACAGGTGACGATATGTCCGCGACTTTCGATCTGAACGACCTCAAGCGGCGCATGCAGGCGTCCATCGCCACGTTGAAGCACGAGTTCGGCGGCCTGCGCACCGGCCGGGCCGCGGCGAGCCTGGTCGAGCCCGTGCATGTCGAGGCCTATGGCCAGTCCATGCCGCTGAACCAGGTGGCCACCATCTCGATCCCCGAGCCGCGCGTGATCGCCATCCAGGTCTGGGACAAGGCGATGGTGATCGCCGTCGACAAGGCGATCCGCGCCGCCAATCTCGGCCTCACCCCCACTGTCGAAGGCCAGATTCTTCGCGTGCGCATGCCCGAGCTCAACGAGCAGCGCCGCAAGGAACTGGTGAAGGTCGCCCACAAATACGCCGAGGAATCGCGCGTCGCGATCCGCCATATCCGCCGCGACGGCCTCGATATCCTGAAGAAGCAGCTCAAGGACAAGGCCATCGGCGAGGACGACGAGAAGCGTCACGAGACCGAGGTGCAGAAGGCGACCGATTCCGCCATCGGCGAGGTCGATCAGGCGCTGGCGACGAAGGAAAAGGAGATCATGCAGGTCTAGTCGGGTCTGCATGCAATGCATCCCGCATTTCCGGGAGTTTCGATGAGCGACGGCGAAAAACGCGAAGCGGCGGGGGCGATTTCCGGATCGTCCGCCGTCGTGCGCGAAAAAGCGCCGCGCCATGTCGCGATCATCATGGACGGCAACGGCCGCTGGGCCGCGCAGCGCAAGCTGCCGCGCTTCGAGGGCCACCGCCGCGGCGTCGAGGCGCTGCGCCGCACGGTGCGCAACGCCAGCGACCTCGGCATCGCCTATCTCACGGTCTATTCGTTCTCGGCGGAAAACTGGTCGCGCCCGGCCGACGAGGTCGGCGGCCTGATGGGCCTGCTCAAGCGCTTCATCCGCAACGATCTCGCCGAACTGCACGCCAGCAACGTGCGCATCCGCGTGATCGGCGCCCGCGAGGGCCTGCCGAGCGACATCGGCCCGCTGCTCACCGAGGCCGAAGACGTGACGCGCGACAACACCGGCCTCGTGCTCGTGATCGCCTTCAACTACGGCGGCCGGCAGGAGATTGTCGCCGCCGCGCGCGCGCTGGCGCTGGACGTCGCGGCCGGGCGTCTCGATCCGGACGCGATCGACGCCGACCTGTTCGAGCAGAAGCTGCACACCTCGGACATCCCCGACCCCGACCTGATCATCCGCACGTCGGGCGAAGTGCGGACGTCCAACTTCCTGCCGTGGCAGTCGGCCTACGCGGAATTCGTCTTCACGCCGACGCTCTGGCCGGATTTCGACCGCGCCGCGCTCGAGGATGCGCTCGGCGAGTTCGCGCGGCGCGAACGCCGTTTCGGCGGCGTCGACGCCGTCCAGCCCGTGAAGAAGACTGCTTCGTGACGGACGCGCCCTCCGGCTCCTCCGCGCCTCCGACGGGTCCGAATTTCTCCGATCTGCGGACCCGCGTGATTTCGGCGCTGGTCATGGCCGGCGTCGCCGTCGCCGCGCTGGTCGCGGGCGGCGTTCCCTTCATCCTGTTCTGGCTCGCCGCCGCCATCGCCATGGTGTGGGAATGGCAGAAGCTCGTCGGCGAGGAGCGTCGCCTGCCGCGGTTCGTCCTGGGCGCGGCGGCGCTCGCCGTCGCCTGCGCCTTCGCCGCGCAGAACGGGGCGGATCACGCGCTGCTGGTTCTGCTGGTCGGCGCGCTCGCCGTCGGCTGGCTCGGCGCGCCCGGCCTGCGCGTCTGGGCCGGCGCCGGGACCCTCTACGCCGGCGCGTTGATCGTTTCGGTCGCGATCATCCGTCCGCCGCTCCCCTCGCTCATCGAGCCGCCCTATAATCTCAGGGCGATACTCTGGCTGTTCGCCGTCGTTTGGGGGACTGACGTCATGGCCTATTTCGGCGGCCGCCTGATCGGCGGACCAAAACTCTGGCCGCGCGTGTCGGCGGGCAAGACCTGGTCGGGCACGATCGTCGGGATCGTCAGCGGCGCGCTGGCGGGCCTCGCAATCGCGGCGGTCCAACCCGTCGGTCCGGTCGCCGTCCTGCCGCTGCTTCTGGTCGGCCTCGCCGCCGGCGCGGCCGCGCAGGCCGGCGACCTCCTCGAATCCGCGATCAAGCGCCGCTTCGGCGTCAAGGATTCCAGTCAGCTCATACCCGGCCACGGCGGCGTGATGGACCGGCTGGACGGCTTCGTCGCCGCCGCCCTGTTCATCGCGCTGCTCGGCGCCGTGCGCGGCGCGCCGAGCGCGGCCGAAGGTTTGTTCGTATGGCCCTAGATCGGCAACGCAAGATCGTCCTGCTGGGCGCGACCGGCTCGATCGGCCGCTCGACCATCGACATTGTCGATCAGGCGCCGCACGCCTTCGCGGTCGAGGCGGTCGCCGGCGGCCGCGACGTGGCGGCGCTCGCCGAACTCGCGATCCGTGTCGGCGCGCGCTTCGCCGCCATCCGCGACGAGGACCTGTACGGCGACCTCAAGGCCGCGCTTTCGGGCAGCGGCGTCGAGCCGGCGGCGGGGGCCAAGGCCGTGGTCGAGGCGGCGCTGCGCCCGGCCGACATCGTCGTCGGCGCCATTTCCGGCGCCGCGGGCGTCGAGCCGACCTATGCGGCGCTCGCCGAAGGCCGCACCATCGCGCTCGCCAACAAGGAATGCCTGGTCTGCGCGGGCCACTCCTTCATGCGCAAGGCGGCGGAGACGAACGCGACCATCCTGCCGCTCGACAGCGAGCACGACGCGCTCTGGCAGGCGCTCGGCGGCGCCGACGCCAAAAGCGTCGAGAAGCTGATCATCACCGCGTCCGGCGGCCCGTTCCGAACCTGGAGCGCCGCGCAGATCGCCGCCGCGACGCGCGAACAGGCGCTGAAGCACCCCAACTGGTCGATGGGCCAGAAGATCACCATCGATTCCGCCTCGATGATGAACAAGGGGCTGGAGCTGATCGAGGCGCACCACCTGTTCGGCGTGCCGGCCGGCCGGCTGGACGTGCTGGTCCATCCGCAATCCATCATCCACGGCCTCGTCGCCTTCGCCGACGGATCGGTGACGGCGAGCCTCTATTCCCCCGACATGCGCGTGCCGATCGCCCATTGCCTGGCCTGGCCGGACCGGCTCGAGACCAACGCCAGGCGCCTGGACCTGGCCGAAATCGCCACGCTCACCTTCGAGCGGCCGGACACCGGCCGTTTTCCGGCGCTCGGCGTCGCCATGGACGCGCTGAGGCAGGGCGGCGCCTTGCCGACCGTGCTCAACGCCGCCAACGAGATCGCCGTCGCCGCCTTTTTGGCGGGGGAGGTGGCTTTCCCCGAAATCGCCCGGATTGTGGGCGAAGCCTGCGAACGGGCCGTGCGCGAGAACGCCACGCGCGAGCCTGCCTCCATCGAGGAGGCGCTGGCCGTTGACCATATTGTCAGAGAAAGTTCCCGGGCCTCCTTGGCCGTTAAAGCTCGATCCGGCATGGTAACGGTTCAGTAACTATTTCGCCCGGCCGCGCTTCGGCGCGGCGACGAAGATGCGGCGAAACCGGAGGCCACATGCTGGATGCGTTGTACTCGACCGGAATCTACGTGATTCCGTTCATTGTCGTCCTGACCATCGTCGTTTTCTTCCACGAACTCGGGCATTTCTGGGTCGGGCGGCGCTGCGGCATCAAGGTCGACGCCTTCTCCATCGGCTTCGGGCCCGAATTGTTCGCCTTCACCGACCGCAAGGGCACGCGCTGGCGCGTCGCGCTCCTGCCGCTCGGCGGCTACGTCAAGTTCCACGGCGACGCCAACGGCGCGAGCATGACCGACGAGGCCGCGGTCGGCGCCATGCCGGCGGAGGAGCGCGCGGTCACCTTCGCCGCCCAGCCGATCTGGAAGCGCGCCGCGACCGTCGCGGCCGGCCCGATCGCCAATTTCGTCCTCGCGATCGTCATTTTCGCCTCTGTCTTCCTCACCTACGGCCGCGCGGTTCTGACGCCGCGCGTCGACAGCGTGGCGGCGGGCAGCGCCGCCGAGGTCGCGGGCTTCCTGCCGGGCGATCTCGTGCTCGAGATCGACGGCCAGAAGATCGGCAGTTTCAACGAGCTGCAGCGCGTCGTCACCACTTCGCCGGACAAGGCGCTGACGTTCCTCGTCGACCGCGCCGGCAAGGGCGTGACGCTGGTCGCCACGCCGCGGCTGAAGGAAGTCGATTCGCCGATCGGCAAGTCGCGCATGGGTCTGCTCGGCGTCCAGGCGGGCGGCAAGCCGGAGGACTGGCGCACAGAGACCTTCGGCGTGGTCGATTCGCTGAAGCTCGCGACGCAGGAGACCTGGTTCGTCGTGCGCCAGACGGCCGGCTATCTCGGCGGCCTCGCCGTCGGCAAGGAAAGCCCGGACCAGCTGTCGGGCCCGGCCGGCCTCGCCCAGGTGTCCGGCGAAATGGCCAAGCTCGGGGTGGCGGCGCTGCTCAATCTCGTCGCGATCCTGTCGATCTCGATCGGCCTGCTCAACCTCATGCCGGTGCCGCTGCTCGACGGCGGCCATCTGATGTTTTACGCGATCGAGGCGATCCGGGGCCGCGCCCTCAACGAACGGGCCCAGGAGATCGGTTTCCGCATCGGAATCGCCGTCGTCGGCGGGCTGATGGTGCTGGCGACCTACAACGACATCGCCCGCCTCGGGCCGCCGATCCTGAAGTGGATCCTGCGCGGTTAACCCCCCGCTGACCATGTTTGTGTCGCCTCGGCCACGCCGGACCAAAAAGGCCGCGTAATCGCTTGAACGGCATTTGCAGGTTAACGTAAACCGGTTAGAAGCAACGTGCGGTCGAGCCTGCAAAAGGCTCGGCCTTTCAAGATTGAAGCGGTCCTCGCGCCCTCGGGCGGGCAGGGCCGACCGCCCCCGGGGCGGCAAGGTTAGAGCGGGCCGCCGCGGCGGCCGCCAGGAAGACAGGGATCGGCGTAATGCATCGTGCGCACGGAATATGGACCCGCCTCGCCATGGTCGGGTCTCTGGTCGTAGGGACCGGGCTCTCGGGTCTGGCGAACGCCCAGTCGATTACTGTGCAGGGCAACAGCCGCGTCGATGCGGACGTGGTCCGTTCCTATTTCAACGGAACCGACGCCGCCGGCGTGGCCGCCGGCGAGAAGGGCCTGCGCGAGAGCGGCCTGTTCTCGTCCGTGCGCGTGAGCCGCAGCGGCTCCAACGTCGTGGTCCACGTCGCCGAGAACAATGTCATCAACAACGTCGCGTTCGAGGGCAACAGCAAGGTCAAGGGCGACCAGCTGCGGCCGGAGATGCAGCTGCGTTCGCGCGGGCCGTTCAGCCCCTCGGTCGCCGCCTCGGACGTCGAGCGAATCAAGGAAATCTACCGCCGCTCGGGCCGCGCCGCGGCCAAGGTCAGCTACCGCACCGTCAGCCTGCCGAACGGCCGTCTCGACGTCGTCTACACGATCGACGAAGGCGACAAGACCGGCGTGAAGTCCATCAATTTCTCGGGCAACCAGGCTTATTCGACCGGCAAGCTGACCGGCCTGATGCAGACGACGGAAATGAACTTCCTGTCGTTCCTGAAGAACACCGACGTCTACGATCCCGACCGCATCTCGTCCGACCTCGAGCTGATCCGCCGCTATTACCTGAAGAACGGCTACGCCGACTTCACGGTCGTCAGCAGCGACGCCCGCTTCGACGCCGGCCAGGGCGGCTACATCGTCAACATCGTCGTGAACGAAGGCCCGCAGTACCGCGTCTCGAACGTGGCCGTGCAGTCGCGCCTGCCCGACGTGCCCGGCGAAACGCTGATGCCGCTCGTCCGCCTGTCGGCCGGCGAGATCTACAACGGCGATCTCGTCGAGAAGTCGGTCGAGGCGCTGACCAAGGCGCTGGCGCGTCGCGGCTACGCCTTCGCGCAGGTCCGTCCGCGCGGCGCCCGCAACGCCGGCGCCCAGACCGTGAGCATCGACTTCGTGATCGACGAAGGCCCGCGCGTCTACATCGAGCGCATCAACCTGCGCGGCAATAACCGCACGCGCGACTACGTCATCCGCCGCGAGTTCGAGATCGGCGAAGGCGACGCCTACAACCGCGTCCTGATCGACCGCGCCGAGCGCCGCCTCAACAACCTCGGCTATTTCAAGAAGGTCCGCATCACCAACGAACCGGGCACGGCGCCCGATCGCGTGGTCGTCAATGTCGAGGTCGAGGACCAGCCCACCGGCAACTTCTCGGTGTCGGGCGGCTATTCGACGTCTGACGGCTTCATCGCGGAAGTCTCGGTCAGCGAGTCCAACTTCATGGGCCGCGGCCAGTATGTCCGCGCCGCCGCGACCATCGGCCAGCGCACCAAGGGCCTGGAGTTCAATTTCACCGAGCCGTACTTCCTCGACACGCGCGTGGCGGCGGGCTTCGACCTCTACATCAAGAAGAACACGACGTCGAAATACAGCGTCTACAACTCGACGACGGCCGGCGGCACGCTGCGCGCGGCCTTCCCGATCACGGACGAGATCACCTTCGCGCCGCGCTACTCGATCTACTCGACCTATCTGTCGATCCCCAACGACTACAAGCATCCCTACAACGACTGCTCCTATCCGCTTCCGGGCATCACGCCCGGGCCGACGGGCTTCTGGCCGGCCAACATCTTCATCAACTGCGCCACCAACGGCGAAGCCTCGGTCGCGATCAAGGCGCAGCAGGGATCGACCCTCACGTCGATGTTCGGCTACACGATCGCCTATTCGTCGCTCGACAATCCGAAGAAGCCGACGGACGGTGTCTACGCCGCGCTGAACATGGACGTGGCCGGCGCCGGCGGCGATCCGCGCTTCTTCCGCACGACCGCCGACGCCCGCTACTACCGCGAAATCCTCGACAATGTCGTGGCCTTCGCGCGCGTGCAGGGCGGCGTCATGACCGGCTACGCCGGCTACAAGCTGCGCGTGACCGACCAGTTCAACCCCGGCCCGTCGCTGGTTCGCGGCTTCGCGCCGGGCGGCATCGGCCCGCGCGATATCTCGAACCCGTTCAACTATCAGGGCAATTCGCTCGGCGGTTCGAAGTACGTCGGCGCTTCGCTGGAAGCCCAGTTCCCGATCTTCGGCATGCCGCGCGAACTCGGCCTCAAGGGCGCCGTCTTCGCCGACGCCGGCACGGTCTGGGGCTACAGCGGCCGCACCAACTTCACGACCCAGCAGGACCTGCTGCTTTACGGCTCCGATCCGTTCACCGCGCCGATCATCGCGGCCACGGGCTGCGTGCCGGCCTATTCGAGCCCCTGGTTCGGTCCCGGCTCCTGCCTCCGGGTCGGCGGCGACACGAAGAAGATCCGCACCTCGGTCGGCGCGTCGCTCCTGTGGGATTCCCCGATGGGTCCGATCCGCTTCGACTTCGCCAAGGCGCTTTCGAAGTCGCAATACGACCAGACGCAGTTCTTCCGCTTCTCCGGCGGCGGCAGCTTCTGATCACGCGAAACTTCAGGCGAGCGGCCCCTTCGGGGGCCGCTTTCGTTTGGGCGCATTGCGCGGCGCGCGCGCGGCGCTATAAGGGCTGAGCCGCCGGCGTCGGGCGGACTGGCCCCTGCGGACGGCATGAGCGAGCCCTTCTTCTTCTCTCTCACCAACGCGCCGACGGTCGGCGACCTCGCCGCGCTGGTCAGCGCCGAATTCGACTCGCAATTCGCCGCCCGGCGCATTGAGGGCCTGGCCGCGCTGGAGCGCGCCGGCGCCCGCGACCTCGCCTATTACGACAATCCCCGCTACGCCGACGAACTCGGCGCGACCCGCGCCGGCGCCTGCCTGCTGCGCGCCGGCGCCTTCGGGCGCGTCCCGCGCGGCGTCGCGGCGCTCGTGGTCGATCATCCCTATCGCGCCTTCGCGAAGATCGCCGCGCGGCTCGTGCCCGACAGCCTGCGCGCCGCGCCGATCTTCGCCAGGGGCGTGTCGCCGCAGGCCCGGGTTCATCCCCAGGCGCGTCTCGAGCCCGGCGTCGACGTCGAGCCCGGGGCCGTGATCGGCGCAGGCGCCGAGATCGGCGCGGGCACGCTGATCGGCGCCAACGCGGTGGTCGGCGCCGGCGTGCGCATCGGCCGCGACTGCGCGATCGGCGCGGGCGCGACGCTGACCCATGCGCTGCTCGGCGACCGCGTCATCCTGCATCCCGGCGTGCGCGTCGGGCAGGACGGGTTCGGCTTCGCGCTGGGCGGCCGCGGTCACCTCAAGGTGCCGCAGATCGGCCGCGTCATCATCCAGGACGATGTGGAGATCGGCGCCAATTGCGCGCTCGACCGCGGCGCCTCGCGCGACACGATCGTCGGCGAGGGGACCAAGATCGATAATCTCGTGCAAATCGGCCACAACGTGGTGATTGGCCGCCATTGCGTGATCGTTGCGCAGGTCGGCGTCGCCGGCTCCACGGAACTCGGCGATTTCGTCATGGTCGGCGGACAGACGGGCATCGCCGGCCATCTGACGATCGGCGCCGGCGCGCGCATCGCCGCGCAATCCGGCGTCATGCGCGACGTGCCCGCGGGCGCGAGCGTCGGCGGAACGCCGGCGCAGGATCTGCGCCTGTTTCTGAAACGCGCCGCAGCGGACCGCCGCCCGGGCAAGGAGAAGAGAACGTGACGAGCGAGACGCAAAAGCCCGGCGAAACGAAGAAACTCGAAGCTTTCGACATCCAGAAGATTCTGGCCTCGCTGCCGCATCGCTATCCGTTCCTGCTGGTCGACCGCATCGTCGACATCGACGGCGACGACAGCTGCATCGGCATCAAGAACGTCACGATCAACGAGCCGCATTTCCAGGGCCATTTCCCGGAGCGTCCCGTGCATCCGGGGGTGCTGATCATCGAGGGAATGGCGCAGACGGCCGGCGCCATCTGCATCCAGGCGCACGGCAAGGGCGAAAAACCTTCGCTCGTCTATTTCATGACCATCGACAAGGCGAAGTTCCGCAAGCCCGTGCTGCCGGGCGACCGGCTCGAATACCATATGAAGAAGCTCAATCAGCGTCGCAACATGTGGTGGTATTCCGGCCGCGCCACGGTCGATGGTCAGCTCGTGTGCGAAGCCGAGATCAGCGCGATGCTCGCGCCGGCGACCGCCTGAGGCGCGGCTTGGCGGCCGACATTCATCCCTCGTCCGCCGTCGCGCCGGGCGCGCGCGTCGGCGCGGGCGTGAAGATCGGCCCCTTCTGCACGGTCGGCGAGCATGTGGAACTGGGCGAGGGCGTCGAACTCGTCTCGCATGTCTCGCTCGCCGGCCGAACGTCCGTCGGCGCGCGCACGAAAATCCATCCCTTCGCCGCGCTCGGCCATCCGCCGCAGGATCTGAAATATCGCGGCGAGGAGTCGACCCTGTCGATCGGCGCCGATTGCATCGTGCGCGAAGGCGTCACCGCCAATCCCGGCACGGCCGGCGGCGGCATGACGACAATCGTCGGCGACCGCTGCGCGCTGCTCGCGCAGGCCCATGTCGGCCACGACAGTTTCGTCGGCAATGATGTCATCCTGTCCAACAACGTGATGATCGCCGGCCACGTCCGCATCGGCGATTTCGCGATTCTGTCGGGCGGCGTGGCGGTGCACCAGTTCTCGCGCATCGGCGCGCACGCCTTTGTCGGCGGCCTCTCCGGGCTCGAAGGCGATCTCGTTCCCTTCGGTCTGGCCTTCGGCAATCGCGCGCATCTGGCCGGCCTCAATCTCGTCGGCCTGCGCCGCCGCAATTTTTCGCGCGAGACGCTCTCGAACTTGCAGACGGCCTATCGCATCGTCTTCGATGGCGAGCCGCCTTTGTCCGCGCGCATCGATGAACTCGAAGCTTCGCTCGGCGCCGATCCGCATGTCGCGCAACTCGTCGCCTTCCTGCGCGAAGGCGGCGACCGGCCGTTGTGCCGGCCGCGCGAAGCGAGGCGTTGATGTCATTCCTGTTGTCGTTCCCGGCGACCAAAGGCCGACCGGGCATCCAGAACGGCATGCGAGCGCCCAAACCCCGGATTCCCGCTTGCGCGGGAATGACATTTTCGGCGCGCGGGCGCGATGCGCGGCTTGTCCGGCGCATTGGACGACGGTCGTGAGGCTCTTTCTCGTCGCGGGCGAAAAGTCCGGCGATCTGCTCGGCGCCAAGCTGATGCAGGCGCTGCGTCGTCTCGCGCCGGAAGCGCGGATCGAGGGCGTCGGCGGCGAGGCGATGATCCGGGAGGGACTGACGAGTCTGTTTCCGCTCGAAGACATCGCGGTCATGGGCTTCGTCTCGGTCATCGCGCATCTGCCGCGCCTGCTCGCGCGCATCGACGAAACCGCGCGAGAGATCGTCGCGGCGCAGCCCGACGCGCTCGTCATCATCGACAGTCCGGATTTCACGCACCGCGTCGCGCGAAAGGTGCGCGCGCTCGCGCCGGGCGTTCCCATCGTCGATTACGTCAGCCCGTCGGTCTGGGCGTGGCGGCCGGGCAGGGCGCCGAAGATGCGGGTCTATGTCGACCGCGTGCTCGCGCTCTTTCCGTTCGAACCCGCCGCGCATGAAAAGCTCGGCGGCCCGCCCTGCGTCTTCGTCGGCCATCCGCTTGTCGAGCATCTCGACGAACTGCGGCCCAATCCGGATGAAGCGCGCGCGCGAGATTCGGATCCGGCGGTGTTCCTGCTGATGCCGGGGTCGCGGCGCTCCGAGATCGAGCGGCTGATGCCGGTGTTCGGACAGGTTCTGCATCGCGTGGCCCAGCATGGCCGGCGCATGGAAGTGATCCTGCCCGCCGTCTCGCATCTCGAGGAGGCGATCCGCGAGGAACTGCGCTCCTGGCCCTACAAGCCGCAGGTCGTGCTCGGCGATCAGCCGAAACTCTCCGCCTTCCGCCGCGCGCGCGCCGCGCTGGTGGCTTCCGGCACGGCGACGCTCGAATTGGCGCTCGCCGGCGTGCCGATGGTCGTCGCCTACAAGGTGTCGCGCGTCGAGGAACTTGTGAAGCACTTCATCGACGTGCATTCCATCGTGCTCGCCAATCTCGTGCTGGGCGAAAACGTCGTGCCGGAATTCCTGCAGCGCGACTGCAACGAGGTCGCGCTCGCCAGCGCGCTCGCGCCGCTGTTCACGCACGGCGCGCAGCGCGACCGGCAGCTTGCGGCGTTCCGCGACATCGACCATCTGCTGACGCCAGCGAACGGCGAGGCGCCGAGCATGGCGGCGGCGCGCAATGTTCTGGAAGTCGCCGGAGGGCGATAGCGGCCGCCTGCGTGGCGGCGGCGCCCGATAGTGAGCGGAGATCAGGGGGAGGCGCCGAGCCGCTTCAAGGCGTCCTTGCTGTCCTGATCGTTCGGATCGACGCCGAGCGCCTGCCGGTAATCCGCGATCGCGTCGTCCTTGCGGCCGAGAGCCTCGTAGACCTGCGCCCGGAAGTAGAACGCCGCGTTCGATTTCGTATTCATCGCGATCGCCGCGTTCAGGTCCTTGAGCGCGACGTCGTAGGCGCGAATGGCGCGGTACACGTTGCCGCGATTGACCAGCGCTGCCGAGAATCCGGGGTCGAGATCGACGGCTTTGGTATAATCGGCGATGGCGTGGTGATAGTCGTCCTTGCCGCGATAGAAGCTGGCGGCGCGGCTGTTGTAGGCCCGTGCGTCGCCCGGCCTGATGCTGATCGCCTTGGAGAAGTCCGCGATGGCGCGGTCGTAGTCGCGCTTCTTCGCATATTCGATGCCGCGATTGAAAAAGGCCGCGGCATTGTTCGGGTTCTCGCCGATCAACTCCGAGCAGCCGACGATCGCTTCGTCGCCGCTCTTGTTCTCACAGGCGTTACGGGCGTCGCCGGAAGCCGGCGGTGACGCCTGTGACGGTTGCTGTGGCTGTGACGGCTGCGGCTGTGGCGTCGTGCGCTCGGCGGGAATGATGAATGTCGTCGTCAGGTTGGATTCAAAGCGCAATTGCACGATGGTTTCCGGCAGCTTGTAGCTGTGCGGCCCGGCAAAGCGCACGAAACGCGCGCCCCGCTGCCGTCGGTCGGCGTTGCGGATCGTGAACCTGTTGGTCCTGACGCTGAACTCCTTGGAGCGGCCCCAGGTCCAGCGCTTGTTCCCGTAAACCTCTGTCTCGCCGTAATAATAGAACGACGTCACGTCCGGGTGCTTCTCGTCGAAGACGCACTGGTCTTTCGGCACTTCGAGCCAGCCTTCGCTGATCCATTCGCCATCGCGTTCGAAAGCGACCGCGACGGCGATCGGATGGGCGAAATTATTGCAGAACTGAATCTTGGCCGACGCCTGCGCGCTGCAGGCGATCAGACACACCGAGGCCAGTATGGCGCGCACGACAGCCCCCGCTTCGTGTCGATGGCGAGCGCCGGACGAAGATTTGGCATGCGGAGGATCGCGACGATGCGCGACAACGCCGTCCCGTCTCGACGTCGCCATTCCCGAAGCAGGATGCTTTCACGCGCATGGGCGCAGGTCAAGATTGTCGGCCCCGCCAGTCAGTTCGCGCGGGGCCGGGACCTAAGGCCGCGTCATGACCGACGTGGAGGGACAGAAGCGGATGGCCTGCCGGCGGAAAAAAGATAGCCGCGTGGATCCCTCCACGCGGCCTGCATCGGATGCCGAGCTTCGTTCAGCGCTTGGACTGCGGCACGTAATCGCGGCGCGGCGCGCCCGTGTAGAGCTGGCGCGGACGGCCGATCTTCTGGTGCGGGTCCTCGATCATTTCCTTCCACTGCGCGATCCAGCCGACGGTGCGCGCGACGGCGAACAGCACGGTGAACATCGAGGTGGGGAAGCCCATCGCCTTCAGCGTGATGCCCGAATAGAAGTCGATGTTCGGGTAGAGCTTCTTCTCGACGAAATACTCGTCATGCAGCGCGATGCGCTCGAGCTCCACCGCCACGTCGAGCAGCGGATCGTCCTTGATGCCGAGTTCGCTCAGCACCTCGTGGCAGGTCTTCTGCATGATCTTCGCGCGCGGATCGTAGTTCTTGTAGACGCGATGGCCGAAGCCCATCAGGCGGAACGGATCGTTCTTGTCCTTCGCCTTGGCGACGTATTTCGGAATGTTGTCGACCGTGCCGATCTCGCTCAGCATCTTCAGCGCGGCCTCGTTCGCGCCGCCGTGCGCGGGGCCCCACAGGCAGGCGATGCCGGCCGCGATGCAGGCGAACGGGTTCGCGCCGGAGGAGCCGGCGAGGCGCACCGTCGAGGTCGAGGCGTTCTGCTCGTGGTCGGCGTGCAGGATGAAGATGCGGTCGAGCGCGCGCGACAGGATCGGGTTGACCTTGTATTCCTCGCAGGGCACCGCGAAGCACATGCGCAGGAAGTTCGACGTGTAGTCGAGCGAGTTCTGCGGATACACGAAGGGCTGGCCGACCGTGTACTTGAACGCCATCGCCGCGAGCGTCGGGATCTTCGCGATCATGCGCATGGAGGCGACCATGCGCTGGTGCGGATCGGAAATGTCGGTCGAGTCGTGATAGAAGGCCGACATGGCGCCGACGGAGGCGACCATCACCGCCATCGGATGCGCGTCGCGGCGGAAGCCCTGGAAGAAGCGGGCCATCTGCTCGTGCACCATCGTGTGGCGCGTCACGCGATAGTCGAAGTCGGCCTTCTGCGCGGCGGTCGGCAGCTCGCCGTACAGCAGCAGGTAGCAGGTCTCGAGGAAGTCGCCGTTCTCGGCCAGCTGCTCGATCGGATAGCCGCGATAGAGCAGCACGCCCTCGTCGCCGTCGATGTAGGTGATCTGGGATTCGCAGCTCGCCGTCGACGTGAAGCCGGGGTCGTAGGTGAACATGCCGGTCTTGCCGTAGAGCGAACCGATGTCGATCACGGACGGCCCGATGCTGCCGGCTTTGACGTTCGCTTCGTAATTCGCGTCGCCGACTTTGATCGTGCCCGTGGTTGCGCTCATGGCTCGCCTCTGCATGTTGCGGCCGAACGTTCGGAAGCGCTGGAAGACGGGCAGGTAGCAGCCCGCTCGCGCCGCCCGTTTTCGGCGATTGTGCGTCGCATTATCGGTAGCGCATCGCCCCGGCCGGTTCAAGCGCGCGCGGCTCGCGCGCGCCTGAGACTTTCAGTGGGGTGGCAGCCTTGGCAGGCGCGTCAAAGGCCTGCCTGATCGGCGATGCGGCCGAGGCTTTCGTCGCGGCCCAGCGTCTCCAGCACGTCGAAAATGCCGGGCGACGTCGTCTTGCCGGTGAGCGCGGCGCGCAGCGGCTGCGCGAGATCGCCGAGCTTGGCGCCGCTCGCCTCGGCTTCTTCGCGCACCGCGGCTTCCGTTGCGGTCGCGGTCCATTCGGTCAGACCCGACAGGCGCGCGTGCAGCGCCTTCAGATGCGCACGGCCCTTCCCGACCAGCGCCGCCGCTTTCGGCTCCATTGCCAGCGGGCGCCGCGCGAACAGGTAGTCGGCGCCGTCGGCGAGCTCGACCAGCGTTTTCGCGCGCGCCTTCAGGCCGGGCATTGCGGCCAGCAATTGCGCGCGCTTCGTCTCGTCGAGCGCGGCCAGCTTCTCGGGGCCTCGCGGCAGATAGGGCAGGGTGTCGATCAGCGTCTGCGTCAGTTCGCCATCGTCGGCCGCGCGCATGTAGTGGCCGTTCATGTTCTCGAGCTTGACGAAATCGAAGCGCGCGGGCGAGCGGTGCACCTGCGCGAGATCGAAGGCCGCAATCATCTCCTGCGTCGAGAAGAACTCGCGGTCGCCCTGGCTCCAGCCGAGGCGCACGAGATAATTGCGCAGCGCGGCGGGCAGGTAACCCATCGCTCGATAGGCGTCGACGCCGAGCGCGCCGTGGCGCTTCGACAATTTGGCGCCGTCCGCGCCGTGGATGAGCGGAATATGCGCCCAGGCCGGGATGGTCCATCCCATCGCCTGATAGATGTGCGTCTGGCGGGCGGCGTTGGTCAGATGGTCGTCGCCGCGGATGATCTGCGTCACGCCCATGTCGTGATCGTCGACGACCACGGCAAGCATGTAGGTCGGCGTGCCGTCGGAGCGCAGCAGCACGAGATCGTCGAGATCCTTGTTGGGGAAGACGACGCGGCCCTGCACCGCATCCTCGATCACCGTCTCGCCGGTCTGCGGCGCCTTGAGGCGCACGACGGGCTTGCGGCCTTCCGCTTCGGCTGCCGCGATCTTGTCGGCGCTCGCCTCGCGCCAGCGCCCGTCGTAGCGCGGCGGCCGGCCTTCTTTTCGCGCGAGATCGCGCATTTCAGCGAGTTCGTCCGCGGTCGCGTAGCAATGGTAGGCTGCGCCCCTGGCCATCAATTCCTGCGCGACCTCGGCATGGCGGGAGGCGCGCGCGAACTGGTAGATGACCTCGCCGTCCCACTTCAGCCCGAGCCAATCCAGACCGTCGACGATCTCCTTGATCGCGGCTTCGGTGGAGCGCTCGCGGTCGGTGTCCTCGATGCGCAGCAGCATCTTGCCGCCGGTCTTGCGCGCGAAAAGCCAGTTGAACAGGGCCGTGCGGCCGCCGCCGATGTGCAGGAAGCCGGTGGGCGAAGGGGCGAAGCGGGTGACGGGCGTGGACATATGCGGCCTGCAAGACGAGCGCGGCGGATTGCGGCGCCCAGTTCGGGAAAACTCGAAAATCGCCGCTGCGCGGCGAAGGGCGCCCCTGTAACATGGGCGGGTCCGGGCCAAAAGGGGCAGGCGCGGACGGCGCTTTTGATGACGCATTCGTTTCGAGAGTCGGGGCGTGGCTAGGGTCGCCGTAGGTCATGCGCAGGAACAGCGCGAAGCCGCGTTCGGCTTGCGCGCGCGCCTTGTCGCGCATCTGCAGGCGCTGCGCGACAAGGTCGCGGCGGCGCTGGAGGAGGAATTCGCCTATCGCCGTCCGTCGCTCTGGCTGCCGGTCGCGGCTGGGGCGGGGGCCATTCTCTCCCTGACGGCGGACCGCGAGCCGTCGCTGATCGCAGCCGGCGTCGTCCTGGCGCTGCTGGCCGCGCTGGCCTACGCCCTGCGGGCGCGCCGCGCGGCCTTCGCCGTCGCCGTCGTGTTTGCGGCCGTCGCGGCGGGCGTCGTCGCGCAGGGCGTGCGCACCTGGCGCGTCGCCGCGCCGGTCGTCACACGGCCGATGACGATGGAGATCACCGGCTTCGTCGAGCAGGTCGACCTGCGGCAGGGCGGGGGG
>JBDHTL010000045.1:0-24536 GCA_039808645.1 Rhodoblastus sp. | reverse complement strand
TCGTGACCGACGACGGCGCGGAGACCGATCTCGACCTTGGCCATTACGAGCGCTTCACCGGCCGTCCCGCCAACAAGCAGGACAACATCACCACCGGCCGCATCTACCAGGACATCATCGCCAGAGAGCGCCGCGGCGATTACCTCGGCGCGACCATCCAGGTCATCCCGCACGTCACCAACGCCATCAAGGAATTCGCGCTGTCGGGCAACGAGGGCGTGGACTTCGTGCTGATCGAGATCGGCGGCACGGTCGGCGACATCGAGGGCCTGCCCTTCTTCGAGGCGATTCGCCAGCTCGGCAACGACCTTCCACGCGGGCACTCCTGTTACATCCACCTCACGCTCTTGCCGTTCATTCCGAGTGCCGGCGAACTGAAGACCAAGCCGACGCAGCATTCGGTGAAGGAGCTGCGCTCCATCGGCATCCAGCCCGACATCCTGCTCTGCCGCACGGATCGCCCGATCCCGCCGGAGGAGCGCCGCAAGCTCGGCCTGTTCTGCAACGTGCGGGAGAGCGCCGTGGTGGAGGCCCGCGACGCCTCCAACATCTACGACGTGCCGGCCGCCTATCATGCCGCCGGCCTCGACCGCGAAGTGCTGCACGCCTTCGGCATCGAGCCCGCGCCGCGCCCCGACATGAGCCGCTGGAACGCCGTCTCCGAGCGCATCCACAATCCGGAGGGCGAGGTCACCATCGCCATCGTCGGCAAGTACACGGGCATGAAGGACGCCTACAAGTCGCTGATCGAGGCGCTGGCGCACGGCGGCATGGCCAATCGCGTGAAGGTCAACCTCGACTGGATCGAGAGCGAGGTCTTCGAGGGCCGCGACGCCGCGCCCTATCTCGAGCACGTCCACGGCATTCTCGTGCCGGGCGGCTTCGGCCAGCGCGGCTCGGAAGGAAAGATTCTGGCCGCCCGTTTCGCGCGAGAACGCAAGGTGCCGTATTTCGGCATCTGCTTCGGCATGCAGATGGCCTGCATCGAGGCGGCGCGCGCGCTCGCCGGCGTGCCGAACGCGGGGTCGACGGAATTCGGCGCGACGCCCGAGCCCGTCGTCGGTCTGATGACGGAATGGATGCGCGGCAACGAACTGGAAAAGCGCGGCGCGCAGGGCGACCTCGGCGGCACGATGCGGCTCGGCGCCTACAAGGCCCATCTGAAGGAAGGCTCAAAGATCGCCGGCATCTACGGCGACACGGAAATCTCCGAACGCCACCGCCACCGCTACGAGGTGAACACCGCCTACCGCGAGCGGCTGGAGGAATGCGGCCTGATCTTCGCCGGCCTCTCGCCCGACGGCCTGCTGCCGGAGACGGTCGAATATGCCGACCATCCCTGGTTCATCGGCGTGCAATACCACCCGGAACTGAAGTCGCGGCCCTTCGAGCCGCACCCGCTGTTTGCGAGCTTCATCCAGGCGGCGAAGACGCAGAGCCGGTTGGTGTGAGTTCCGATCGGCTCCGTGCGGCCGCAGCTTGACGAAGTTAAATAATAATATAACTTCTACTTCATGCCCATCACCACCCTCCGCAAAGTTGGCGGCTCCGTCATGCTGGCGGTGCCGCCCGCGCTACTCGATCTCCTGAACCTCAGGGCAGGAGCCGAGGTCGCCGTCGCCGTCGCCGACGGCAAGCTCGTCATCGAGCCCGCGCCGAGGAAGCGCTACGCGCTCGCCGAGCTCTTGGCCGAGTGCGACGCGAATGCGGACGTGTCGGCCGAGGACCGAGATTGGCTCGACGGCGGGCCGCGGGGGTCGGAGTTGCTGTGATGCGCTGTGATCGAGCATGTCATGCCCGCGAAAGCGGGCATCCAGGCGCCGCGCGCTCAATCTGGCGAGTCAGGATTCCCGATCGCGCTGCGCGCGTCGGGAATGACAGCGGCGTCATCTTTGCGAGCCCGGCCATGACGGGCCTAGTCGCAAGATCGGCGTCTTGAGATGGAGCGCGGCGACATCTGGATGGTTTCTCTCGATCCGACCTCCGGCCATGAGCAGCAGGGGATGCGGCCGGTCCTGATCGTCTCCGCCACCGCCTTCAATCGCGTCACGCAGACGCCGGTCGTCCTGCCAATCACGACCGGCGGCAATTTTGCGCGGGCGCGCGGGTTCGCCGTGTCGCTTACAGGCGCAGGCCTCAAGACGACCGGCGTCGTGCGCTGCGACCAACCGCGCGCGCTCGACCTTCTCGCGCGAAAGGCCCGAAGGGTCGAAAGCGCGCCGCAGGAGATCGTTGACGAAGTCCTCGCCAAACTGGTTCCGATATTCGAATGAAAGACCGCCTCGACGCCCTCGAAATCCGCATTGCGCATCAGGACCGCACGATTGCGGAGCTGAACGAAACCGTGACTGCGCAATGGCGGAAGATCGATGCGCTGGAGCGCGAACTGAGGATGTTGCGCGAAGAGGTCCGCAATTCCTTTCCCGCGCGCAACGAGCCCGAGCCGCCGCCGCCGCACTATTGACGGGGCGGGCGCGGGTTAGGCTTGCCGGGTCGCCGGAGGCCCGACCCGCTCAGCGCGGCACGGGAACCGGCGCGGCGCGGACCTGTCCGTAGCCGTAACCCTGCGGCGCGGGCGCGGAATAGGCGTTCGAATAGGCGCCGCTCGCGCCCTGCTGGCCCGGGGCGTTCGGGCCGGACAGGGCGGCCGAATATTGCGAGCCGTTGCCGAAGGCGGTCGGCGGCGGCACCAGCGGGTTCTGCTGCGGATTGAACGTGCGCGCGCGCGGATCGACGGTCGGCTGTTGCGGAACCTGGCGGGGAAGGGGCGAATAGCCGGACTGCGCCGGCGCCATGTAGACATTCTGCTGCGGGTAGACCGGCGGCGCGTAGACGGGCTGCTGCGCAAACGCGGGCTGCTGCGCGTAGATGGGCTGCAGCTGTTGCTGGCGTTGCGCGAAAAAATGCACGCAGGCCGGATTGTCCTGGTTGGCCTGATTGGCGCAATCGAGCACGATCTTCGTGCTGCGCGCGCGCGGCCGGCTGCGGCGCACGGCGCGCCGCGCAACCCGCCGCGTCGGTCCGAAGGTCGCCTGCGGGCCCGCGATCTCGGGGCCGACCGTGTAGCCGATTGCCGCGCCCGCGATCAGGCCGATCGGCCCGCCGACCAGCGCGCCGGCGACCGCGCCCACGGTTCCGTTGATGAAGCGCGACTCCTGCATGGCCCGCGATTCCGCCCGGCCGAGGGCAGGCGTAAGCGCCAGCGCTGTCGAGAGCATCAGAAGGGTGAGCGGCCTACGCATGGATCGACGCCTTTGTTGGCTCGACCATCGCGCCGCGACCTTACCGAACGGCGCCGCTGACGCGGCTAATGGCGGTTAAGCCTACGAAAGAGTTGCGAAACCGGCAGACGCGTTTACGCTGTTCGCAAGCTCGCGCCGGGCCACGCAACCGATTGTCCGCCAATGCCTTTCGTCTTCGCCTTCATCGTCGCCGTCGCGGCCTTCATGGGTTGGAGACTTCTCCAGCCCGCCTGTCCGGGCGGCGCGGTCGTTGCCGATGAGCAACAGTGCGCGGCGACCTTCGGCGCGGACTTCTGCGGCAGGGCCCTGCCGGAGGGGCTGGCGCTGGCGCGGAAGGCGGGCGGCTCCTTTCCGACGCAGGCGAAATGCCTCGACACTTATCCCGCCTGCATCGAACGGTCCGACATCCCGGCCTGGACCCAGAAGCCCTCCGGCTATTGCCTGGCGCGCGGGCCGGACGGGGCGGCCGCGCGCGTCGAGCCGGTTTACGCGATCAGGTAGCGCCTGCGCGGAAAGCTTTGCCCGCTCGCCTTGTTTTTGGCGTTTCGCCGTCTTAGGTTCCGGCCAAAGCCGCCGTGCGATCGCACGGCGGAGGCGGAGGCCGGCGCGGCCGGTTTCGCCTGAGGGAGTTGCGAAATGGGTTCCTTTTCGATCTGGCACTGGCTGGTTGTCGGCGGCATCGCTCTGTTGCTGTTCGGCGGCAAGGGCAAGATCTCCGACATCATGGGCGACGTCGCCAAGGGCATCAAATCCTTCAAGAAGGGCATGGCCGAGGAAGACAAGGACGAGACCGCGCAGCAGCGGCAGCCCGAGCCGATGAAGACCATCGACCACCAGGCCGCTGCGACGGTCGACAAGGCCGCCGACGCGCGCAAGGTCTGACGGCCCGCCCGCCGGCCCGACCGGGGTCGCCCAAGCATGCTGGACTTCGACGTCGGCAAACTCGTCGTCATCGGGGTGGTCGCGCTCATCGTGATCGGCCCGAAGGATTTGCCGCGCGTGTTGCGGCAGGTCGGCAACGCGGTCGGCAAGATGCGCCGCATGGCCGCCGAGTTTCAGGGCCAGTTCATGGACGCCATGCGCGAGGCCGACGTCGAGAATCTCAAGAAGGAAGTGCAGGGCGTCGCCGACCTCGCCAAGGTCGACGTCGCCTTCGATCCGATACGCGACGTGAAGGAACAGATCACCTCGGCCGTCGAAGGCGACGTGACGCCGGGCGCGGCGACGTCCGAAAATCCCGACATCGCCAGCCTCGAGATCGAGGAACATGCGCCGCCGCCGGAGAAACTGGCCGTGGAGGCGGCGTTCGAGGACGCGCCGCCGATCGAGAACGCCGCGCCCGACGCCAAGCTCGAATCGCATGACCGGAAGATCGCGGCCGAACCCGCGCCGGAGACGGAAAAGCGCGCATGAGCCAGGCCGATATCGACGCCACGCGCGCGCCGCTGATGGAGCATCTCATCGAATTGCGTCAGCGCCTGATCCGCGCGCTGCTCGCCTTTCTCGTGATGTTCGTCATCTGCTTCTTCTTCGCCAAGAACATCTACAACGTTCTCGTGCTGCCCTATCAGCACGCCGCCGGCCCGGAAGCGAAGCTCATCTACACGGCGCCGCAGGAATTCTTCTTCACGCAGATCAAGGTGGCCATGTTCGCGGCCGCCTTTCTCGCCTGCCCGGTGATCTTCGCGCAGATGTACGCCTTCGTCGCGCCCGGCCTCTACAAGAACGAGCGCGACGCCTTCCGCCCGTACCTGTTCGCGACGCCGGTGTTCTTCGCCGCCGGCGCGCTGCTCGTCTTCTTCGTGGTGATGCCGAACCTGCTGCATTTCTTCATCGGCATGCAGCAGGCCAACGAGCCGGGCAAGGCGCAGATCGAACTGCTGCCGCGCGTGTCCGAATATCTCGGCCTGGTGATGACGCTGATCTTCGCCTTCGGCATCGTCTTCCAGTTGCCGGTGGTCCTCACGCTGCTCGGCCGCGTCGGCATCATCGACAGCGCGTTTCTCAAGAACAACCGCCGCTACGCCATCGTCATCGTCTTCGTCGTGGCCGCGGTGCTGACCCCGCCCGACGTGTTCAGCCAGCTCGCTCTCGCCATCCCCGGCGTGCTGCTCTACGAAGCCTCGATCATCTCGGTCGGGATGATCGAGAAGAGACGGGCGCGGGAAGAGGCCGAGAAGGCGGATTGAGCGTCGCCGAGCGGGGAAACCGCCGCCGCGCCATGAGCCTCAGTTCCAGCGGCCTGCTTCGAAGGCTCCTCGCCATGAAGGCCCGTAGCAGCGGCGCCGTGCAATAGCCCTCATGCTGAGGAGCGCCGATACGGCGCGTCTCGAAGCACGGGGGCGCTCCCCCGATCTGCCGTCTGAGGGTTTCCAAGTCGCCCCCCATTCGCTATTCGCTACTCGCCATTCGCTGGGAACCCCCATGTTCGACATCAAGGCCATCCGCGAAAAACCGCAAGACTTCGACGCCGCGCGCATGCGTCGCGGGCTGGCGCCGATCTCCGCGGACCTGATCGCGCTCGACGACACACGCCGCGCGGCCATCGCCAAACTCCAGACCGCGCAGGAGCGCCGCAACGCGGCCTCCAAGGAAATCGGCCTCGCCATGCGCGAGAAGGATTCCGCGAAGGCCGAAGCGCTGAAGGCGGAAGTCGCCAGCCTGAAGGAGAACTGGCCGGCGATGGAGCAGGCCGAGCGCGAGGCGAACGAGGCGCTCGACAGGGCGCTATCGGAAATCCCGAACTCGCCGCTCGCGGAAGTGCCTGAGGGCAAGGACGAGCACGACAATGTCGAGGCGCTGAAATGGGGAGAGCCGCGCGAATTCGACTTCACGCCGAAAGAGCATTTCGACATCGGCGAATCCCTGGGCCTGATGGATTTCGAAAGCGCCTCGAAAATTTCCGGCGCGCGCTTCGTCGTGCTGAAGGGCAAGCTCGCCCGCCTCGAGCGCGCGCTCGCGCAATTCATGCTCGACACGCACACCGACAAGCATGGCTATTCCGAAGTCGCCCCGCCGCTGCTGGTGCGCGACGACGCGATGTTCGGAACGGCGCAATTGCCGAAGTTTCGTGAGGATCAGTTCTCTGTTTCGGCAGGTCGACAATCGGCAGTCGGCAGTGGGCCAGCGACTGCCGAAAGCCCAATGCCGAATGCCGAATGGTGGCTCATCCCCACAGCCGAAGTCCCGCTCACCAACCTCGTGCGTGAAACCATTCTCGACGAGAAGCAATTGCCGATGCGCCTCACCGCCGGCACTTACTGCTTCCGCGCCGAAGCGGGCGCCGCGGGGCGCGACACGCGCGGCATGATCCGCCAGCACCAGTTCTATAAGGTCGAGCTCGTCTCCATCACCACGCCGGAACAGGCGCTCGAAGAGCACGAGCGCATGACCGGCTGCGCGGAAAAGATTCTGCAATTGCTGGAGCTGCCCTATCGCAAGGTCGTGCTCTGCACCGGGGACATGGGCTTTGCGAGCCAGAAGACCTACGATCTCGAAGTATGGCTGCCGGGGCAGGGCAAGTATCGCGAGATTTCCTCGTGCTCGGTCTGCGGCGATTTCCAGGCCCGCCGCATGAATGCGCGCTACCGTCCGGCCGACGGCAAGGGCCCGCGCTTCGTCGCCACGCTCAATGGCTCCGGCGTCGCCGTCGGCCGCGCGCTGGTGGCGGTGCTGGAGAACTATCAGAACGCCGACGGCTCGGTCACGATCCCGCAGGTTCTGCGCGGCTACATGGGCGGGTTGGAGCGAATCGAGGCGAACGCCTAGGCTGCGCCCGCATCCTTCGGGACGCAGCCTGTGGCTGCTCCTCGGGATGAGGGCGCGTTACCTATCTTCATCCTGAGCAGCCGGCAAAGCCGGCGTCTCGAAGGATGAGATCGCAGCATGGACCAGAAATGCGCATACTCATCACAAACGACGACGGCATTCACGGCCCCGGCCTCGAGGTTCTCGAAAACATCGCCGCGCAATTGTCGGACGACGTCTTCACCGTCGCCCCGGAGACGGACCAGTCGGGCGTCGCGCATTCCATGTCGCTGTCCGATCCGCTGCGCCTGCGCCAGATCAGCGAGCGGCGCTTCGCGGTACGGGGCACGCCGACCGATTGCGTCATCATGGGCGTCCGCAACATCTTGAAGGACAAGCGGCCCGACATCGTCCTGTCCGGGGTCAATCGCGGCCAGAACGTTGCGGAAGACGTCACCTATTCCGGCACGGTCGCCGGCGCGATCGAGGGCACGATCCTCGGCATTCCCTCCTTCGCCCTGTCGCAGGCCTATGGGCCCGCGTCCGGCCGCTTCTCGCCGATCTGGGCGACGGCCGAGACCCACGCGCCTGCGCTTCTGCGCAAGCTGATCGCGGAGGGCGTGCCGCCGGGCGTGCTCGTCAATCTCAACTTCCCGGACTGCAATCCGGAAGAGGTCGCCGGCGTCGCCGTCACCGCGCAGGGCGTTCGCTCGGCCGAGCTTCTCGACATCGACGCGCGGTTCGACGGGCGCGGCGTGCCCTATTACTGGATCGCCTTCCAGCGCGGCCCCTATACGCCGGGCGTGGGCACGGATCTCGAGGCGCTCGCGGCGAAGAAGATTTCCGTCACGCCGCTGCGCCTCGACATGACCGACGAGCCGACGATGACCAGGCTCGCCGAAGTCCTCGGCTGAGCCCGTGGATCAGCCCGCCGGGGCGGAGGAGGCGCGCGGCGCGCTGCTGCTGGCGCTGCGCCAGGCGGGCGTGCGCGACGTCGACGTGCTGCGCGCGATCGAACTGACGCCGCGCGAGATCTTCACGCCCTTCTCGCTGCGCGATCTCGCGCAACGCAATTGCCCGTTGCCCATCGCCTGCGGCCAGACGATGGAGGCGCCGGGCGATCTGGCGCAGATGCTGGAAGCCCTGCAGCTCGATCCCGCTCATCGCCTTCTCGAGATCGGCGCGGGCTCCGGCTATTCCACCGCCGTCCTGTCACGCCTCGTGCGCGAGGTCGTCTCCTTCGAGCGCTTTCGCACGCTGTGCGTCGAGGCGAAGGCGCGGCTCGACCAGCTCGGCGTCGGCAACGCGGTCGTGCATTGGGCCGACGGCCTCGCCGAGGCGGAAAGGTTCGGCCGTTTCGATCGGATATTCGTGCACGCGCGCCTGCCGCGGCCGGACTCCCGTCTTGCCGGGGCGCTGGCGCCGGGCGGTCTCCTGCTCTGCGCGCTGCCGGGCGAAACGGGGGAGGGCGACCGCTGCGCGCTTCTGCATGCCGACGGAAGCCTGGTGCGCGCCTTTCGGGCTGGCCGATTCGGCGCGGCGCTCTCCGGCGTCTCGGGCGGGCTGTAAAGCGGCGTCCGCGTTCACGATTAATATTTGCGGTTTTTTCGCCGATCCGCGTTCACCTTAAACCGTCCATTAACCGCGAACGCCTTTAATCGCGGCGAGAAAGTGGCGTTCGATAGGTTGCGTGATGTTTGAGAACAAGCCCTTGTTCAGCGTTCGGCTCGGTCTGCGTTTGCTTGTCGCGACGGCCGCCGCCGCGCTTCTGACCGGATGCTCCGACGCGACCCGGCTTTCGTCCAATCCCTTCTCCAATCCCTTCGAGACGGCCTCGTCCGGCCCCGTCGATCGCACGCCGACCGGCACGATCGCGCCGCGCGCGCCGTCGTCCTCGTCGACGAAGATCGAATCCCGGCCGCTCGCGCCGCCGTCCGGGGCCAGCGCGCTGCCCGCGCCCGTGACCACGCCGCAGCCCGTCGCCGCCCAGCCGGCTGCGCCCTCGCGCACCGGCGCCGCCTCGCTCGATCACTGGAGCGCCGAAGGCGGCACGCCGATCGTGGTCGCGCAGGGCGAGACCGTGCGCACGCTCTCCGACCGCTATGGCGTCCCGCAGGACGCGCTGCTGCGCTCGAATGGCTTCAACAGCGCGGCGCAGGTTCAGCCCGGCGCGCGCCTCGTCGTGCCCGTCTATCGCGCGACCGCCGTGCGGGCCGCGACGCCCGCGCCCGCCGCGCCTGCGCCGGCCGCCAAAACCGAACCGAAGAAGGCCGAGGCGCCGGCCGAGAAACTCCGCCTCGTGAAGGGCCCGGAACCCGTCAGGACGACGTCCGCCAAGGCGAGCGACGCCAAGACCGCCGCCAAGACGCCTGCCGCCAAGACCGCCAAGGTCGAGAAGGACGACGACGAGGAGGACGCGCCCAAGGCGAAGGCCGCCCCCGAGAAGAAGGCAGCCGACAAGAAGAAGACCGCGGAGAAGAAGCCGGCGGAGGAGAAGTCGAAGACCGCGGCCAAACCCGAACCGTCCAAGCCCGCCGCCAAGGAGGCGACGAAGGAATCGGCCAAGCCGCAGCGCCAGAAGCAGGCCGCGCTCGAATCTGCGGCGCCCGAGGCCAAGGCCGAGCCGCGCAAGATCGAGACCAGGCAGCCGGAGGCAAAGAAGGTCGAGGTCGATCGCGAGACGACCGCCAGCCTGCCGAAGGAAGAGGCCAAGCCTGTCGCATCCGGCGAGGCCAATCCCGAGTTCCGCTGGCCGGCGCGCGGCCGGATCATCCAGGGCTTCCGCTCCGGCGGCAACGACGGCATCAACATCGCGGTGCCCGAGGGCACCGCGGTCAAGGCGGCCGAAGGCGGCGTGGTGAAATACGCCGGCAGCGAGCTCAAGGGTTATGGCAATCTCGTGCTGATCCAGCACCCCAACGGCTTCGTCTCGGCCTACGCCCACAATGGCGAACTCGACGTCAAGCGCGGCGACACGGTCAAGCGCGGCCAGACGATCGCCAAGGCCGGCCAGACCGGCAACGTCTCCTCGCCGCAGGTGCATTTCGAACTGCGCAAGGGATCGACCCCGGTCGATCCGACGGGCTTCCTCGCCGGTCTCTGATACGAACAGGAATTCCTCCGGGCCGCGAGACACGATCCGGAGAAACAGGCGGCGGCTCCAAAGAAAGGGCCGCCGCTTCTGTTTTCGCGGAGCGTTCATGCGCAAACCGCCATGTGCCTCGCGCGGCCGCCCATGCACAATGGCGCGATGAATCAGCTCCGCCATCTCGACCGTCTCGGCGTCCTTCTCGTTCTCATGCTGTCGGCCAGCTGGGGCTTCAACCAGGTGACCGCCAAGATCGCCATGGTCGAGATTCCGCCGATGACCCAGGCCGCGCTGCGTTCGGCCGGCGGCTTCGTGCTGCTCGCCCTCTATTCCTTCTGGCGCCATCCCGATCTCCTCAGACGCGACGGGACGCTGTGGGCGGGCGTGTGGAGCGGCGTCGCCTTCGGCGCGGAATTCGTCGCGCTGTTCATCGGCCTGCAATGGACGACGGCGAGCCATGGCATCCTGTTTCTCTACTCGGCGCCGTTCTTCGTCGCGCTCGGGCTTCCGTGGATCACGCCCACCGAGCGGCTCAGCCGCCTGCAATGGATTGGCCTCACGCTATCGTTCGTCGGCGTCGGGCTCGCTCTCGGCGTGTCGGCGGGCTCGCGCGACATGTTTATCGGCGATGCGCTGAGCCTTCTCGCCGGCGCGCTGTGGGGCGCGACGACGCTCATCATGAAGGCGACGCGCCTGCGATTCGCGCCGCCGGAAAAGACGCTGCTCTACCAGCTGCTCGTTTCGATCTTCGTGCTCGGCGGCTTCGCGCTGTGGCGCGGCGAGGCCTGGCCGGCGCAGATCTCGCTGAAGGTCGGCCTCGCCTTCGCCTACCAGACGATCTGGATCGTCAGCGTCACCTTCGTGGTCTGGTTCTGGATGGTGCAGAACTATCGCGCGGGCGAATTGTCGGCCTTCACCTTTCTCACGCCGATCTTCGGCGTCGCGGCCGGCCATTTCATCATGGGGGACGAGATCACGCCGGGCTTCGCGCTCGCCGTCGCGCTGGTGGCGGCTGGCATCTTGATGGTGAACTGGCCGGCGAAGAAACCCGCATGAGCGAGCGGGGAGGCCGGTAAAATTCTCGCGACCCCGGCGCGCCCGCTTGCCAGCCGGGAATTCCGGGCCTAGGTTACGCAACGTCATCAAGCCGGTAAGGCGGGCGCGGCGACGAGCCCGTTTCAGGAGACGGTTATGAAGCCGGGGCTGAAAATGGGAATGGTTCTGGCTGTCGCGCTGATGGGGGCGGACGTGACGCTTGCGGCTGACAATTCCGGGACCACCGGGACTTCGAGCCCGGGCGCGGCGTCTCGTCCCTCGCGATCCGAACCGACGATTCCGAAAGGCCCGCAGCATACCAACATGCCTGCGGCCAGGGATGACCTTCCCCTGAACGAGAGCAAGACGAAGGGGGCGACAGTTCCGCAAGGAACGCCGGGCGTTTCAGAGGGTAGGCCCGGCGCAGGAAAGTAGTGCAACACGGAGAGTGGGGGCTCACATCATGAAACAGAATATCTTCTTGAACGGCCTGCTGGCGGGCGTCGCCTTGGTCTCGCTGTCGGCGATGGCGTCGGCGCAAACCCAGGCGCCCACGGGCGGGGGGCAGGCCGCAGCGAACGGAACGGTCGCTCCGGAGGGCAAGGCGGCGGCGCCGACCAGCGCCAATCCCGCCCCGCCGGCAGGTCCGGCGCGGAGCGCATTGCCGCTCGCCTCGCAGGCCGAGTTCCAGGCCGCGGAGAAAGCCGCCGCGTCCTCCGTCATGACTGGCGCGCCGGGCGTTTCCGCAGCGACCGCCGACCAGGCCGCGCCGATGGCCTACGGCACCTCGACCGCGCCCTACACGACCAAGCGCGTAGCCGTCACGACGCTGGGAACGTCGACCACCGCGGCGAACACCCCCGTCAACAGCTATCCGTTCCGCGCGACCGGCAAGCTCTACTTCAAGATCGGCGCGTCGACCTATGTCTGCACGGCGTCGCTCGTGAAGCCTGGCGTACTCGTCACCGCCGCCCATTGCGTGTTCAACTACGGTCAGGGCTCCAGCGGCTGGTACAGCAACTGGACCTGGTGCCCGGCCAACACCACGTCCGCGGGCGGCTCGTACGGCTGCTACGCCGGCGTTCAGCCGCGAATCCTGACGCCCTACTTCAACGGGACGGACGTCTGCACGCAGTCGGGCGTCGTCTGCAACAACGACATCGCGACCATCACCCTGGCGCCCAAGAGCGGGGTCCAAGCGGGCACGACGCTGGGCTGGTACAATTATGGCTGGAATGGCTATTCCTATTCCACCACGGCCGTCCTTGGCGGCGCGAGAGCGGTGCAGATCACCCAGCTCGGCTATCCCGTCGCCTTCGACAGCGGCTACCAGATGCAGCGCACCGACGCCGTCGGCTGGTACTATACGTCGGGCAATCTGAAGAACACGCAGATCGGCTCGGCGCAGACCGGCGGTTCGAGCGGCGGCCCCTGGCTGGTCAACTTCGGCACGACGCCGGCGATCAATACGGCCTCGGCGTCGCACGGCAGCCAGCCGATCCAGTCCGTCGTCGGCGTGACCAGCTATGGTTCGACGACGGTCGGCTACAACCGGCTCGGCGCGTCGTATTTCGGCCAGAACACGGCCTATCCGTCCGCCAACTACGGCGGCTACGGCGCAGGCAATATCGGCAAGCTGATGCAGGACACCTGCGGCGCGAACCCGTCGAACTGCTGATCGGGACGGGCCGCGGCGCGCCGCGGCCGGCCTCCTCGACCCGCCTCCCGCGCACCCCTGCGCGGGAGGTTTTTTTCGGCCTGCTAAGTCGTCCCGGTCTTCTTGCCGAGCCGTCCCGCCAGATCCTGAATGTACTGCCACGCGGTGCGCCCGGAGCGGCTGCCGCGCGTCGTCGCCCATTCCAGCGCTTCCGCCTCGATCTTTTCGCGCGACTCGCCAAGCCCGAAATGATCGCAATAGCCGAACACCATCTCCAGATATTCGTCCTGGCTGCACTTGTGGAAGCCGAGCCACAGGCCGAAACGGTCCGACAGCGAGACCTTCTCTTCCACCGCCTCGCCCGGATTGATCGCGGTGGAGCGCTCGTTGTCCATCATGTCGCGCGGCAGGAGGTGGCGGCGGTTGGACGTCGCGTAGAACAGGACGTTGTCGGGCCGGCCCTCTACGCCGCCGTCGAGCGCGGCCTTGAGCGACTTGTAACTCGTGTCGCCGCCGTCGAAGGAAAGATCGTCGCAGAACACGAGGAAGGAATAGGGGGCCTCGCGCAGCATGCCCATCAGCATGGGCAGGCTTTCGATGTCCTCGCGATGGATTTCGATCAGCCGCAACCGCGCGCCGCCGATCCTTCGCTTGAGAATATCGGCGTGGACGGCCTTCACCAGCGACGACTTGCCCATGCCGCGCGCGCCCCACAGCAGCGCATTGTTGGCCGGCAGGCCCTTGGCGAAGCGCTCGGTATTCTCCGCCAGAAGATCGCGCACGCGATCGACGCCGCGCAGCAGCGCCAGATCGACGCGATTGACCTTCTTCACCGGCATCAGCCGCTGTTTCGGGGCGCTCCACACGAAAGCTTCCGCCGCCTCGAAATCGGGGACGGTCGGCGCCGGCGGCGCCAGCCGCTCCAGCGCGGCGGCGATGCGGGCGAGCAGTTCGTGCTTGTCGGGCGTCGGGTCGGTCATGCCGCTGGATAGGGCGTTTTGTCCCGCCTGCCAAGGCGGCGCCACGAAGCCTCCTTGTGCTTGACTCGAAGAGGCGCGATGGCGTTCTGATCGCCGGCCACAATGGAGCGATTCATGGACCGCCTGTTCTTTCGCGTGATCGTCGCGCTCGCGTTTTGCTGGCCGGGCGTGGCCGCTGCCGCCGAATGGAAATACAGGGACGTCGCCGATCTCGTCGCGGCGACCATGCCGAGTTTCGTCAACATCTACAACCGCCGCCTGGCGAAGGACGCGCCGCCGGCGGACAAGGAACGGGACGCCGCCGCCGTCGTGGAAGACGATGTCGGATCGGGCGTCGTCGTATCGCCGGACGGAACGATCGTCACCAACCGCCACGTGATCGAGGGCGCCTACGCCCTGTTCGTGACGCTGAGCGACGGGCGCCGCCTGCCGGCCAGGCTCGTCCTGGCGGGCACCAACTACGATCTCGCCGTCATTAAGGTCGATCCGGGCGACAAGCCGTTGACGCCGGCCGCGCTCGGCGACAGCGAGAAGATGCGCGTCGGCGACCGCGTCGTCGCCATCGGCAATCCGCTGGGCTTTGCGGGCTCCGTATCGTCGGGCGTCATCAGCGCCCTTCACCGTCAGGTGGGGTTGAGCGCCTACGACGACCTGATCCAGACCGACGCCACCATCAACCGCGGCAATTCCGGCGGCCCGCTGTTCAACATGAACGGCGAGGTGATCGGCATCAATCAGGCGATCTACACGCAGAACAAGGGCGGCTCGATCGGGATCGGCTTCGCCATCCCGATCGACGACGTGAAACATGCGCGCGACGGCATCGAGAAATTCGGCAAGCCGAAACTCGGTTGGCTCGGCGTCACGATCCAGCCAGTCACCGAGCCGATGGCCTTTTCGCTCGGCCTCGGCCCCAACAACGGCGGCGGCGCCATCGTGGCCTCCGTCAAGCCCGATTCGCCCGCCGCCGCCGCCGGTCTGCGGCTCGGCGACATCATCCGCACCTTCGACGGCAAGCATTTGCGCGACGCCATCGCGCTCAATCGCGCGGTCGCCCACGCCGCCGACACGAAGGTCGAGCTCGGCGTCTTTCGCGACGGCAAGATGACGAAGATTCCCGTGGCTATCGGCGAATTTCCCGGCAACATCTGGATCACCGCCATGACGCCCATGCCCGATCTCTCGAAGGTCGAGGATTTCGGCGGAAAGTTCGATCCCAATTCGACGATCGACGGCGTGCAGATCACCTCCGTGATCGAGAAATCCATCGCCTGGTACGCGGGCGTGCGCGCGGGCGACATCATCCGCAAGGTGCGCAACGTCGATGTTCACAACGCCAACGATCTCATTCGCGAAGTGACGCAACTCAAGCAGGCCAAGATTCCCGGCGCGGCGATCTTCGTGGACGGGCCGAACGGGCCGCGCTGGCTGGACGTCGATCTGCTGCAATAGACGTTGGCCGCCGCGCATGGGAGCCCCCGCGAAACAGGCGTGGCGTCCTGCGAAGTTTCCGTCCTAGACTTCCCCGCGAGGACCGGGCGCCAAGGCCCGGCCGAGGGAGGATGGCATGGGACGCAAATTGATCGCCGCCGTGTTCGTTGGCGGCGCGCTCGTCGCCGGCGCCGCTGTCGCGCAGACGAAGACGCCGGGCGTGAGCGACACGGAAATCCGGATCGGCCAGACGATCGCCTATAGCGGCCCGGCCTCGGCCTACGGCCAGCTCGGCAAGGCCGAAGAAGCCTATTTCAACTCGATCAACGCCAAGGGCGGCATCAACGGCCGCAAGATCAAGTTCATCTCGCGCGACGACGCCTATTCGCCGCCGAAGGCCGTCGAGAACGCGCGCCGTCTCGTCGAGGAGGACGATGTCGCCCTCGTATTCGGGGTGCTCGGCACGCCGATCAACATGGCGATCCGGCCTTACCTCAACCAGAAGGGCGTGCCACTGCTGTTCATCGCGGCGGGATCGTCGGCCTTCAACGACCCGAAGAATTTCAAATGGGTGATGGGCTGGCAGCCGAACCTCCGGTCGGAAGCCAATTTCTACGCGGCCGATATCCTCAAGCGCAGCCCCAGCGCCCGGATCGGCGTGCTCTACCAGAACGACGATTTCGGCAAGGATCTCGTTAACGGCCTGCGCGAAGGGCTCGGCGCCAAGGCCGATTCGATGATCGCCGTTTCGCAGAGCTTTCAGGCGACGGACCCCTCCATCGACTCGCAGCTGGTCCTCATCAAGAACGCCAATGTCGACGTGCTGATGCTGTTCACCTATTCCAAGCAGGCGGCGCAGGCGATCACCAAGATGGCCGAACTCGGCTGGAAGCCCGCGACCTACCTGCACCTCGGCGCGGCGTCCATCGGCGCGACCTTCAAGCCTGCCGGCCTCGACAAGTCGGCCGGCATCATGACCGCCGGCTTCCAGATGGACGTGACCGATCCCAAATGGGCGGACGAACCGGCGGTGAAGGACTATTTCGCCTGGCAGAAGGCGAACATGCCGTCCGCCGACCCCTCGGACTCGCTTGTCGTGGCCGGCTATTCCTTCGGCCAGACGCTCGAGCAGGTGCTGAAGCAGGCCGGAAACGATCTGTCGCGCGAAAACATCATGAAACAGGCGGCGAACCTGAAGAACTGGCGCTTCTCGCTGATGCTGCCGGGCGGCTCGATCAACACGAGCCCGGACGATTATCGCGTCGTCAATTACATGAAGCTGCAGAAGTTCAACGGCAAGGCGTGGGACTTCGTGGAGTGAGAGTAACGCGAGCCTTCGGACTCGCTCGAAAGGGCTGCGGGCCTGAAGGCTCGCGGTCTGTCTACTTGCTTCCCACCAAGGCCTTCGTCAGCCGCGCGGTCGAACACACCGCGTCGCCGTCCATCACGCTCGCCTCGCAGAAGGCGAGCGACTTCCCCACGCGCAGCGCGCGAGCGACGATGCGCAGCCGCGCGCCGGGACGGGCAGGGCGCATGTGCTGCACATGCATGTCCGCCGTCACGGCGTAGGCCCCGTCGGGCAGCAACGCAAACGCCGCGCAGACGGCGGCCGGCTCCATGAGCATGGCGAGCACGCCGCCGTGCACCGCGCCGGTCGGCGCCAGCGACGCTGGTCCCGCCGCGAATTCGAGCGTGGCCTCCCCCGCCGCGATCGAGACCGCGGTCAATCCTTGCGCGACATGCGCGGGCGCGGTCATGACCTGCGCGACGAACGCCTCGATTTCTTCCCTCGTCTTCGCCATGCGGGCCTCCCGCCCGAGGCTTTGCGCAAGCGGCGCGTCTTGGCAAGCGGCGCGGGGCGCGCAGGCGCCCATCGCGCGCCGCATTGGTCTGCGGCCGAGCCTCGGGTTAGTCTCCCGCGATCATCCGGGGCAGACGGAGCAAAAGGGTGGAATTCGAAGATCTCGTCATGAGCCGCAAGAGCGTGCGCGGCTTTCAGAACAAGCCTGTGCCGCGCGAGACGATCGAGGAGATCATCGCCGTCGCCAAGCGCGCGCCGTCCTCGATGAACACGCAGCCCTGGCACATCCACGTGCTGACCGGCGCGCCGCTCGAGGAAGTGCGCCGCCGCAACATGGAAGCCATGGCAGGCGGCGCGAAGGTCAATCGCGACATTCCCATGCACGGCGAATACGACGGCGTGCATCGCCAGCGCCAGGTCGACATCGCCAAGAAACTGTTCGCGGCGATGGATATCGCGCGCGACGACAAGGCGAAGCGCCAGGACTGGGTGCTGCGCGGCTTCCGCCAGTTCGACGCGCCGGTCTCGCTGGTGCTCTGCTACGACCGCGCGCTGGAAGGCGGCGCGGTCGGCTATTTCGATCTCGGCGCCGTCTGCTACGGCATCGTGCTGGCGGCGTGGGATCGCGGCCTCGGCACGGTCATCAACGGGCAGGGCATCATGCGCTCCGACATCGTGCGCGAAGTGGCGAACATTCCGCCGGAGCAGGGCGTGATGACCTGCATCGCCCTGGGCTATCCCGACGATACGTTCGCGGCCAACGCCGTCGTCTCCGACCGCGAAGCCAACGACAGTTTCGTGCGTTATCACGGCTTCGCGGAATAGGGACGCGCCGACGAGCGGGCAGCGCCCCCGCTCACATCTGCAATTCGCGGCTGAGCGTGACCCAGCGCCCGCCCTTGATCTGGTGCAGCTGCGCCGTGAGCATGTGCAGGTGGTTGTCCTTCGAATACGCGAGCGGCTTGTCTCCGAAAATGTCGGCGCAGCCCTTTCCGGATTCCAGCGCAGCCAGCATGGTCGGGCCGTTCAGGTCCTTGCCGGCCAGCCGCGCATAGCAGGCGAAGTTCATGATGGCGTTGTAGCCGTAGATCGTCTGCGTGTTCGGGTCGCCGCCGAACATCTTGCGATGGATCGCGATCCATTCCTTCACGCGGGGGCTCGCCGTGTCCTCGTACGGCGTCTCGTAGAGGCCGGTCGCATACAGGCCCTCAACCACGTCCTTGCCGAGCGTGATCACGTCCTGCACGTTGGCGGCGGCCGACGTCGCCCACACCGGGTTGAAGTCGATCTTGCGGCCTTCCGTCATCGCGCCGATCGTCTCGCGCACGATGGTGGCCAGAAAAACCAGGTCGCATCCGTCGGCGCGCATCCGTGCGACCTGCGAGGAGAATTCGGTCGCGCCGCGCTTGTAGGTGGTGATGCTCGCGGGCTTCATCTTGGCCTCGTCCATGTAGGCCATGAAGCCGGTGTAGATGTTCTTTCCGAATTCGTCGTCCTGGTACATGACGCAGGGCTTTGTCGCCTTCGTGCGCTTCATCATCTCGCGCATCGTCGCCTTGGTGGCCTCGGGATAGGGCTGCGACGTCGCGAATTTCAGGCGGTCCTGCGGCTGTGCGGGATCCATCTGGTAGGTGAACTCGGCCGAGGAGATCGGGAAGAGCTGGAACACGCCGGCGCCCAGAACGTTGGGCTGCGGCGCCAGCGTCGTCGGCGAGCCCAGCGTGCCGACCATCGCGAAGACCTTGTCCAACTCGATCATCTTCTGCGTGGCGAGCACGGCCTTCTTCGGATCGTAGGCGACGTCCTCGATCATCAGCCGCAGCTTGCGGCCGTTGATCCCGCCGCCCGCGTTGATCTCGTCTACGGCCATCTTCATGCCGTTGGAGCCGTTGACGCCATAGGCCTTGATCGGGCCCGACAGGTCCTGGTGCGTGCCGATGACGATCTCGGTGTCGGTGACCCCCTGGTTGGCGAACTTGGGCGCCTGGGCATGGGCGCCCGCCAGGGTCAGACCGTAGGCGAGCGAAGCGACGACGATGCGCTGCATGTGAATTTCCTCCGACCCCCGGCGGTCTTCCGCCTTGTCGGAATGGAGTCTGCCCGCGCCGCAAGCGGCTGGCAATCCGCGCCGGTCAATCGGCTTCCCCGAACTCCTTGCCCGCCGCGGCAGGCGCCAGCCGCAGCAGGCGCGAATCCGCCACCGCCGCCTGCCGGTGCTTGACGGCCTCGCGGTAGACGGGATCGCGCAGCATGGCGACGAAGGCCTGCACGCCGGGATATTCCGCGATGAAGGCAATGTCCCATTGCTCGCTATCCTGCGGCCCGATCAGCATCAGTTCCGGCTTGCCGATCCACACCTGCTTTCCGCCGAGCCCGCGAAACACCGGCCCGCTCTCGCGCGCGTAGGCCTTGTAGGCCTCTGCGCCGGAAACGTCGCGGCCGTCGGGATAGGCGGCTTTCTCGCGGAACTTCACGAGGTTCAGCATGTGGATCGGGCCGGGCCGGTCCATCTCGCGGAATTTCGCGAACGTCTCCTTGGTCGGGTCGAGATATTCAGTCACCTGTCGCCTCCGTCCGAAATGTCGATTGCAGCGCTGTCATTCCCGACGCTCGGCGCAGCCGGGCGATCGGGAATCCAGGGGCAAATGAAGCGAGCTGCGTCGCGGTCCTCTGGATTCCCGCTTCCGCGGGAATGACATTCTGGGGACGCGATTTGTGTCACTCTTCCACCTCCGCGAGCGTCTTTTCGATGCGCCGGTCGGGCACGAGCCACATCAGCGCGACGGCGACATAGATCAGATTGGACACGGGCGGCGCGACGAAAGCGAGCCCGATCGCGCTGGCGTAAAGGATGGGCGACGTCTTGCCCTTGAAATCCGACCCCACCGCGCGCGCCAGCAGAGAATCCGTTCCCTGAGCCCGCACGATCGCGGACTGCAGGATGAAATAGGCGACGGCCGGACCCAGCAGGGCGACGCCGTAGAGGGCCGTCGGCCACTTGGAAAAATGATTCTCGCCGAGCCAGGCCGTGGCGAAGGGGATGAGCGACAGCCAGACGAGCAGGTGCATGTTCGCCCACAGGATCGTGCCGTTTACCCGGGTCACGGTCGCGAGCATGTGGTGGTGGTTGTTCCAGTAGATCGCCACGTAGACGAAGCTGAGCACGTAGCTGAGAAAGACCGGGACGAGCTTCACGAGGTCGCCGGGCTCGCCGCTGTGCGGCGCCTTCAGTTCCAGGACCATGATGGTGATGATGATGGCGATCACGCCGTCAGAGAAGGCTGCAAGCCGTTCCTTTTCCAATGTTTCGCCTCGTTTTCGGCCTATGTTCGACCGCCATGCTAGCGCGGGGCCGCGTCGACGCCAATTTGGCGCCGATTTGGGCCGATCCGCATTGCCTCGGGCGCGCTTCTGGCTATAGTCCGCCCGCAATTCCGGCCGATTTGGCCCTTTCACGGGAAGCTCATGAACTTCATCACCCCCGCCTTCGCCCAGGCCGCCGGCGGTTCGCCCGGCGGCAGCGAGATCATCATGCAGATGGCGCCCTTCGCCATCATCCTCGTCATCATGTATTTCCTGATCATCCGGCCGCAGCAGAAGCGCGCCAAGGAGACGCAGGACATGCTGGGCTCCATCCGGCGCGGCGATACGGTCGTGACCGCCGGCGGCATCATCGGCAAGGTGACCAAGGTGACCGACGCCGCCGAGGTCGAGGTCGAGATCGCCCCCAACGTCCGGGTGCGCGTGGCGCGCGCGATGATTTCCGACGTGCGCGCCAAGGGCGAGCCCGTCAAGGAGCCGGCGGCCTCCTGACCGGGCAGGGGCGCGCGGCGAAGAGCGGAAGCCGGCTTTTCGCGCAAGGCGCGCCTCGCAAGTGGAATGCGATCGGCCTTTCCGTGATTGCGTCGATCACGGGCTGATCCGGCAAACGAACGAGACCCATGCTGCGCTTCGCTCCCTGGAAAGTCGCTTCCATCGTCGGCATGACGCTGATCGCGCTGTTGATCGTGATCCCGTCGATGCTCGCGCCCGAGACGCGCGCGGCCTTGCAGGCGCGGCTGCCGTCGTGGCTGCCGGCCAAGACCATCACGCTCGGCCTCGACCTGCAGGGCGGTTCGCACATCCTGCTCGAGGTGGATTCGCCCGCCGTCGTCCGCACGCAGGTCGAGAACCTGCGCGACGACGTGCGCCGCATCCTGCGCGAGGAGCGCGTCGGCGTCGTCGGCGGCATCGCCATGCAGGCGCGCGGCGTCCAGTTCCGGCTCGCCAATCCGGCGGAAGCCGAAAAGGCCATTCCGAAGATCCGCGCGCTTGGCCAGCGTTCGGGCGCGGCCCTGCTCGGCGCGGGCGGGGCGCCCGGCGTCGAGATCAACGCCACCGAGGGCGGCGTCGTGCAGGTGACTGTCACCGAGGCCGGCGTGCAGGACAAGGTGCGCCGCGCGGTCGACCAGTCGATCGAGGTGCTGCGCCGCCGCGTCGACGGCTCCGGCATGAAGGAGCCGACCATCCAGCGCCAGGGCGCCGACCGCATTCTGGTACAGGTGCCGGGCCTGCAGGACCCGCAGCAGTTGAAGGACCTGCTCGGAACGACCGCCAAGCTGGAATTCCGCCTCGTCGGCCAGCCCGGCGACAATCCGGCCGATATCGAGGAACTGGACCAGACCGAAGGCGGGAAGATCCCGGTCGAGAAGCAGGTGATGGTGCAGGGCGAGGACCTGACCGACGCCCAGCCCGGTTTCGACCAGCGCAACGGCGAGCCGGTCGTCAATTTCCGCTTCAACCTGCGCGGCGGCCAGAAATTCGCGGAAGTCACCACCCGCAACGTCGGCAAGCCCTTCGCCATCGTGCTCGACAACAAGGTGATCTCCGCGCCGCGTATCATTTCGCCGATCACCGGCGGCTCGGGCCAGATTTCCGGCCGCTTCACGGTCGAGCAGGCCAACAATCTCGCCATCCTGCTGCGCGCCGGCGCGCTGCCGGCCAAGCTGACGACGATCGAGGAGCGCACCGTCGGGCCGGGCCTCGGCCAGGATTCGATCGACGCGGGCGAGCGCGCCTCCTATGTCGGCGCGGCGCTGGTCGTCGCCTACATGCTGGTGACCTACGGCGTGTTCGGCGTCTTCGCCAACATCGCGCTGTTCGTGCACATCCTCTTCATTTTCGCCGCGCTCGTGCTGCTCGGCGCGACGCTGACCCTGCCCGGCATCGCCGGCATCGTCTTCACCATCGGCATGGCGGTCGATTCGAACGTGCTGATCTACGAGCGCATCCGCGAGGAAAACCACATGGGCCGCTCGATCCTGTCGTCGCTCGACGCCGGCTTCAAGCGCGCCTTCGGCACGATCGTGGATTCCAACGTCACCATGTTCGTGGCCGCCGTCATCCTCTACTTCCTCGGCTCCGGCCCGGTGCGCGGCTTCGCCGTGTCGCTGGGGCTGGGCATCCTCACGACAATCGTCACCGCCGTGACCATGACGCGCATGATGATCGCGGTGTGGTACCGCTTCGCGCGGCCGACCAAGCTGCCGATCTGAGCGCGGAGACACGTCCATGAAGCTCCTGCGCCTCACGCCCGAGAACACCAAATTCCCGTTCATGCGGTTCCGCCGCGTGAGCTATCCCTTCTCGGCTTTTCTCTCGATCTGCTCCGTCCTGCTGTTCGTGTTCTGGGGCATGAATTTCGGCATCGATTTCGCCGGCGGCACGCTGATGGAATTGCGCGCCAAGAGCGGCACGGCCGACATCGCGCTTCTGCGCAATCTCGCGGAACACCTCGGCGTCGGCGACGTCGGCGTGCAATCCTTCGGCAACACGTCCGACGTGACGCTGCGTTTCGGCGTGCAGCCGGGCGGCGACGCCGCGCAGGCGGCCGCTGTCGACAAGGTCAGGACGGCCGTGTCCGACGGCTACGAAATCCGCCGCGTGGAGACCGTGGGCCCCTCCGTCTCGGCCGAACTCGTCCAGTCCGGCACGCTCGGCGTCGTGCTCTCGATCATCGCCGTGCTGAGCTACCTCTGGTTCCGGTTCGAGTGGCAATTCGCCATATCGGCGGTCATCGCGACCATGCACGATCTGCTGCTGACGGTCGGCTTCTTCTCGCTGACGCAGCTCGAATTCAACACGACGTCGATCGCGGCGATTCTGACCATTGTCGGCTATTCGCTAAACGAAACGGTCGTCGTGCTCGATCGCATCCGCGAAATGATGCGTAAATACAAGAAGATGCCGACGGATCAGCTGATCGACGTCTCGATCAACGCCGTCCTGCCGCGCACCCTGATGACCGCGACGACCGTGCTGCTCGCGCTGTTTGCGCTCGTCATCTTCGGCGGCCAGGTGATCCGCTCCTTCTCGCTCGCCATGACCTGGGGCGTGTGCGTGGCGGTCTATTCCTCGATCTTCATCTGCTCGCCGATGATGATCTACCTCGGCCTGCGCACCGAGGGCGGCGCGCGCAGCGAGGCGGCCGAGGCGAGGGACGAGTCTGCGGCGGAAGCGGCGCGGTAGGCGTGGCCGATGCCCGCCTTGCCGGCTTTCTGCCCGGCCGCCATCCGATCGACGCCTACGGCGAGGGCGGGTTCAAGTTCGCCGGCATGTCGCACCGCGGCTCGCTGCTGGCGCTGCCGTCCGGCCTCTACGCCTGGGATGCGACGAGCCCGGCCGATATCGACGAGGCCTCGCTCGTCCGCGTCCTGGCCGAGGCGCCCGGGTCCATCGAACATCTGCTCGTCGGCACGGGCCTCGACCTCGCGCCGCTGACGCCCGCGCTCGCGCAACGGTTGCGCGCGGCGAAAATCGTCGCCGAGCCTATGGCCACGGGCGCGGCCGCGCGTACATACAATATCCTGATGGGAGAGGGCCGGCGGGTCGCCGCCGCGCTCCTCGCCGTATAACGCCTTGGGCGCAGGACCCATGACAGAAGCCGCCGCGGACAGCCGCGCCGCCGCGCCCGCCGCCGAGGACCGCGCGCGAAAGATGGCCGACAATTACGCGCATTGCGAGCAGCTCCTGCGCGCGCACGACCGCGACCGCTGGCTCGCCTGCATGTTTGCGCCGGCCGGGCCGCGGCGCCATCTGCACGCGCTCTACGCCTTCAGCCTGGAAATCGCGCGCATTCGCGAGACCGTGTCCGATCCCATGCCCGGCGAAATCCGGATGCAATGGTGGATCGACGCCATCGAAGGCGAGGCGCGCGGCGACGTGCGTGCCCATCCGGTGGCGGCGGCGCTGATCGACACGATCCGCGCCTTCAGCCTGCCGCGCAACGCCTTCACCGACCTTGTCGAGGCCCGCCGCTTCGACCTCTACGACGAACCGATGGCCGAAATCCGCGAACTCGAATCCTATTGCGGACGCACCTCGTCGGCGCTGTTCCGGCTGGCGTCGATCATTCTGTCGGAAGGCGGCGAGCCGGGCGGGGCGGACGCGGCCGGCTATGCCGGCGTCGCCTATGCGCTGACCGGTCTCATGCGCTCCTTCCCGTGGCTTGCCGCGCGCGGGCAGATCTACGTGCCTGCCGAAATGCTCGAGCGGCACGGCGTGACGCCGGCGGCCG
>JBDHTL010000044.1:0-24970 GCA_039808645.1 Rhodoblastus sp. | reverse complement strand
CCGTGTAGCCGATGTCCTCGGGCGAGACGTGGGCGAGGTCGTTGCGCTGCAGGTAGGAGATGGCGAGTTCGCGGAACACGTAGTCGAGGATCGACGTCGCGTTCTTGATCGCGTCGTTGCCTTGCACGAAGCCCGCCGGTTCGAAGCGGGTGAAGGTGAAGGCGTCGACATATTCCTCCAGCGGCACGCCATATTGCAGGCCGAGCGAGATGGCGATGGCGAAATTGTTCATCAAGCTCCGGAAGGCGGCGCCTTCCTTGTGCATGTCGATGAAGATTTCGCCCAGACGCCCGTCGCCGTATTCGCCGGTGCGCAGATAGACCTTGTGGCCGCCCACCACTGCCTTTTGGGTGTAGCCCTTGCGGCGATCCGGCAGTTTTTCACGCTCGCGCATGACTTGAACACGTTCGATCACGCGCTCGACGATCTTCTCGGCGACCGCCGCGGCGCGCGCGGGGGCGTTGGAGGCGATGATGTCGGCGATCGCGTCCTCGGCCTCGTCGGCCTCGTCCTCGATCAGCTGCGCGTTCAGCGGCTGCGAGAGCTTCGAGCCGTCGCGGTAGAGCGCGTTGGCCTTCAGCGCGAGGCGCCAGGACAGCATGTAGCTTTCCTTGCAATCCTCCACCGTCGCGTCGTTCGGCATGTTGATCGTCTTGGAGATCGCGCCGGAGATGAAGGGCTGCGCCGCCGCCATCATGTGGATGTGGCTCTCGACCGAGAGATAGCGCTTGCCGATGCGGCCGCAGGGATTGGCGCAGTCGAACACCGGCAGATGCTCGGCCTTCAGGAAAGGCGCGCCTTCCAGCGTCATTGCGCCGCAGACATGCGTGTTGGCGGCCTCGATCTCGGGCCTGGTGAAGCCCAGGAAGGAGAGGAGCTCGAAGGACGGGTCGTCGAGCTTCTCGGCCGGCACCTTGAGCGTATCGCGCAGGAAGTCGGCGCCCAGCGCATATTTGTTGAAGACGAACTTGATGTCGAAGGCCGACGCCAGCGAATCCTCGATCGTCTTGATCTTCTCTTCGGTGAAGCCGCGCGTGCGCAGCGAGGCATGGTTGATCGCGGGCGCGTTGGCCAGGCTCGCATGGCCGACCGCATAGGCCTCGATCTCGCCGATCTCGGCCGGCGTGTAGCCGAGCGTGCGCAGCGCCTCCGGCACGGCGCGGTTGATGATCTTGAAATAGCCGCCGCCGGCGAGCTTCTTGAATTTCACCAGCGCGAAATCGGGCTCGATGCCGGTCGTGTCGCAATCCATGACGAGGCCGATCGTGCCCGTGGGGGCGACGACCGAGACTTGCGCATTGCGGAAGCCGTATTGCTGGCCGAGTTCCAGCGCCTCGTCCCACGCCGCTTTGGCGCGAAGACGCAAGTCTTCCTGCGGCAGCGAGGCGAGATCGAGCGGCACGGGCGCGACCGAGAGCTTCTCGTAGCCCGAGGTTTCGCCATGCGCGGCGCGGCGATGGTTGCGGATGACGCGCAGCATGTGGCTGGCGTTGCGCTTGTAGTCGGCGAAGGGCCCGAGTTCCCTGGCCATTTCGGCCGAGGTCTTGTAGCAGACCGCCGTCATGATCGCCGACAGCGCGCCGCAGGTGGCGCGGCCCACGGCTGAATCATAGGCGACGCCGGACGACATCAGCAGGCCGCCGACGTTGGCGTAGCCGAGCCCCAGCGTGCGGTACTCGTAGGAGAGCTTGGCGATCTCCTTCGAGGGGAATTGCGCCATCAGCACCGAGATTTCGAGCACGATGGTCCACAGCCGCACCGAATGTTCGTAGAGCGCGGTGTTGAACCTGTTCGTCTCGGGATCGCGGAAAGTCAGCAGGTTCAGCGACGCCAGGTTGCAGGCCGTGTCGTCGAGGAACATGTATTCCGAGCACGGGTTCGACGCGACGATCGGGCCGGCGGCCGGGCAGGTGTGCCAGTCGTTGATGGTCGTGTGGAACTGGATGCCGGGATCGGCCGAGGCCCAGGCGGAATAGCCGACCTTCTCCCACAGTTCGCGGGCGCTCAGCACCTTGTGCGTCTTGCCGTCGAGGCGGCGCGACAGCCGCCATTCGCCGTCCTTTTCGACCGCGCGCAAGAAATCGTCGGTGACGCGAATCGAATTGTTCGAGTTCTGGCCGGAGACGGTGAGATAGGCCTCGGAGTCCCAGTCGGTGTTGTAGGTGTCGAAGTCGATGTCCTTGTAGCCCTGGCGCGCGAACTGGATGACGCGCTTGATGTAGCTGTCCGGCACGTCGGCGCGGCGGGCGAGGCGGATCTCGCGCTTCAGCGCCGGATTCTTCTCCGGGTTGAAGCAATCGTCGCCCGAGCCTTCGCAATTCACGGCGGCGCGCATCACCGCCTTCATGTGCTTCTTGACGGTCTTGGAGCCCGCGACGAGAGCGGCGACCTTCTCTTCTTCCTTCACCTTCCAGTCGATGAAGTCCTCGATGTCGGGATGGTCGATGTCGACCACGACCATCTTCGCTGCGCGTCGCGTCGTGCCGCCCGACTTGATCGCGCCGGCCGCGCGGTCGCCGATCTTCAGGAAGGACATGAGGCCCGACGACTTGCCGCCGCCGGAGAGCTTTTCATTTTCGCCGCGCAGGCGGGAGAAATTGGTGCCGGTGCCCGAGCCGTATTTGAACAGGCGCGCCTCGCGCACCCAGAGGTCCATGATGCCGCCCTCGTTGACGAGGTCGTCGGCGACCGACTGGATGAAGCAGGCGTGCGGCTGCGGATGCTCGTAGGCGGACTTGGACTTGGTCAGCTTGCCTGTGGCGTGATCGACGTAGAAATGGCCCTGGCCGGGGCCGTCGATGCCATAGGCCCAGTGCAGGCCGGTGTTGAACCATTGCGGCGAATTGGGCGCGGCGACCTGCGCCGCCAGCATGAAGCGCAACTCGTCGTAGAAAGCCTGCGCGTCTTCTTCCGTGTTGAAATACTTGCCCTTCCAGCCCCAATAGGTCCAGGCGCCGGCGAGGCGGTCGAAGACCTGGGCGGCGGTCTTTTCCGAGCCGTAGCGCTCGGCGGCGGGCAGGGCGGAGAGGGCGGCTTCATCCGCAACGGAGCGCCACAGGAACGAAGGGACGTCGTTCTCTTCTATCCTTTTGAGGCGCGCGGGCACGCCGGCCTTGCGGAAATATTTCTGCGCCAGAACGTCGGCGGCGACCTGGCTCCAGCCGGCCGGCACCTCGATGCCGTCAAGGGAGAAGACGATCGAGCCGTCGGGGTTCCTGATCTCGCTCTTGGTCGTGCGGAATTCCAGCCCCGCATAGGGGGAGCGTCCGGCCTCGGTGTAACGTCTGTCGATCCGCATGAATGTCCCCTCTGGCGCAGATGCCCCCGCGCCGGCTGTTTTCCAGCCCTGCCTGTTTCTGTTCGACGCCTGTTGAAAACACGCTCGGCCGTTGCCGGCTCTAACAGCGAGTCACAACCGGAACTCTTCGAGGCGTTTCTTGGCCGCCTCGTCGGGACCGGTTGCGATTGAGTCGAGACTAGGGCGAGTCGTCAGAGGACGTCAAGATATTGTGCGATTTATGACGGCAGACGCAATATATAGGATAAATCTGTGGATTGTGGGGAAAATCTTAACCGTCAGGCGCCTCAGACTTCCGCGTCCCGGGAGATTCGGCAAGGGCCGCATCGCGCGCGCCCCGCGTCGAAAGATCGGGTTGCGCCGCAGCGCGCCATCGGCCATAGGTGTGCGCGAATCCGGAGGCTCGACGATGCTGTGGCTCCAGCGCTTTTTCTCCTGGTGGCAGGGCGGCACCTGGAACACGTTCTTCTACACCTGGCGCAAGGGCGTGCTGGTCGGCCACGACGAGTTCGGCAACGCCTATTACAAGGAACGGGGCGTCCATCGCGACCTCGGATTCGAGCGCCGCTGGGTGATCTACGCCGGCGAGAGCGAGGCTTCCGCGACGCCGCCGGGCTGGTACGGCTGGCTGCACCACACCGTCGACACGCCGCCGACGGAGGAGAATTACAAGCCCTACGAATGGGAAAAGCCGCACCTGCCGAACAAGACCGGCACGGCCGAGGCCTGGCGCCCCGAGGGCTCGCTCTACCGCACCGGCCGCCGCCCGGCCGCGACCGGCGACTACGAGGCTTGGACGCCGGGAAACTGAGCGCCGGGCTTCGCCACGATTTCGCCCGCACGGCCGTTCATGGCTCTAGCCGGCGTTGACCGGCGCGATAATCTGCAGCGTCTGCACGCACGCTCAGAGACCAACGCGCCGGGGCGTCGCCGGCCTACGAGAAAACGAATGCGGCTCCATTTCAGTACGTCGACAATTCGCGCAACGATGCTCGCCCTTGTCGTCGGCGGTTTCGCCGGCGCTGCGAAAGCCGACAAGATCAAGCATCCGAACGCGGTCTTCGCCGGCCTCGACAAGATCACCGGGCGCATCATCGCCTTCGACGTCGCCATCGACGAGACCGTGCAGTTCGGCTCGCTGCAGATCACGCCGCGCGTCTGCTACACGCGCCCGCCGACCGAGGCGCCGCTCACCGATTCCTTCGTCGAGGTCGACGAGCTGCTCGAGGACAAGAAGTTCAAGCGCATCTTCTCGGGCTGGATGTTTGCGGCGAGCCCCGGCCTGCACGGCGTCGAGCACCCCGTGTACGACGTGTGGCTGACCGACTGCAAAGGCGACGGCCAGCTCATCCAGGCGCCGGTCGAGGCGAAACGGGACGAGGCGCCGCCGCCGAACGCGGATGTGGTCTCCCCCGGCGCGCCCGAGGCCAAGCCCAAGACCACCAGGCGCAGGGTCGAGCCGAAGGCGCCCCCGGTCGTGCAGCCCGACATCGGCGCGACCATGCCGCCGCCCGAGGCCCCGCCACGCCGCTCCTCGCCCGGCCGCTGGTTCAACACCGACGGCCCGCCGGGCGCTGGCCCCGATCCGGCCGGACGCTGAAGGGCGCCTTGCCCGCCGATCGCCGTCGCAAGAGTCGCGCCGCCTGCGGGATGCGCCTCAGGCGGCCTTCTCGCTGACGAAGGCGTCGAGGACCGCGCTCAAGGCCTTTCGCGCGGCTTTCGGGGTCAGTTCGTGGTCGGCGGCCGGGATCAGCGTCGTGCGCACGCCGGGCAGGGGCGAGGCGGCATGGCTGCGGGCGCCCAGATGCCGTTCCAGCTCCCACAGGCCCGGATCGTTCTCGCTGTAGATCAGCAGCGTCTGCGCGCCGCGCGCCGACAATTCGCCGAACCAGCGTTCGACCGCATTGAGGCCCGGCACGCGGCGGCGGACGGCGAAGGTGGCGTCGGTCGCGTGGACGAGCCCCGCCTTCACCACTTTCTTGGCGAGGGAAAACAGGAGCGCGCGGGCGCCTTTCGAGTCGCTCTCGACGGGGCTGTCGGCGCCCGCGAGCTTCATGCTGACGTCGGCGGCCTTCGTGCGCCGCCAGGCCTCGATCTGCATCGCGTAGGTGGGCCCGTAGACGAAGCAGGCCTGATTGACCAGCGCGATCCTGGTCACGCGCTTGTCGTGGATCGCGGCGTGGAAGGCCTGATAGGCGCCCGAGCAGGCGCCGAACAGCGACACGTCCCGTATGCTGCGCGAGAACAGCCAGTCGATGGCGGCTTCGACGTCGCGGGTGAGGCCGCGGTCGAACAGCGGCGCGCGGTCCGGGCCGGCGGGCGACAGCGAATCGCCGACGCCGCTCATGTCCATGCGCAGGGAGGCAACGCCGTTCGCGGCGAGCTGGCGCGCCATATCCACGAACATGCGCGCCCAGCCGATATGATAGACGCCGCCGGAATTGAGGAAGACGACGGCCTGCGACCGCCGCTCGCCCGCCGCGCGCTGGCAGAAAATCCCGACGAGACGATTGTCGGGACCGAATTGCGCGGCCTCCTCGCGCCAGACATCGGTGGCGAGGATGGCGGGGTCCTGCTCCACTCTCTCATGCCGAGGGGTTTGCGCAGCAGGGGTCCCGAAGCATGATCCGGACTTTCGGCCCTCGGCCCCCCTTCGAGACGCGCCTTTCAGGCGCTCCTCAAGACGCGGGGAAGCCGACGCCCCTCCGCTCACGAAATCCGCGATCCGTGCGATCGCCTTGGTCGGCGGCAGGGCGGCGGTCGGGTCGCACATCATGTCAGCGTAGCCCTCGAAAGGCTCGACCGTGACGTCCGCGCCCACGTCGAGCAGCTTGTCGGCGAGCGGCGATCCGTCGGGGTCTTGCGTCAGTACGAGCGTCGCGCAATCGCGCGCGCCGGACAGGCGGCGCGAGCCGACCAGGGCGAGATCGTCGAGCGTGGCGCGCGAAATGCGGAAGCCCGCCGCCGAAACGCCGTCGAAGCCGGCGTCCTCCGCCGCGCCGGGCTTGCCCTGGAAGATGCGGCTCATGACTTCGAGTTCGCGCTTCAGCGCCCGGCCGGAGGCGGGCGGGGCGAGAAGCACCAGCCGCGCGGGCGAAATGTCGCGCGCCGCTTCCAGCGCCAGCAAGGCGCCGAGACGCAAACCGACGAGCGCGATTTCCTCGACCCCGGTCATCTCGACGAGTTTTCGCGCGGCTTCGCCAATATTGCCGAGCCAGGTGGCGACGCGATGCGGCGCTTCGCCGTCGCCCTCCGAATCCGCCGTGCCGCGCCAGTCGAAGCGCAGCACGGGGACGCCGCGCGCCGACAGTTCTCCGGCCAGCAGCCGCAGCGAGGAACGCGAGCAGAGGTCCTCGAAACCGTGCGCGCCGCAGACGATCGCGCCGCGCCGGAACGCGCCGACATCGGCCCGAGGATGCAGCCAGCCGCGGCAATTGTCGAAGACGACAGGGATCAAGGCAGGCCTCCTGGTGAGTTCGTCAGCAGGCTGTCATGCGTGCGTTAGAGAGGTATGAATAAAGTAAAACGCTATTCAGCGTTCACCGCACAAAATCGGCCGGATTTCTACAATTCGTGCTTGCTGCAGTATAAATTCAGCCGCATCATTGGGCGCTTCTAGAACAATTCATCGAGACCTTTCGGCGAGGTGGGACGTGAACGCATGGAGCGCTGCGATACCAGAATTGGGCGCCATCGGAGGAGCGGCGTTCGCGGGTCCTTCGCTGCAGGACCCGTTCGTTCGACGATTTTACGAGACGCCGAGCGATGCGACCGTCATCAGGCGCGGCGCAAACATCCCCACGTTGCGCGGCCGCTACGAGGACTGGCGATCGTTTATCGAGGACGCCGTCCGCGAAAACGCTGCGCCGAGCCGTGAGCTGATTGCCGCCAACGAGATGCTCGCGGCCTGGGAAGCTCATCTGCGGGTGGACCGGGTATCGTCGTTTCCGGTCACGGTCGGTTTCAGCTTCACCGACATTTGCAACGCGCGGTGCGTCTTCTGCGCCTACGTCCCCGAGCGCGTGGTGGAGGAAAAGGTCTCCCTCGAGCGTCTCGAACGCGCCGATTGGCTGCGGTTTTGCAAGAACTACACGCCCAACGGCGGGGGACTCGGCGAGCCGTTCGCCCATCCCAACGTTCTCGAGATCATCAAGCTGTTCCGCCAGAAAGCGCCGTATCTCAATTTCGGATCGATCACGAATGCATCGCTGCTTCGCGATCGCCTCATCGACGAGATCGTCGGCTATGTCACGTATCTCTACGTATCGATAAATTCGGCGCGCAAGGAGACCTACGAAAAGACGATGAGCCCGCTGCAATGGGACAAGCTCATCGACAATCTCACCCGGTTGAAGGCCGCCAAGGAGCGCGCTGGGACGGCCTTGCCGCGCCTGCGTTGCGGTTACGTCGTCCACACGAACAACCTCGACGAATTGCCGGAGGCGCCCGCCTTGCTGGCTTCGCTCGGTTTCACCGACATCAACGTCAACTTCATGACGCCGCCGCCGCACTCGGAGAGTCGAAAGCTCTACACAGATGCCGAATCCGTCTACCGGTCGCCGGAGAAGGCGGATGCGGCGTTCCGGAAGCTGGAAGCAGCCTGCGCGAAGCACAACATTCTGCTCGTCAAACCCTTGCCCTCGCTCGACCTGTTACGCCGCGGGGTCCAGGTCGCCGTGCCGGAAGCCGCATCGCTTCCCAGGGAGGTCAATCGCACCACGGGATTTTTCGGCATCTCCACGGGCCGTACGATCGAATGGATAAAGGGCGCAATCGAGGGCGGGTCCAATTCGAAAAGTGGGGCCGCGGCGCAAACCGCTACGCCGCCGGTCTACGACTTCGCCACATATAATGCGCTACATCGCCGCAACTCGGATGCGGCAGGGACAAACAAAGCCGCGCTGTTCAATCCATTCCGGTTTCTGTTCGGCCTTCCGCGTCTGCGACGCGGAACGGAACCGCCTCTGATCATCGACGAGGGCATTCCGAAAGAGCTCGCAAACGACGTCGAGGCTCAGTCCGACGGGATCAGCTACGAGTGGGTGAGGTTCGCCGCACGCAAGCAGAAGGCGTTCTGCTGGGCGCCCTGGCGCATGCTGAAGATCGACATCTTCGACCGAACCCTCATCTGCTGCAATTTCTTCGGTAAGTTGCCGGAATTCGAGTGGCCGACGGCGCAGGACTTCCATCGCGAAACGGGGATGTGGAATCACCCCTTCATGCAGCACCTGCGCCGGACGATGGATACGGCCGAAGAACTCGCCTATTGCACGTTCTGCAAGACTTCGGACAAGCGCCACATGGGCAATACGCCCGCCAAGACGAAGGCCAAACTCGACAGTCTCAAGGTCTACAACGACATATTGAACGAAATGAATCGGACTCGCTTCACCGGCGAGATCGACGCGCGAGACATTCAGACCTTGTCGATCTCGATAGGCGGGAAGAAGCGGCGGCAGATAGCGCCGTTTTCCCGGGACAAGAACTTCTACCGCAATCTGGTTCGACGCCAGCGTTTCGTCGAATTGGGGCGAATTGTTCAACTCGGCGTCGGATCGGGCTCTATCACGCCGTTTCTTGCCGAAGCCGGCAATGCGCTGACGCTCGCCGATCCGAGCGACAAGAGATTTGCGCTCGTCAGGTCGGTCTGCGACCAACTGGGCGTGGACAATATCGATTATCTCAAACTCGATGCGCCCTTGCCGCTTCCTTTCGAAGACGCGCGCTTCGACGGCGTATGGCTTGAAGGCAAGTGGCTTCGCTGGCAGGGCCGCCAGGCGACGCTGCTGGAAATTGCGCGGATCCTTCGCCCGGGCGGCCGCTTGCACGTCAGCCAGGCCCCGTGCGTCGGCGATCTCGTGGACAATATCATCACCGGCGCGGCGTCCGCCGATTCGGCGCTTTCCGTATTGCGGCTCGGTTCGGATTTCGCGGGGCCGGGAAGCTTTGTCTCGATGGCGAACGTGCTCGACGTGCTCGACGTGGCCGGCTTCGATTCCGACAAGACGCTGCCGCCTCAGGCCGTTCGGTTTGGCGGCGCGGGTGGAACGGCGCCAGCCATCGGCGGCGATCCCTCGGCCATCGCCGCTCTGCTTGACGATCCCGACTATCTCGCGCGGCTTCGCACGGACCGCAAGGACATATTCGGACTGGAGCGCTTCATCTCCTTTACCGCCGTTCGGCGTCTCGCCTCGCAGCAGACGCGCGGACCGACGGCCAGAGCGGATGTCTCCACTGACGATTTCTAGAGCGGCCTGATCTTGGTCGAATCCTCGCCGCGGTGGAAGGCGATCGCCATGCGGAAGGAGGTTGCGATGCGCTCGGCCATTGCCGTGACGGCCGGCGCGCCGATCTCGGGCATTTCCTCGGCCGCGGTCTCGCGGAACAGTTCCAGCCAGCGCGCGAAATGGGCGTCGGAGATTTCGGGCAGTTTCAGGTGCGGCGGCAGCGGCCGGCCGTCGTAGGCGCCCGTCCTGAGCATGGTCGAGGCCCAGAATTTCTTCAGCTTGTCGAGATGTTCGGGCCAGTCCGCGATCTCGCGGTTGAAGATCGGGCCGAGCATTTGGTCGTCGCGGACCTTGGCGTAGAAGGCGTCGACCAGCCGGCCGAGACCCTCCTCGTCGACGCCGGCGGGCGGGATGAAACCGGGCTGATAGCGGGACGCTTCTGTCATCTATTCTCTCTCGAAGGCCGTCGTCGCCTGACGGCGTGACGCCGCGTCATCCCCGGCCCCGGTAGGGCGCGACGCCCTGGTCGGGCAGCCACAGGCCTTCCGGCGGAGCGCCCGTCTGCCAGAAGACGTCGATCGGCATGCCGCCGCGCGGATACCAATAGCCGCCGATCCTAAGCCAGCGCGGTTCGAGCAGGCCGACCAGGTCCTTGGCGACGCGCACGGTGCAATCCTCGTGGAAGGCCCCGTGATTGCGAAAGGAGGCGAGGTAGAGCTTGAGCGACTTGGATTCCACCAGCCATTTGGCCGGCGCGTAGTCAATCACGAGGGTCGCGAAATCCGGCTGGCCGGTGACCGGGCAGAGGGAGGTGAATTCCGGCTGCGTGAAGCGCGCGAGATAGAGCGTGTCGGGATGGGGATTGTCCACGCGATCGAGTTCCGCCTCGTCGGGCGAGGCGGGCAGGGCGGCGTGCTTGCCGAGAAGGTTGGGGCCGTCGGCGGATTTCATGGGCGCACAGATAGGCCGGTGGCCATTTTCGGACAAGCGCGGCGGATTGCCGCAAAAAAAGGCCGGCGCCCGAGGTGCGCCGGCCCGAATTGTTCTGGAAGACTGACGGTCAGACGCTCCAGTCGTCCACTGCCTTCTTGGCCTGATCCTTGGTGTAGCCGTAGCGTTCCTGGATCTTGCCTTCCAGCTGCTCGCGCTTGCCGTCGATCTTGGCGATGTCGTCGTCGGTCAGCTTGCCCCACTGCTCCTTGACCTTGCCGGTCATCTGCTTCCAGTTGCCCTGCACCTGATCCCAGTTCATGGCGATCTCCTGTCTTGAATGGTCGAAAGGCCGCACGAAACCGGCGCCGGGCTACTGGCTCGGCGTTTACGAAAACGGATCGTGCGGCTTGTGGCGGCGCCGCCGCCTGCGTGAAGAACGCGAGAGGCGTGGAGGGGTTCCGATGGCAAGAGAGGGCGATGGGTTTCCCGAATCGACGCGCTCGGCGAATATCGCTGCGTGTCGACGCTCCACCTCGTTCCGGACGATTTGCGAGACCTTTACGAGGTCCACGAATGGCGCAACGCCGCCGGCGTCCTTTCGACGGCATATCCGGAGGAGTGGGCGGAAATTCAGTCGGTGCTGCGCTCGTTCACGCTCCCCAGATCGAAAATTCTTGCCGCAGGCGGAAATCGATCCGATTTGTCCAAAGCGTTCGATGGGCCGTTCTCGAAGCTCGGTTGGATAGAAAAGCAATTTCGTACGGGCATCATGCTCGACAACAATATGATCGAGTCCCCGACACACAAGATCGATTGCTACAAGAACCACGTGGCGCTCGAAATCGAGTGGAATAACAAGGATCCATTTTACGATCGCGACTTGAACAATTTTCGATTGCTGTTCGACCTGCGCGCCATCGGCGCCGGGGTGATCGTCACCCGTTCCGACGAGCTTCAATCGATATTCAATGACCTTGGAAAGGGGTCGAGCTACGGCAATTCGACGACCCACATGAGCAAGCTTCTCCCCAGGATAGAAGGCGGCGGCGGGGGCGGCTGTCCGATTCTTGTTTTCGGAATTACCGCAAAGCTGTATGATGTGAACACATAGAGAACGGTTGGAAAAATAATGTCGCAAACTCAATCGCATAGCGATTTGGCGGCCTTGGCTGGTCGAAAGCGGTTCTCGACCGTCCTTGCGGACCCACCGTGGCAATTTATGAACCGCACCGGGAAGATGGCGCCCGAACATCGGCGTCTGAGCCGGTACGGGACATTGTCGCTCCCTGAGATTTGCGCGCTGCCTGTTTCGCAGGTCGTGGCGCCGACCGCGCATCTGTATCTTTGGGTTCCCAACGCGCTGTTACCCGATGGCCTCGAGGTGATGAAGGCGTGGGGTTTCAACTACAAATCGAACCTCATCTGGCACAAGACGCGCAAGGATGGCGGGTCCGACGGGCGCGGTGTCGGCTTCTACTTCCGCAACGTGACGGAGGTGATCCTGTTTGGCGTTCGCGGCAAGAACGCGCGCACGCTTGCGCCGGGACGGCGGCAGGTCAATTTCATAGCCGAGCAAAAGCGGGAACATTCCCGGAAACCCGATCAGCAGTACGACCTGATCGAAGCATGTTCGCCCGGGCCATTCCTCGAATTGTTCGCGCGCGGAACCAGACCTGGCTGGACAACTTGGGGCAATCAGGCCAGCGACGATTACAAACCGACTTGGTCGACCTACTCGAACCATTCGCGGAGCGAGCAAATCGCCGCTGAATAGCGGCGGGTCCCGTCGACGTTAATCTGCCTTGGCGCTGCGATCCGCCGCGCCCGGCCGCCTTTCCCTCGGCGGTCCGCCGCAGTACAAGGCGGCGCGCAAGCCCTTTCAGATTCCATTCCGAGGCCGCTCATGACCGACATCATCGACATCCACGCCCGCGAGATCATGGATTCGCGCGGCAATCCGACCGTAGAGGTCGACGTCACGCTGTCCGATGGGTCGTTCGGCCGCGCGGCCGTTCCGTCGGGGGCCTCGACCGGGGCGCACGAGGCGGTCGAGCTGCGCGACGGCGACAAGAAGCGCTTTCTCGGCAAGGGCGTGCTCAAGGCGATCGACAGCGTCAACGATTCCATCGCCGACGCGCTGGTCGGCATGGACGCGATGGACCAGATCGCCATCGACGAGACGATGATCGCGCTCGACGGCACGCCCAATAAGGCCAGGCTCGGCGCTAACGCCATCCTGGGCGTGTCGCTGGCGACCGCCAAGGCGGCCGCCGACGCCGCCGGCCTGCCGCTGTGGCGCTATGTCGGCGGCGCGCACGCCCGCACGCTGCCCGTGCCGATGATGAACATCGTCAATGGCGGGGCGCACGCCGACAATCCCATCGACTTCCAGGAATTCATGATCCTGCCGGTCGGCGCGCCATCGCTGAAGGAAGCCGTGCGCTGGGGCGCGGAAGTCTTCCATACGCTCAAGGGCGCGCTGAAGAAGGAAGGCCACAACACCAATGTCGGCGACGAGGGCGGCTTCGCCCCGAACCTGCCGTCGGCGGAAGCGGCGCTCGACTTCTGCATGAAGGCGATCGAGCAGGCGGGCTTCGCGGCCGGCAAGGACATGATGCTCGGCCTCGACTGCGCCTCGACCGAGTTCTTCAAGGGCGGCTCGTACCATTACGAAGGCGAGGGCAAGACGCGCTCGATCGCCCAGCAGGTCGATTATCTCGCGGGCCTCGTCGCCGCCTATCCGATCGTCACGATCGAGGACGGCATGTCCGAGGACGATTGGGAAGGCTGGAAGCTGCTGACCGACAAGATCGGCGCCAAGTGCCAGCTCGTCGGCGACGACCTGTTCGTCACCAACGTCAGCCGCCTTTCGCGCGGCATCAAGGAACACATCGCCAATTCGATCCTGGTGAAGGTCAACCAGATCGGCTCGCTGACCGAGACGCTGGCGGCCGTCGAAATGGCGCAGCGCGCGGGCTATACGGCGGTCATGTCGCACCGCTCCGGCGAGACCGAGGATTCCACCATCGCTGACCTCGCGGTCGCCACAAATTGCGGACAGATCAAGACCGGTTCGCTCGCCCGCTCCGACCGGTTGGCCAAGTACAACCAGCTCATCCGCATCGAGGAGGAGCTCGGCTCGCAGGCGGTCTATGCGGGCAGGGCGGCGCTGAAGGCGCTGGCGTAGCCGAAGGTTTCGGCTCGGGCGTCGAGTCGCGTGTCCAGACGAGCCCGCCCTTCGGCGGGCTCCATTTTTTGAGGCGACGCGAAACGGCGCGGCCGGCGTCAGTGGCTGGCGAGCACGAGCGTCTTGAAAGGCATGACGACGACCTGAATGCGCAACAGGATCGCGTGAACCAGCGCAAGCGCGTCGACGATGTGCAGCGCCACGCGGCGCGCAGCGGGCGTGGCGGGATTGGCTATTTCCTCGTGATGGTTCGAATAGACGTTGGCGATGCATTGGCTGCCGGGGACGATTCCGTCGATCCCGCCCGCGTACAAGGGCTGGAGATAGGCGAGGATCGTGCCGTCGCCTTGCATGTTCCGGGCCTCGATGAGCTGCTGGCCGCCCTGGATTTGCCCGGCGGCGACATAGTTCTGCTTTCCGCTAACGACGACCGGTATGATGCGCCAGGGCGCGGTATTGCAGGCGACTTCGCCGACCATTCCGACCTTGACGACCGGCGCGGCGATCTGTCCGAAGCCCGCCTGAAGCGCCTGCCGCCCCGCGTCCTCGGGGATCAGCAGGCCAGCCGAGCGCAGCACGGGGTTGACGATGTCGCCCTTGCGCAGCGTGAATTGTTCCACCCGTCCTGACACGCCGGCTCTCACCGTCGACTTCTCGATCTCGATTTCCGCCTGCCGCAACGACGCTTCTGCAGTGGCCCGTTGAGCCGGCAAGAGCGTCTGGAGACGTTCCTGCGCCGACCTCTGCGCGGATTGAGCGGATGCGACGGTTCCGCGGGCGGCGGACAGGCTCACTTCGAGCTTCTCAATATCGCGCGGCGCCACGATGGCCGTTCCCGTGCGATTGAGGGCGCGCTTGGCGCGAAGATCGTCTTCTATCTGCTGCGCGGCCGCGCGCGCCTCGACGACCTTGCCGGCGGCGGCGTCAGCGTCCGAACGGGCCACGACCATTGCGGCCTCCGTTTCCGCGATCCGGTTGCGTGCGACCTCGGCGGCCGCCTCCTGCCGGGTGGTGTCGAGGCGGAATATCGGGTCTCCCGCCGCGACGGCGTCGCTGATCGTCCGATAGACTTCCGCGACGCGCCCACCCGTGTCCGGAACGATCGGGACCGTCCGGTAATAGGCGGTCACGCTGGTCGATGACGGGTGATAGAAGAACACGATCGTTATGAGCGACAGCGTGAGCATCAGGCACGCGGTCAGGCCGTATCTCAGCTCGTACCAGACCGAGAAGAGCGTGATCTCCCTGCCGATCCGCTTCCCCTGCCGATACCTCCGAAACAGGTAGTCGGGAAGAATGGTGACGAGAGAGCAGAGGATGACTTCGAGCATGACCTAATCGTTCGATTTCGACGCCGGCGGTTCGGCGGCCGGACCGGCGGTCGAAATCGCCGCTACGGCCGGCGCGGTTGCGGGACGGGACGTGGAAACCGCGGGCTCGACAATCGGCGTCTCGGCTTTCGCCTCGGGGGACCCGTCGCGCGACGCGCCGGTCAGGCGATCGAGGGCGGCGCCGATGCGGTTGAGCGGCGTCCCGATGTCGGGCAGATCGACGACCGCCAGCAAGAGAGCCGCAGCCCAAAGCGCGTTATTGTGCGTGAACAGCGAGAGCAGGCACAGGACCGCGACGATCTCGAGTTGCAGCTTCTGGCTCTTGTGCGCCATGCGCTCCGGCAGGCTGTGCAGCCAGAAGAACAATATCCCGATCAGAAACACCGCCAGGACGAGAAATGCGGCGATCCCGATCAGGAGGACATCCGACTCGGCCGGCGACGTGATGAACGCGGGCAGCGCGTGGGGCGCGAGCGGATTGATTTCGCCGGTCATGTTGGCTTTCCACCAAAAGAAACAATGGATTGTGGAAAGTGGCCAGATGAAAGTCAATTGTCGTGCGGCGATCGAAGCCGGCGTCCCGTCGCGCGCAGCCAACCGAATGGCCCGTTCGCGCCTTGTCGGCGTTCAACGCCGGCTTGCCGCTGCGCCCGCGGCCAGGCGGCGACCGATCACGACGCGAAACGTCACATATTGCACGGCCATGGCGACGACTTTCGCCGCCGGCGCGACGCCGAAGACGAAGGCGCCCCACAATCTGGCGTCGCCCGTCAGCGCCGTCGCCACCACGCCCACGCCGGTCGTGAGCATCAGCGCCGCCCAGCAATAGCCCGCGACGACCGGCAGGTCGGGCGCCGTCTCCATCACGCGCGGCGGCATGTAGCGCCCCATCCAGCCGCGCTTCAGCATCAGCGACCCGACGGCGAAATGCCCGAGGCTCGGCTTGATGAGGACGAAGCGCGAGTCGCCGGTAACCAGGGTCGCGCCGCCCAGCAAGACGATGAGGGCAAGGCCGATCCAGGACACGGCGTTCATGGCGTAGCCCATACGCTTCGCCCAGAAGAACTGGCCTATCGCGCCGACGACAGCCACGACAGTGGCGATGGCGACATCGTCCGTCGCCACCCAGACGACCACGAACAGGATCGTCGAGAAGAAATCTCCGGCCGCCCGCGCCAAAACGCTTTTCATGCAATCCCTCCGCGTCTTGCCTTCGAGGGTCTATCACGGTTCTTCCGGCCCGCTCTTGCGAAATCAGGGCTGACTTGGACGCCCAACGCCGCTAAACCCTGCCGCCATGAGCATGGAAAAGACCTTCGATCCCAAATCCGTCGAGAGCCGCATCGCGGCCGAATGGGAAAAGGCGGACGCCTTCAAGGCGGGGCGGCCGGAGCGGGCGGGCGCCGAGACCTATTGCATCGTCATTCCGCCGCCCAACGTCACCGGCAACCTGCACATGGGCCATGCGCTCAACAACACGCTGCAGGACGTGCTGTGCCGGTTCGAGCGGATGCGCGGCAAGGACGTGCTGTGGCAGCCCGGCACCGATCACGCGGGCATCGCCACGCAGATGGTGGTCGAGCGCCAGATGATGGAGCGGCAGGAGCCGGGTCGCCGCGAGATCGGGCGCGAGGCCTTTCTCGAAAAGGTCTGGGCGTGGAAAGCCGAGTCGGGCGGGGCGATCGTCCAGCAGTTGAAGCGGCTGGGCGCCTCCTGCGACTGGTCGCGCGAGCGCTTCACCATGGACGAGGGACTGTCGCAGGCCGTCATCAAGGTATTCGTCCAGCTCTACCGGGACGGGCTGATCTACAAGGACAAAAGGCTGGTCAACTGGGACCCGAAGCTGCTTACCGCGATCTCCGACCTCGAGGTCGTGCAGGTCGAGACCAAGGGCTCGCTCTGGTACTTCCGCTATCCGGTCGTGGACGGCGCCGGCGACGAGACCGGCGAGCATATCGTCGTCGCCACCACGCGCCCCGAGACGATGCTCGGCGACACCGGCGTCGCGGTCCATCCCGACGACGAGCGCTACATGGACCTGGTCGGCAAGCGCGTGCGCCTGCCGCTGGTCGGGCGTCTCATCCCGATCGTGGCGGACGAATATGCCGACCCCGAGAAGGGGGCCGGCGCGGTCAAGATCACGCCGGCGCACGACTTCAACGACTTCGAAGTCGGCAAGCGGCACAATCTCAAGCAGATCAGCATTTTGGATCAGGAAGCTCGCGTTTCGATTCAAGAAAATGTGGACTTCCTCGATGGCGTTGCGCAGAGCGCGGAACTGACCGAGACGCTTGCCGCGCTGCACGGCCTCCCGCGCGAAGCCGCCCGCAAGGCTGTGGTGGAGATGCTCGAGGCCAGGGAACTCGTCGAGAAGATCGAGCCGCACACGCTGCAGGTTCCGACCGGCGACCGCTCGAACGTGGTGATCGAACCGTTTCTTACCGATCAATGGTACGTCGACGCCAAGACGATGGCCCAGCCCGCGCTTGCCGCCGTGCGCTCCGGCGAAACCAGCTTCGTGCCGAAGAACTGGGAAAAGACCTATTTCGACTGGCTCGACAACATCCAGCCCTGGTGCATCTCGCGCCAGCTGTGGTGGGGCCACCAGATCCCGGCCTGGTATTCGGGCTGGGGCGGCGTCTATGTCGCCGAAACCTACGAGGACGCCCTGGTGCAGGCGCTGGCCGACGCCACGGAGCGCGAAATTCTGGACGACGTGGAGGCCGGCCGCATCGCCGAGCATCCCGACCGGCACCCGGGCTTTCTCACCCGCGACGAGGACGTGCTCGACACCTGGTTTTCGTCCGCGCTGTGGCCGTTCTCGACGCTCGGGTGGCCGGACGAGACGAAGGAGCTGCAACGCTTCTACCCGACCTCTGTGCTGGTCACCGGCTTCGACATCATCTTCTTCTGGGTCGCCCGGATGATGATGATGGGCAAGCATTTCATGCAGGATGCGCCCTTCAGGGACGTCTACATCCACGCCCTCGTCCGCGACGAGAAGGGCGCCAAAATGTCGAAGTCCAAGGGCAATGTGATGGACCCGCTCGACATCATCGACGGCGTCGATCTGGAAACGCTGGTTTCCAAGCGCACGTCCAACCTGATGAACCCGCAGGACGCCAGGAAGATCGAGCAGGACACGCGCAAGGCCTATCCGAAGGGCATTCCCTCCTACGGCACGGACGCGCTGCGCTTCACGCTGGCGGCGATGGCCGCGCAGGGGCGCGACATCAAGCTGTCGCTGGAGCGGATCGAGGGCTATCGCAATTTCGCGACCAAGCTCTGGAACGCCTCGCGTTTCGCCGAAATGAATCTGTGCGTGCGGCAGGCGGATTTCGACCCGAAAGCGGTGAAGGCGCCGATCAACCGCTGGATCGTCGGCGAGGCGGCGGCCACCGCCGAACAGACGACGGCGGCGCTCGAGGCCTATCGGTTCAACGATGCGGCGAACGCCGTCTACCGCTTTGTCTGGAACGTGTTCTGCGACTGGTTCCTGGAGCTGTCCAAGCCGCTGATGACCGGCGAGGACGAAGCGGTGAAGGCCGAGACGCGCGCGACGACGGCCTGGACGCTCGACGTCATCTTCAAGCTGCTGCATCCCTTCATGCCCTTCCTCACCGAGGAGCTCTGGGCGATCAAGGGCGCCGAAGGCCCGAAGCGCGAGAGCCTGCTGGCGCTCGCCGAATGGCCGCGGCTGCAGGGTCTCGGCGATTCGGACGCCGAGGCCGAGGTCGGCTGGGTGGTCGATCTCGTCACCGAAATCCGCTCGGTTCGCTCGGAGATGAACGTGCCGGCGGGCGCGCAGGTCCCGCTGGTTCTGGTCGGGGCGGAGGCTGCGATCAAGCAACGCGCGACCGACTGGAGCGAGACGATCCGCAAGCTCGCGCGCGTGTCGGACATCGGTTTCGCGACGGCCGCGCCCGGCGGTTCGGCGCAGATGATCGTGCGCGGGCTGACGGCGGCCCTGCCGCTGGCCGGCGCGATCGACATTTCCGTCGAGAAGGCGCGGCTGTCGAAGGAGATCGGCAAGCTCGAGGGCGAGGCGAAGAAGGTCGAGGCCAAACTCGGCAACGCCGATTTCGTCGCCCGCGCGCCGGAAGAGGTGATCGAGGAGAACCGCGAGCGCCTCGAGGATTCGCGCGCCCGAATCGCGAAAATGCAGGCGGCGCTGGAACGGCTGGGCTGACGCCGAAGGCCTATTCCGCGGCCTTCGCCTCGAATTCCGAGGCGTCGGGACGCGCTCCGGCCTTTGTCGTCCTGCCGTTCGCCGGCAGGTTGGTCGCGGCATTTTGCAACGGCGCGTAGGCGGCGCCGGGATTGCGACTCGCCTTTTCGAGGGTCGCCAGCTCGTCGCGCGCCTTGGTCAGCGGCTCGAAATCGTTGCGCGAATGGGCGCCGCCCTGGCCGCGGTAGACGAGAAAGCCTTCCGACGTCACCACCACGTCGCCGCGGCGCAGCGTCTTGTCCTCGGCGAAATGCGCGACCGAGCCGACGCTCGCGCCGGACGGCGGGGCGATGGCGGCCTGCTTGGCGCCGCGCGCCGGACCCGCGGCGACGGGCTTTCGCCTGGCGCGCGCCGCATGCCCGTGGTCGCGGTCGATGAGATTCTCCAGCGTCGGCTGCGGCTGAGGGGTCGGCTCGGGCCGGCAGCCGCCGAACAGGAACTGGATCGGGTTGCAGGCGAGGGCGGCGCCGGGCGCGAAGGCCGCCGCGGCGAAGACGGAAGCCGCGACGATGCGGGCGCGGAACGGATACGGAAACATCTGAAATTCCAGGCTACGACAGTGACGTTTTGAACAACGCTGCGACGCTCAACCAAATCGGCGCCGTGCGACTTGCATCAAGTCACTTTCGTCACCCGCGCGCCGAGCCTACTGGCTCGACGCGACCCGGATGGCGCGACGCAGGGCCACCAGACCGCTCTTTTCGCCGGAGGTCGTCACGATCTCCGAGATATCGGCGGACCTGGGCCGGAGGCTGGCGCGTTCGAGTTGCGCCAGCGCCCCGCCATCTTGCGCGATCGCGGTAAACCGATTGTTGCGATACACGCGGAAACCTTCCGTCGTCACGACGATGTCGCCGGCTCGCAGCGTCGGATCGGCGGCAAAGCGCGCGAGCGCGCCGACGGGCGCCTCGACGGCCGGCCGCTGGACCATCGACCTGCGCGCCTCGCCCTGCCGCGTCGCGGCGAGCGACTTATGAGCGGTCTGGCGATGGGCGGCGTCGGCCGCGGTCTTCCGGGCGGGCGCCGCCTTGAGACGGCCGGATGTCTGCGGAGAGACGTTCAGCGGCTCGTAGGCGGGCAGGGCCGGCGCCACGCGCGCCTGCTGGCAGCCTCCGAACAGGATCGTCAGCGGGTTGCAATCCTGCGCCGAGGCCGGGGTTGCGGAGGCGACCAGGCCGACGAGCGCGGCGGCGCAGAGGGCGGTCGGGAAGGCGGCGGCTCTGAAAGTCGTGCGGGTCATCGGTGCGATCTCCTGCAACGACTAAACGTGATCGCGCGTCCGGCAGATGTACGATCGCGCACATGTGATGATTCACCTGGTCCGGTCGGCGAGCGACTGGCGCCGCGCCGGTTCGGGACGGGAACGACCCTTCAGGCTCGCCTTCTCGAGTTGCGCGAGCTTTCCGCCGTCGTGGGCGATCGGCCGGAAATCGCCGTGACGATAGACTTTGAAACCGTCCGCGGTCACGACGATGTCGCCGTTGCGCAAGGTCGAGTCCTGCCTGAAGAGGGCGAGCGAGCCGACCGGCGCGTCCGCGGTCGGCTGTAGCGGGGTCCTCTTGCCGCTCACGCCGCTGTCGTTGTGAGTCGCCGCTTTCGCCTTCGCCCGGCGCGCGCGGTCGACATGAATCTTCCGTTCCGGCCTCGGCCGGCGGGTTTCGGACGGATAGGCGTAGGCGGGCCGAAAGACTTCCAGACGGCAGGCGCCGAACAGGGCTTCGATCGGGCTGCAGGCGAGCGCCGGAGCGGGGATCAGCGGCGCGGAACCCGCGAGAATTCCGATTATTATCGTGAGCGGGCGAAGCATGGCTGAAAAACGCCACCGGTCGCGTCAGGGTTCCGCGCGCGCTGAAATAATGGCCCGTCCCGACGTTTCCGGATCGGGATTCGATTTGATGGAAACGTTGCCGTCATTGCGAGGAGCTCCGGTGAAAACCGCGACGCGGTTTCGCCGGTCGCGATGCGGCAATCCATCCGCAGATCATGACCGAAGTCAGCCGGATCGATCGCTTCGCGGAGCCTGTCATCGGGCCCGCCTTCGGCGCGACCCGCGGCTCGCAATGGCGCTCGATGATTCAGCCCAGAATCATCCCGTTCTAGAGGCCGGGAATCGGGGCGCCGATCGCGGTGAGGATGAGCACGACGTTGAGCGCCAGAACGATCGCGGCGCCCGCGCTCGCCGCGATCTGCGTCGCGCGCCCGTTCACGTGATCGCCCATGATGTCGCGCCGCCCGGTGAAGAGAAGCAGGGCGATCATCGGGATCGGCAGGGCGATGGAGAGGACGACCTGGCTCATCACCAGCGCCTGAGTCGAATCGTATCCCATGCCGACGATGACGAAGGCCGGCGCCATCGTGACGAGGCGGCGCACCCATACGGGGATCGAGAAGCCGACGAAGCCCTGCATGATGACCTGGCCGGCCAGCGTGCCGACCACGGAGCTGGCGACGCCCGACGCGAGCAGCGACACAAGGAAGACGCCGGCCGCAAGGCCGCCGAGCAGGGGAGTGAGCGTGTGATAGGCGGTCTCGATCTCGGCGACGTCCGAATGGCCGGCGTGGAAAGCGCTCGACGCCATCATGACCATCGCCATGTTGGTGACGCCGGCGACGGAGAGGGCGACGACGACCTCGAGATTGGAGATGCGCACGAGCTTGCGCCGCTCGTCCGCGTCGCGGGGCGGGGTGCGCGATTGCGTCAGGCTCGAATGCAGGAATACGGCGTGCGGCATGACGGTCGCGCCGATGATGCCGACGGCCAGCATCAGCGCGCGCGCGTCGTCGATCTTCGGCGTGACCGCGCTCCTGGCGGCGGCTTTCCAGTCGATCGGCGCGAGCGCGAGTTCGGCGAAATAGCAGAGCGCAATGGTCGCCACGAAGGCGCCGACGACGAGTTCGATCGGCCGGAAGCCTTTGCGCTCGAAGGCGAGGATGCCCGAGATGACGATGGCGACGACGACCATGCCCCAGAGCAGCGGGAGGCCGAACAGCAGCGACAGGCCGATCGCGCCGCCGAGGAATTCGGCGAGGTCGGTCGCCATAGCGGCGATCTCGCTGGCGACCCACATGGCGTAGGCGACGGGCTTCGGGAACTTCTCGCGGCACAATTCCGCGAGATTGCGGCCGGTGACGATGCCGAGCTTGGCGGACAGGGCCTGGAACAGCATGGCCACGAGATTGGCCATGAGCACGACCCAGAGAAGATTGTAGCCGTATTGCGCGCCCGCCTGGATGTTGGTCGCGAAATTGCCGGGGTCCATGTAGGCGATGGAGGCGACCACGGCGGGGCCGAGAAAGGCGAGATAGGCGCGGCGGCTGCGCGGCGCGCCGGACAGGACGGAGCGGGCGTCCTCCTGCGTGCGCGTGGTGAGCGTGGTCCTGGCGCGCGTGGCGTCGGGAGGCGTGGCGCTCGTGGTTCCTGCCGGGTGCTGGTCCATTTCCGCGTCGATCCGCTTTTGTAGCCAAGGCTACAATTGGGCGAGAAGGCATGAAAATCAAGCTCGATTGAAAACCGCCGCATTCCCAGGCATTCTGGCGTCAGGTCACGCCATGCCGAAACTCAAGTCCTACCAATTGGTCGCGCCGCCGGCCGACCTCCCGCCGGAAGCCGACCAGGCGCATCGATTCGAGAAGGCGCGGACCGCGCAATCGACGGCGCTGCTCGAGGATTACGCCGAGCTGATCTCGGATCTCATCGGCACCGAGGGCGAGGCGCGGCCGACCGATATCGCCCGACGGCTCGGCGTCTCGCATGCCTCCGCGATCAAGAGCATCGCGCGGCTGAAGCGCGAGGGGCTCGCCACGTCCAAGCTCTACCGCGGCGTGTTCCTGACGCCCGCCGGCGAAATGCTCGCGCGCCGGGTGCGCGCGCGGCATCGGCTGGTCGTCGACCTGCTCGTCGCCGTCGGCGTTCCCCAGGCCGCGGCGGAGGTCGACGCGGAGGGAATCGAGCATCACGTTTCCGAAGAGACGCTGGCGGCCTTCGGCAGGTTTCTCGGCCGCGCCTGACCGCCCCGGCCGCCGCCTGTCGTGGCGGGCCGGCCGCAGTTTGTGGCTTCGCCGCCACAGCCCGGATTCAACTTGCATCCGCCCTATTGGCGCAGGCGAGACGCCGCTTTTCAGCCATAAACCACGCGCTAATGTCTTCGCGTTAGAGCATGAAAGGCGATGGACGCTTTCGTTCGCGGAGCGAAACCAAAGTCTCGAAGATAGTGTGTTGCGCGAAAGCCTCACTTTGCGTGTCCGGACGGCTCCGCTTGGCGGCGCGAGGGCGGACCCGAGGCGCGCGGGGTTCTTGCGTGTCCGTTCCTCGACATCGCCGGACCTGTGCGCCGCCGACCCGCGGCTGAGGCTGCGCTCGGCTAATGGGGCGATGGCGTGGGGGCGTCGAAGGGTCTCGCGGCCCGGCCGCAGAGATGGTGTCGATGGTGAAGGTCGGTCGGTTTAGCCTTGTGATCGCCTGCGGCCTGTTCGTGGCCAGCGGGCCCGCGTTCGCCCTCGACGGCGAGAAGGTCGCCGATGCGCGCGGCGCCCAGCACCACAAATATCGCGACGCCGAGCAGGCTCTGGCCGCCGGCATCGCCTCCTACCGGAACGGCGACGCCAAGAATTCCGTCGAGCCGCTGACCTACGCCGCCCAGGGCGGCGCCGCGCTCGCGCAATGGAAGCTCGGCAAGATGTACGCGGCAGGCGACGGCGTCGCCGTCGACGACTACAAGGCTTACAGGTACTTCCTGCAGATCGTGCAGAACTACGACGAAGACCAGACGCCGCGCCGCGAATTGCCGGTGGTCGCCAGCGCTTTCGTCGCCGTCGGCGCCTACAGCCTCAACGGTATCGCGGACGCCGGGATGAAGCCGAACCCGTCCCGCGCGCGCGAGATGTTCCAGTACGCCGCCACCAATTTCGGCGACGCGGACGCGCAGTACAATCTCGCGCGGATGTATCTCGATGGCGCAGGCGTCGAGAAGGACGCGCGCCAGGCCGCGCGCTGGCTGAGGGTCGCCGCCGAGAAAGGCCATTCGCCGTCGCAGGCCATGCTCGGGCACCTGCTGTTCACGGGTCCCGAGGGCGTGGCCAAGCAGCGCGCGCAAGGGCTGATGTACCTGACGCTCGCCCGCGAATCGGCGAACGATCCCGTCAACGACAAGTGGATCGTCGACCTCTACGACAAGGCGATGCGCGGCGCGACCGACAACGACCGCCAGGCGGCGGCCGTCTATCTCGAAACCTACATGAAGCGGCGCTGAGCGCTGCCGAGCGAATAGCGAGTAGCGAGTAGCGAATAGTGTTCGCGGCCGCATTCTCCGCCCCAATTCGCTACGCGCTACTCCCTACTCGCTACACCCTGAATTCCGCCCGAATCGGCACATGGTCCGAGGGCTTCTCCTTCGAGCGCATGTCCTTGTCGATCGCCACCGAGGCCAGCCGGTCGGCGGCCTGCGGCGAGAGCAGCAGGTGGTCGATGCGGATGCCGTTGTTCCGCTGCCAGGCGCCGGCCTGATAGTCCCAGAACGTGTAGAGTCCGCCGGCGTCGGTGCAGGCGCGCAGCGCGTCGGTGAAGCCGAGATTGACCAGCGCGCGGAAGCGTTGGCGGGTTTCGGGCAGGAAGAGCGCATCGCCGAGCCAGGCCTGCGGGTCGCGGGCGTCCTCGGGGGCGGGAATCACGTTGTAGTCGCCCGCCAGAACCAGCGGCTCCTCCAGCGCCAGCAGGTCCCGGGCGCGCGCCCGCAGCCGGTCCATCCAGGCGTATTTGTAGGCGGTCTT
>JBDHTL010000043.1:0-25252 GCA_039808645.1 Rhodoblastus sp. | reverse complement strand
GCCAAGTCGTCGGCGCCCGCGAAGGCCAAGACCGAAAAGAACCGCGTTCAGGCGGTCGCAAAGGAAACGATGCAGGAGAAGGCGCAGCAGCCCCAGACCAAGAAGGCGGTAGACGCGACGAAGATCACGACAGCGACAACCCCGAAGCCGGTCGAACAGGCCGGCGCGCGCGCCAAGGTTCAACTGGTCCGGCCGGAAACGGCCGCTCCGATTGCGTCTGCAGCGCCCGCGCCCACGCCCGTCCGCGCCGCGCCCGATCCGAGACCGGCGTCGCACGCGCCGGCGATGCAGCCTCGAGAGACGAGCGAACAGATTCCGGTGACACAGAAAAAGACAACTTCTCCCGCCGCAGCCAAGCCGTTCAAGCCGGCCGCGAAAGCCCCCGCGCCCGAGCAGAAGCCTGCGAAGCCCGCAAGCCAGAAGCTCGGCTTCAAGACCAACGAACATATCGTCTATCCGGCCCACGGCGTCGGCCAGATCATCGCGATCGAGGAACAGGAAGTCGCCGGCTTCAGGCTCGAACTCTTCGTGATCAGCTTCGTCAAGGACAAGATGATCCTGAAGGTCCCGACCCCGAAGGTGGTGAGCGTCGGCATGCGCAAGCTCGCCGAAGGCCCCGTCATCTCCAGGTCGCTGGACACGCTGACCGGCCGCGCCCGCATCAAGCGGACCATGTGGTCCCGCCGCGCCCAGGAATACGAGGCGAAGATCAACTCGGGCGACCTGATCGCGATCGCGGAGGTCGTGCGCGACCTCTATCGTTCGGAGGCGCAGCCGGAGCAGTCCTATTCCGAGCGGCAGCTCTACGAGGCCGCTCTGGAACGCATGAGCCGCGAACTCTCCGTCGTCCAGAAGATCACGGAGCAGGAATCGCTCAAGCTGATCGAAACGCAGCTCCAGAAGGGGCCGCGTCGCGCCGCCAAGACGGACGCCGAGGCCGATTCGGATTCCGGCGAGATCGACGAGGCCGCGTAATTCCGGCCAGCGCGCCGACACGGAAAAAGCCCGGCCTCGCGCCGGGCTTTTGATTCATGGCGTCTAGACGCGGCTTTCGAGCAGCTTGCGCAGCTTCTCGATCGCGCGCGATTCGATCTGGCGCACGCGCTCCTTGGAGATGCCGAGTTGCACGCCGAGTTCTTCGAGCGTCGCCGATTCCTCGGCCAGACGCCGCTGGCGCACGATCCGCAGCTCCCGTTCCGACAATTGCGACAGGGCGTCATTGAGCATGGCGTGGCGGCGTTGCGAATCGATGTCCTCGCCGACGGTCTCGTCGGGCAGGGGCCGTTCGTCGACCAGAAAATCGCCGCGCTCTGCGGACTCGGAAGGATCGTCGCCGCTGATCGGGCCGTTGAGCGAAATGTCCGGCCCGGAGAAACGCGCGCTCATCAATTCGACGTCGGCGCTGGAAACGCCGACCGCCTTGCCGATCCGGTCGTACAGCGTCGTCTTCTCGACGTCGGCGCCGACGCCCATCTGCGCCCGCAGCCGGCGCAGGTTGAAGAACAGCGCCTTCTGGGTCGAACTCGTTCCGCCGCGCACGATCGACCAGTTGCGCAGGATGTAGTCCTGGATGGCGGCGCGGATCCACCAGGTCGCATAGGTCGAGAAGCGGACCTCGCGATAGGGGTCAAACCGCGCGGCGGCTTCGAGCAGCCCGACATGGCCTTCCTGGATCACGTCGGCGATCGGCAGACCGTAATGGCGGAAGCGCGCGGCGAGCGCGATGACCAGGCGCATATGCGAGCCGGCGAGCTGGTCGAGCGCGCTCTGATCGTCCAGGTCGCGCCAACGCAGGGCGAGCTGGTGTTCTTCTTCACGCTCCAGAAATGGCGCCGCCATCGCGGCGCGCACAAATTCACGATGCACTCCAGGCAGTTGCGCCATGGTTGCCTCCGGGTCTGTGGATCGCCGGTCAAGGCGGCGTTCACGGATTGGGCGCTCAAAGCTATACGGCTTGCAGCCGCTTGCGGGATCACAAGCGTGTGAATGGTGGACACAAACGGCCGGCGAGGCGGCGCAGTCCGCGCTGCAGCCTATTGATCGACGACGATCTTGTAGGGCTCGCCGAATTTCAGCGACGCCCCCTGACTGAGCCCGTTCAAGAGCAGAAAGACGTCGAGCGGGCGGTCGACGATGGCCATGCGCCTGCCCATGGACTCGACATTGTCGGTCAGGCCGGCCTTCACGATCTGAAGCTTCAGCGGCTTGACCCTGGCCGCCTCCTCTTCCGTCAGGGGCCGGAAGGACTGGATCGCCTGGTCGAATCGCGCGACGGACGAATCGTCCATCGAGCGCGCGGCGAACAGCAGGCGATAGATGTGCCCGTCCTTGCGGACGACCGCGACGCGGAAGTTCCATTCCCCGGCGCGCGCCAGCCCGAAGGCAGCCGGCATCCCGTTGATCTCGCCGACCTGGACCGAGGAGCGCAGCAGGCCGTCAAGCCAGCCCGAGGCGAGATAGCCGTCGAGCGCGCCGCCGGAATTGTCCGGCACGCTGTCGAGACGCACGGCTTCGACGCCGCCCGGCGCGCGGCCGAGCAGGGCGCGCGGCGTGTTGTCGAGAACGAAGCCTTCAGGCGCCGTGAAGGCGAAGCGCAGGCGCGGTTGCAGGAACCGCCGCCCGCGCACGATGCCGTCGGCGGGGTCCTCTCCGAAATTCATGCCGTCGATGGCGGCGAGATAGCTGGCGCGATCGGCCGCGCCGATGCCCGGCGCGGCGATCTGCCGCGCGATCTGCGTGGCCTGCGCGATGCGCTCGGGGGTCGAGGGATGCGTGGCGAGGATGTCGGGCTTGTCGGCCGTCTTCTGGCCGAGCAGTTCGGCTCTCAGCATGGTCGAGCGCCCGAGCGAGGCGAGGAAGCGCGCGGCGCCGTAGGGGTCGTAGCCGGCGCGCGCGATGACCGCGACGCCGATCTTGTCCGCCTCGATCTCCTGCTGGCGCGAGAAGCTGGCGAAAGAGAGGCGCTGGTTGTTCTCGACTTCCTCGCCCCTCTGCCGGCTCTGGATGACGGTGGCGGCCGAGGCGATGACCGCGGCGCGCTTCTCCTGCTCGGCGCGGGCGGCGGCGTGGCGGGCGGTGACATGGCCGATCTCGTGCGCCATCACGGCCGCGACTTCCGACGAATCGTTGGCGAGCGCGAGCAGCCCGCGCGAAATGTAGAGATTGCCGGAAGGCAGGGCGAAGGCGTTGACGACCGGCGTATTGAGGATCGTCACGCGATAGGGCGTCGTGGGCACGTCCGAGGCCGCGGCCAGTTTCACGAGGATGCCGTTGAGATCGGATTCGGCGGCCGGCCAGCGGTATTCCCCGCCGAATTGGGAAACGAGCTTCTTGTGTTCGGCCGTCGTGAGCGCGTCGACCCCGACCGTGCGCGGCGCGGCCGGGGGCACGGCCGGCCCCTGCTGCGGCAGCTCGCCCTGCCGTTCGAGCGTCGCGCAGCCGGCCAGCGCCACGGCCAGGACGAACACTGCCGTCCGGCCGATCGCTCTGGTCCCGAAGTCCGCCATCCGCGCCATCACCGCTTCGCTTCCGCCGCCGCCTCGAGACCGCCGTCCAGCAGTTCCACCGCATCCGGGCTCACGATCTCCATCAGCGGCCCGAATCCCCGGTCCACCAGGCCGCGCGCGCGCAGGCGCCGGCCCGCCAGCTCGCGCAGGGGCAGACGCGCCGCTTCGAACTGAGCAAGATTGCGTTTCGAGATCACGATCGTGAAGTCCGTCGTCCGTCGCGGCCCGAAATTGAGATAAAGGCGTCCGCGCTGCTCGCCAATAGAGAAGACGCGCCCCTCGACGACGACAAGCCCCCTGGGCGCCGCAAGGACGGCCTTGGCGTCGCCCGCGTCGAGCACGGCCGCGCCGGCTTCGCCCCACAAGCCGCGACGGGCCTCGCGGGCCGCGCGTTCGGCCGCGAGCAATCGATCCCGGCATGGTTTCGCCGCCGCGTCGGGGCGATAGCGGCCGAGCCCGGCCGCCAGAAGCTGTTCGGCGACGCTCTCCGTCGCTGCGGGCGGATAGGCCGCCGCCGCGATCCGGCCCCAGCGGTCGGGTTTGGCATCGAGCGGCGCGAGGCGGATATCGGCGCCGGCCAATCGCTGCGCGAACTCGGCGTGGCCGGGCGCGCCGGAACTCGTCGACACGCCCGAGAGAGCAGCCACCCGGCCGTCGGCGAGCAGCAGGTCGAAACCCTCGTCCACGGCGACGATCCGGGCCGGTTCCGCGCCATCGGCGGCGCAGGATTGCGCGAAGGCCGGCCAGGATGCGACGAGCCAGGCGGCCGCGGAAAGTAGAGCGCGCCCTTTCAGCCGCCGCGTCCCTTCAGGAAGAAATCCATCAGGACCCGCGCGGTATCGACGTCGCCGTTGCGCGCGCCGACCGGCTGGCCGCGGTCGGAGAAGGCGCGCGCGCCCGGCAGCGTATGGCCGCCGCCGTCGACCTTGATCAGTTCGATCGGCGCCTTGCAGCCGGAGAGGATTTCCAGTTGCACGCGGGAGCCGTCGTCCCGGTCGCGATCGGGCAGATCGACCTTCGTGGACTTGTCGCCGCATCCCGCCGCCGCGGCGAAAGGCGCCAGCGTGCCGGCGGCCGAAGCCACGTCGCCCTTGAATTCGGGAATATCGGCCTTGCCGCCGCCGAAGGGCATCCTCGGGTCCGCGGTGCCGGCGAGCAGCAGGAACGGGAGCGGCCGCGCCGGCTTGCAGGCTGCGGCTTCCGTGGTCGGCATCAGCGCGATCAGCGAAGCCGCGCCGGCGAACGCGTCCGCGTGCCGGCAGGCGAGGCGCATGGCGAGCATGCCGCCCGGCCCGCCGCCTGCGACGTAGATCCGCCTGGGATCGGCGACGCCGTCGTTCTCGAGTTTCGCGACGAGGTCGCGGACGAATTTAACTTCGCGCTCGGCGCCCTGCTCGCTGACATCCCAGCGGCCGGCGACCGCGTCGGGGTAGACGACGACCACGCTGCGCGATTTCACCGCGCGGTCGAGGCCGATGCGGTCGCGGACCCGGACGCCCGCGCCGGACTGGCCATGCAGAAAGATCACGACAGGTCGGCGCGCGCGCTTCAGCCGCGCATGTTCCACGATGAAGGCGGTCCGCTTCACCCCGCCCGATTCGATCGTCAGGCGGCCAGAGGCGGCGGACGCCGTTTCGGCGACGCCCAAAGCCATTGCGGCCGCAAGAGCCAGACGCCAGACGACATTCGCAGGAAACCGCATTCAGAAATGCCCCTCAGCATCGTGAAGGCGCCAACAATCATAGCAATGCGGCGGCAATGCAACCGCAGACCCTATCATCCGAATTGCGGGCGCGAGCAGCGTTGCGCGGCGCAAGGGTTTGGAATAGGGAACGATCGACGATGCATCGCATGTGAGGGCTGTCATGGCCGAGGCAAATAATCCGTCCCAGCGTCTGCAGGACAGACGGCCGCTTTCTCCCCATCTCGACGTCTACAAGATGATGTTCACGATGGTGATGTCGGGCCTGCACCGCATCACCGGCATGTGCCTCTACGCCGGCACGCTGCTGCTGGCCTGGTATTTTATCGCGGCGGCCTCCGGCCCGCGCGCCTTCGAGGCCGTGAACTGGGTGTACAGCTCCTTCCTCGGCCGCGTCGTCCTGTTCGGATTCACCTGGTCGCTGTTCCACCACCTGATGGGCGGCATCCGTCATGCGATCTGGGACGCGGGCTACATGTTCGATCCCAAGGGCCGCGAACTCGCCGCCCAGGGCACGCTGATCGGGTCGGTGGCGCTGACCGTGATCTTCTGGGTCCTGGCTTACGCCTATCGCTGAGCGGAGAACGAGATGTCCGACAAGTCTTCTTCCCTGCGCAGCGAGGCTTCCACGGTCCGCTATCTCGGCGCGAGCCGCGGCAAGGCCACGCAGCACGCGCTGGCTCTCCGCCTGACGGCCGCGGCGCTGATGCCGCTGACCATCCTCTTCGCCTTTCTCGTCGTGTCGCTCGTCGGCCGCGACTACGATTCCGTCATGCGGCTGTTCAGCCAGCGCATCGGACCGGGCACGATCGCGCTGCTGTTCGTTCTGGTCGGCGTCTATCACATGAAGGCCGGCATGGAGACGATCATCGAGGATTACGCGCACGGCCGCTGGAAAATTGGCCTGCTCGTCGCCAACACGATGTTCGCCGGCCTGATCGCAGCGGCCACTGCCCTGGCGATCGTCAAACTCGCCGTCGGCGGCTGATCGAGGGAAATCTGACATGGCTAGCAATGGGGCTACGAACGGCGCTGGCGCGTTCTCGATCAACGGCCGCGCCTATCCCGTCACCGATCATACGTTCGACGTGGTGATCGTTGGGGCCGGCGGCGCGGGCCTGCGCGCCACGGTCGGCTGTTCCCAGGCGGGACTGCGGACCGCCTGCGTCACCAAGGTGTTTCCGACGCGCTCGCACACGGTCGCGGCCCAGGGCGGCGTCGCCGCCTCGCTCGCCAACATGGGTCCCGACAATTGGAAGTGGCACATGTACGACACCGTGAAGGGGTCGGACTGGCTGGGCGATCAGGACGCGATCGAATACCTGTGCCGCAACGCGCCGGCCGCCGTCTACGAGCTCGAGCATTGGGGCGTGCCGTTCTCGCGCACGACGGACGGGAAAATCTACCAGCGTCCGTTCGGCGGCATGACGACCGACTACGGCCGCGGCCCGCCGGCGCAGCGCACCTGCGCGGCGGCCGACCGCACCGGCCACGCCATGCTGCATACGCTCTACGGGCAGGCGCTGAAGAACTCGACGGAGTTCTTCATCGAATATTTCGCCATCGATCTCATCATGGACAGCGAGGGCCGCTGCCGCGGCGTCGTCTGCATCAAGATGGACGACGGCTCGATCCACCGTTTTCGCGCGCAGCTGACCATTCTCGCGACGGGCGGCTACGGCCGCGCCTATTTCTCCGCGACCTCGGCGCATACCTGCACGGGGGACGGGGGCGGCATGGTGCTGCGTTCAGGCTTGCCTCTTCAAGATATGGAATTCGTCCAATTCCATCCGACGGGCATCTACGGCGCGGGCTGTCTCATCACCGAGGGCGCGCGCGGCGAGGGCGGCTATCTCACCAATTCCAACGGCGAGCGTTTCATGGAGCGCTATGCGCCGAGCGTGAAGGACCTCGCGCCGCGCGACATGGTGTCGCGCGCCATGACGATGGAAATCCGTGAAGGACGCGGCGTCGGCAAGGGCGCCGACCATATCTTCCTGCACCTCGACCATCTCGATCCGAAAATCCTGCACGAGCGCCTGCCCGGCATTTCGGAGAGCGCGAAGATTTTCGCCGGCGTCGACGTCACCAAGGAGCCGATCCCGGTGCTGCCGACCGTCCACTACAACATGGGCGGCATCCAGACGAACTATCACGGCGAAGTCCTGACCAAGAAGAACGGCGATCCCGACGTGGTGGTGCCGGGCCTGATGGCGCTCGGCGAAGCGGCCTGCGTGTCGGTGCATGGCGCCAACCGCCTCGGCTCGAATTCGCTGATCGATCTCGTCGTGTTCGGACGCGCGGCCGGCCTGCGCGCGGCCGAATTGGTGAAGCCCGGCGAAAAGCAGCCCGACCTGCCGGCCGATTCGGCCGACATGTCGCTCGGCCGTCTCGACAAGTATCGTTACGCCAGCGGCGGCACGCCGACCGCCGAACTGCGGCTCAACATGCAAAAGGTCATGCAGGCCAATTGCGCGGTCTACCGCACCGGCGAGACGCTGGCCGAAGGCTCGAAGCTCATCCACGACGTCTGGAAGGCGCGCGACGACGTTCGCGTGACCGACCGTTCGCTGATCTGGAATTCCGATCTCATCGAGACCCTGGAATTCGACAATCTGATCGTGCAGGCGGTGGTGACGATGGACGGCGCCAACAACCGCACGGAATCGCGCGGCGCGCATGCGCGCGAAGACTATTCCGAGCGCGACGACGTGAACTGGATGAAGCACACGCTGGCCTCGATCGACGACGCCAACAAGGCGGTCACGATCGACTACCGTCCCGTGCATTCCTACACGATGTCGAACGAGGTTTCGTATATCGAGCCGAAGGCGCGCGTTTACTGACGCGCCCCCAGCCAGACGGATCTGACCATGGTCGAATTCACCCTGCCGAAAAATTCCCGGGTCATGCCGGGCAAGACCTGGCCTCGGCCCCAGGGCGCGACGAACGTCAAGGAATTCCGGATCTACCGCTGGGACCCGGACGACGGCCGCAACCCGCGCATCGACACCTATTTTGTCGACCGCGACGATTGCGGGCCGATGATTCTCGACGCGATCATCTGGATCAAGAACAAGGTCGACGCGACGCTGACCTTCCGCCGCTCCTGCCGCGAGGGCATCTGCGGCTCCTGCTCGATGAACATCGACGGCACGAATACGCTGGCATGCACCAAGGGCATGGACGAGGTGCCCGGCGTCATCAAAATTTATCCCCTGCCGCACATGCCGGTCGTGAAGGACCTGGTGCCCGATCTGACGCGCTTCTACACGCATCACGCCTCGATCGAGCCGTGGCTGAAGACGACGACGCCGGCGCCCGAGAAGGAATGGCTGCAGACGCCGGCCGACCGCGCCGAACTCGACGGCCTCTACGAATGCATCCTGTGCGCCTGCTGCTCGACCTCCTGCCCGAGCTACTGGTGGAACACCGAGCGCTATCTCGGGCCCGCCGCGCTGCTGCAGGCCTATCGCTGGCTGATCGACTCGCGCGACGAGGCGACCGGCGAACGCCTCGACTATATCGAGGACACGTTCCGCCTCTACCGCTGCCACACGATCATGAACTGCTCGAAGGCCTGCCCGAAGGGGCTGAACCCGGCCAAGGCTATCTCGAAGATCAAGAACATGATGATCGCGCGCCAGTTCTGATCGATCAGACGCCATTGAAAAAAGCCGCGACGGGCGACCGTCGCGGCTTTCTTGTTCTTTGGAGCCGTGATCCCGGCCGAAGCGAAGCGGAGCGCGCGATCCGGAGGCCGAGGCACGGCGCCCGTTCCCGGACCGTCCTTCGGCCATCCGGGATGACATTCGTGAGAGCCCGATCAGCGCTTGTGGTGCTGCATCGAGAACATCTTGGTGTGCAGGTCGAGCATGGCGGTGGCGAAGCTCGAGGCGTCATCGATCCATTCGTCCCACAAAGCCGCCGCCGACGGCGTGCGCGCCACCAGCTTGCCGGTCAGGTCGTCAGCGTCGAACTGCAGTTCGGCCTCGAACTTCTTGGCCATGCCCTGCATCGCGCGATTGCGGGCGAGACAGGACATGTACAGCGTTTCCGCGCCGCGATTGCGCGCGGCCTGCACGATGCGGCCCATGAGCTCGGCGCCGACGCCGCGACGGCGCCAGCCGACCTCGACGGAAAAGGCGGCTTCGGCGGAACCCTTGTCCAGCCCGAGGCCGACGCCGCGCAACTCGCCGGCGCCGCGCATCACGCCATCGACGAAATAGCCGTAGATGACATCGTCGATGCCGAAGCAGCGCTCGGCGTAATTCGTCAGGAATTCGTCGCTGACCGCCATGGCGAACCGGTCGTGCCGGCTCTGCGCATCCAGCCGCAGCAAATGATCGCGGAACGCCGGCATATCCGACGGCCACAGGCGTCGCACGACGCCGCCGTGAATATTCGCGTGTTCCATTTCAGCCTCCAGTCGCGACCCTGCGGTCGCACTCGAATCCGACCCACGCCTCCCGTCCGACAGATATTGTGCGTCGCAGCAGATTAAGCAAGCGTAAAAGCCGGGCATTACGTAACACAATGATCTTATGTGACCTTCTGTCGCTCTTGCGGATATAGTTGATATATGAACAACGGCGGAATCATGGCGCGGCGGCCGCTGGCGATATTGCGCTGCACAAAATCGGAAGGAAGGGGGCTGGACCCGTCAGCCCAAAAGGTCCAGCAGATGCGGGATCAGCGGTTCGTCGGCCGGCGGCATCGGCCAGTTGCGCAGGTCGCGCGGGCGGACCCATTTGACCGCCTGCCCCTCGCGCGGCCGGACGAAGCCGGTCCAGCGCCGGCAGATGTAGAGCGGCATCAACAGGTGGAAGTCGTCGTAGGCGTGGCTGGCGAAGGTCAACGGCGCGAGGCACGGCGCCTTGACCTCGATCGAGAGTTCTTCGTGCAATTCGCGGATCAGCGCCTCCTCCGGCCGCTCGCCGGGATCGAGCTTGCCGCCGGGAAACTCCCAGAGGCCCGCGAGCGTCTTGCCGGGCGGGCGCTGCGCGATGAGCACGCGATTGTCCTGGTCGACGAGAGCGCAGGCGACGACGAGCAGAAGCTTCAACGTGGCCTCAGCGATCGTTGGTGACGACGAGCTTGATCGGCTTTTCCTCCTTGCCCGAAACTCTCACCGTCTCGAACATGGCGCCGCCGTCATTGCCCGTGCGCAGCCGCTGGTGGAACGAGCCTGCGTTGATCTGCACATAGGAATCCTTGTCCCGGTAGCGCACCTGCGCGGTGACGAAATATTCGCCCGGCGCGACATTGTCGAACTCGAATCGTCCCGTCGATTCGGCGCGCGTCGTGCGCGTAAACTCCGCATATTGCGGATCGACGTCGACGCGCGGGATCTGGTCGGCGGGCAGCGAGCGCTGGCCCTTGTAGAGCGCGGCGAAGCGCTCGCGCGCATATCTGGTGGTAGGCACCAGGCGGATGATTTCGCCGGCCGCATTGATCGTGCCGCCCTTGTCGTCGCGCCAGAAGGCGTGGCCGTGGATCGAACTCGCGCCAGTCTTCTTGATGAACGCGGCTTCGCCGGGATCGAAAGCGACGGCGGTCGAAACGCTCACCGTCTCGGGGGTGGAGCGGCAACCCACCAGCGCGAGCCCGGCGGCGACGACGACAAGCAATCCACGCATCAAAACAACCTCGTCACGCGCAATGGCGAAACACTCGCGCGCGATGTCGCAAAAGGCAAGACGAAGCAGGACAAGACGACGAAAGGCAAAGCCGCCGCGGGCGTGTCGGGAACTTCGCGGGACCGGTCCCGTTGTCCGCACGTCACCAATGCATTGCGGAGAAGGATCATGCCGCGCGGAGACAAATCCAGCTACACCGACAAGCAGAAGCGCATGGCCGAGCATATCGAGGAGGGCTACGAGCATCGCGGCGTCTCCGAGAAGGAGGCCGAGCGCCGCGCCTGGGCGACGGTCAACAAGGAAACGCACGGGGGCAAGAAGAGCGGGTCCGGCCGCGGCAAGGCGGAAGACCATTCGCCGTCCCGCAAGGGCGGTCGGGCCGGCGGCGCCGCATCGGCGTCGCGCTCGGCCGCCGCGCGATCCGCTTCGGCGAAAAAGGCCGCCGCGACGCGCAAGCGCAACGCCGCCAAGAAGAAGAGCGCCTGAGGCTCCAGAATCTGACTCGAAAATTCAATTCCTTCACCCCGAGGAGCCTGCGAAGCTGGCGTCTCGAAGGGTGGCCGGTGCGGAATCTCTGGTCTTGCCATCCTGCGAGGCGCGCCACCCAGTCGGGCTTGCCCGACTTGGGCATTTCATGTCGATCTCGGGCAAGCCGAGATCGATGGCGCTCCCCAGGACGAGGATTCCAGCTGTCGGCGTGAGCTTCAGGACCTGTAGTCGCCGTTGATGGCGACATATTCCTTGGTGAGATCGCAGGTCCAGACTTTCGCCGCGCCCTTGCCGATGCCGAGATCGACGCGGATGTCGATCTCCTGCTCCTTCATGACAGCCGACACTTTCGCCTCGTCATAGGCGGGATCGCGCAGGCCCTTGTAGGCGACGCGAATGCCGCCGAACCAGATGGCGAGCCGGTCGCGCTCGGCCTTCTCGCCGGCCTTGCCCACGGCCATGACGATGCGGCCCCAATTGGCGTCCTCACCGGCCACCGCCGTCTTCACGAGCGGCGAATTGGCGATGGAGAGCGCGATGCGCTTGGCGGCCTTCGCGCTGTCTGCGCCCGTCACCTCGACGCCGACGAATTTGCGCGCGCCCTCCCCATCCTTGACCACCTGATGGGCGAGGCTGGTCAGCACGACATCGAGCGCCGCCTTGAACGCCGCCAGCCGCCTGTCGCTGGCGGCGGAAATCTTCGGCGCGCCGCGCGCGGCGGCCGCGCCGGTCGCAAACAGCAGCAGCGTGTCGGAGGTCGAGGTATCGCTGTCGACGGTGATGGCGTTGAACGAGCCCTGCACGGATTTCGACAGCATGGCCTGCAGCGCAGGAGCCGCGATCGGCGCGTCGGTGAAGACGAAGGACAGCATGGTCGCCATGTCCGGCGCGATCATGCCAGCGCCCTTGGCCATGCCGGAAATGCGCACGCGCACGCCGCCGATCTCGGCCTCGGCGGTCGCGACTTTCGGGAACGTGTCGGTCGTCATGATGGCGCGCGCAGCGTCGAGCCAGTTTTCGCCGGATGCGTCGTTCACGAGCGTATCGAGCACGCCGTCGAATTTCCTGGCGTCGAGCGGCTCGCCGATCACGCCGGTCGAGGCCATGAATATCTCGCCTTCCTTCGCGCCGGTCGCGGCGGAGGCGAGTTTGGCGGCAAGCTTCACGGCGTCGGCGCCGGTCTTGCCCGTGAAGGCGTTGGCGTTGCCGGAATTGACGAGTAGCGCGCGCGCCTTACCCGATTTCAGCCTGGCGCGGCACCAGTCGACCGGCGCCGACGGGCATTTCGACCTGGTGAAGACGCCGGCGACCTGCGTTCCCTTGTCGAGCAGCGCCAGCATGACGTCGGTGCGGCCCTTGTAGCGGATGCCGGCGGCGCCCGAGGCGAAGCGCACGCCCTCGATCGCGGGCATGTCCGGGAAGGTCTTGGGCGCGAGCGGCGAAAGCGGGGCGTCGTGGGCCATGGCGAACCTCGTGAAAACGCCGGCGATTTGCCGGCCGAATCATCGCAGCGTCAAGCCGGCGCAAACGCGCAGGGCAGCCATGCGCTTGTCTCCGGCGCCGGTCCGCAATATGCAATTCGCAGACAATTTCGTAAGACAAGATCGCAATATCGCATTGCGAAACCAGATGGAGGACATGCGATGAGATTCGTCAAGGGCGCCGCGGCGCTCGCCTTCGCCGCCTGGGCCGGGATCGCGCAGGCCCAGGTCGCCAAGGAAGTGCAGATCGCGATCATGAACGACAAGAGCTCGGTATTTTCGGACGCGGGCGGCGTCGGCGGCGTCATCGCCGCGCAGCTCGCCGTCGAGGACGCCGGCGGCAAGGTGCGCGGGCAGGCGATCAAGGTCATGGGGCCCGACCACCAGAACAAGCTCGACGTCGGCATCGCGCTCGCCCGCCAGATGTACGACCAGCAGGGCGTCGACGCGATCTTCGACATCGGCAATTCCGCGATCTCGCTCGCGGTGCAGGAGATCGCCCGCGAGCGCGGCAAGGTTCTCGTGCATTCCGGCTCGGCGACGGCGGACGTGTTCGGCAAGGCCTGCTCGCCGACGAGCGCCATGTGGCTCTACGACACATATTCGCTGGCGCAGGGCATCGCCAAGTCGATCGTCGCGCAGGGCGGCGACAGCTGGTATTTCGTCACCGCCGACTATGCCTTCGGCCATGCGATGGAAGCCGAAGTCACCAAGATCGTAAAGGCGGCGGGCGGCAAGGTGCTGGGCTCGGTGCGCCATCCCGTCGGCACGATGGATTTCTCGTCGTTCCTGTTCCAGGCGCAGTCCTCGGGCGCGAAGGTGATCGCGCTGGCCAACGCCTCGGGCGACACGGTCACGTCGATCAAGCAGGCGCGCGAATTCAAGATCGGCGAAGGCGACCAGAAGCTCGCCGTGCTGATCTTCTATCTGACCTCGGTCCATGCGCTCGGCCCGCAGGCGACGCAGGGCGTGCAATATCTGACCGGCTATTACTGGGATCGCGACGAGGCCAGCCGCGCCTTCGGCAAGCGTTTCGCCGCGCGGCACGGCGGCAAGATGCCGACGCAGGCGCAGGCCGCCGTCTACAGCGCGGTGCGTCACTACATCCGCGCCGTCGACGCGGCGAACAGCGTCGACGGGCTGACCGTCATGCGCAAGATGAAGGAAATCCCGGTCGACGACTTTTTCGCGCCCGGCGCGACGGTCCGCCCGGACGGCCGCCTCAACAACGGCTACTGGCTCGCCGAGGTGAAGCCGCCGTCCGAGGTCAAGCAGGGCTGGGACCTCTTGACCATCAAGGCGAAGGTGAAGGCCGAGGACGTGCTGCGCCCGATTTCCGAGGGCGGCTGCACGCGGCTCGATCCGCCGCAATAGGACCGCGAGCCGTCAGGCTCGCCTCGGGCAGCCGGCAGTCGTCATCTCCTGACGCTGCCGACTGCTTTTTCCTCGGCCGGGAGCCCGAAGGCTCGCGGTCCGTTCTCACTTCTTCTGGTTGGCGGCTTCCGCGTCTTCCGGCTTCTGGCCCTTCTGCGGCGCGTCGAAGCGCTCGATCTTGGCGGCGTCGCGCAGCTTCACCACCTCGTCGCCTTCGGCCTTCTGCATGACGTAGCGGACCACCTGGTCGCGCACCTGGTCGAGCTTGGGGAATTCCTTCATCCGCTTTTCTTCGAGCTTGATGACATGCCAGCCGAACTGGCTCTTCACCGGCTCGGAGAGATCGCCCGGCTTGGCCAGCTTGAAGGCGGCTTCGGCAAATTCCGGCACCATGCGGTCCTTGGTGAAGAACCCGAGATCGCCGCCCTTGGAGCCGGGATCCTTGGAGATTTCGGTCGCGACCTTGGCGAAGTCCTCGCCGCCCTTGACGCGCGCCAGCGCCGCCTTGGCCTCGTCTTCGGTCGGCACGAGGATATGGCGGGCGTGGACTTCCGGCTCCGGCTGCTGGGTCTTGGCGACCTCGTCGTAGGTCTTCTGGATATTGGCGTCGGTATTGGCGGCTTCGGCCAGCTTGCCGAGATAGGTCTCCGTCAGCAGCTTGTCGCGAAAATAGGCGAGGCGGCGCGCGAATTCCGGGCTGGCGGCGAGCTTGTCGGCCTCGGCCTTCTGGGCGACGACCTTGGAAACGATGAGATTGTCGAGCAGCGCCTTGTCGCGCGCCGGGCCCTGCAATTCGCGCGGCAGGCGGGCTTCGAGGTCGTCGCGGGCGATCGCCAGGTCGTCGTCGGTGATCTCGACGCCGTTGACCTTGGCGAGCACCTTGGCCGAGGCTGGCGCGACGCCGACGGCAAGGGCCGCGGCCAGGGCGATGCCGGCCGCGCCGGCGCGCAGGGTCGATCGGGCGCTGAAAAGGGACATGAGGTTCTCCAGGGAAGCTGTTAGGCCGAAAGGCCGGCGCATGAACGAATCGCGCCAATGGCGGGAAAATCGGGCGTAAATTCGCCCATTCTCGGGCACGGCGCAATCGCGGGCGGCCGCCGCGCCGCGTTGACAAGGGGCCGGCCCCTCCTTATCTCTCGCCCGGCTTTTCCGGGCGTCCCGGCGCATGTCCGCCGCCGTGGCGGCGCCGCGTTCTCCCGACATAGACGTTCAATACAGGGCCCGCGACGCCGGTTCGCGCCGGGCGCTTACAGGCACAGGTCCTCCATGCTCGGCAATTTCGCGAAGAAGATTTTCGGCTCCGCCAATGACCGCCGGTTGAAGGGCTACCAGCCGAATGTCCGTGCGATCAATGCGATGGAGGCCGAGGTCGCCGCGCTGAGCGACGAGCGGCTCAAGGCCCGCACCCAGGAATTCCGCGACCAGCTCGCCGCCGGCAAGACGCTCGACGACCTGCTCGTTCCCGCCTTCGCCACCGTGCGCGAAGCCGCCAAGCGCGTGCTCGGGCAGCGCCACTTCGACGTGCAGCTGATAGGCGGCATGGTGCTGCACGAGGGCGGCATTTCGGAAATGCGCACCGGCGAGGGCAAGACGCTCGTGGCGACGCTTGCCGTCTACCTGAACGCGCTCGCGGGCAAGGGCGTGCACGTGGTAACGGTGAACGACTATCTCGCCAAGCGCGACTCCGAATGGATGGGGCGCATCTACCGGTTTCTCGGTATGAGCGTCGGCGTCATCGTGCACGGCCTCGACGACGAGGAGCGCAAGGCGGCCTACGCCTGCGACATCACCTACGGCACGAACAACGAATACGGCTTCGACTACCTGCGCGACAACATGAAGTACGAGCTCGCGCAGATGGTGCAGCGCGGGCATTCCTTCGCCATCGTCGACGAAGTGGATTCGATCCTGATCGACGAGGCGCGCACGCCGCTGATCATTTCCGGCCCGTCGGAAGACCGCTCCGATCTCTACAATACGATCGACCGCGTGATCCCGTCGCTGGTCAAGGAAGACTACGACATCGACGAGAAGCAGCGCGCCACCAGCCTGACCGAGGCCGGCAACGAGCACATGGAAGAGCTGCTGCGCAACGCCGGCATTCTCAAGGAAGGCTCGCTCTATGAGGCGGCCAACGTCACGATCGTGCACCACGTCAACCAGGCGCTGCGCGCGCACAAGCTGTTCCAGCGCGACAAGGACTATATCGTGCGCAACGGCGAGGTCGTCATCATCGACGAATTCACGGGACGCATGATGCCGGGCCGCCGCTATTCGGAAGGCCTGCACCAGGCGCTCGAGGCCAAGGAGCGCGTGCAGGTCCAGCCCGAGAACGTCACGCTCGCCTCGATCACCTTCCAGAATTATTTCCGCCTCTACGACAAGCTCGCGGGCATGACCGGCACGGCCTCGACCGAGGCCAACGAATTCGCCGAGATCTACAAGCTCGACGTGGTCGAGATTCCGACCAATCGTCCCGTGCAACGCAAGGACGAGGACGACGAGGTCTACCGCACCGAGGAAGAGAAGCTGCAGGCGATCGTCGGCGAGATCGAGGCGGCCGCTGTCAATCTCCAGCCGATGCTGGTCGGCACGACCTCGATCGAAAAGTCCGAGATCCTCGCCGAATTCCTGGTCAAGAACGGCTACCAGCAGATCGACTTCGACGAGCCGAACGCGCTCGACGGCCTGTTCTCGGCTGCGCGCGCCGGCAAGCCGTCGAAGATGTTTGCGGTGCTGAACGCGCGCTTCCACGAGCAGGAGGCCCATGTCGTCGCCCAGGCCGGCGTGCCCGGCGCGATCACGGTCGCCACCAACATGGCGGGACGCGGCACCGACATCCAGCTCGGCGGCAACGCCGACCTGCGGGTGGAAACCGAGTGCGCCGATCTCGAAGGCGAGGCGCGCGCGGCGCGCGAAAAGGAAATCCGCGAGGAAGTCGCGCGCCTCAAGGAGCAGGCGATCAAGGCCGGCGGCCTCTACATCGTCGGCACCGAGCGTCACGAGAGCCGGCGCATCGACAACCAGCTGCGCGGCCGCTCCGGCCGCCAGGGCGATCCCGGCCGCTCCAAGTTCTTCCTGTCGCTGCAGGACGATCTCATGCGCATCTTCGGCTCGGACCGCATGGATTCGATGCTGCAGAAACTCGGCCTGAAAGAGGGCGAGGCGATCATCCATCCCTGGATCAACAAGGCCCTCGAGAAAGCGCAGCAGAAGGTCGAGGCGCGCAATTTCGACATCCGCAAGAACATCCTGAAGTTCGACAACGTTATGAACGACCAGCGCAAGGTCGTGTTCGAGCGCCGCCGCGAGATCATGGCCGAGGAATCGGTCGAGGAAACGATCGGCGAGATGCGCGAAGGCGTGCTGGAGCGCTTCGTCTCGACGCATATCCCGCGCGACGCCTATGCCGAGGCCTGGGACGTGCAGGGGCTGCACGACGCCGTGGTCAACACGCTCGGCATCGACGCGCCGGTCGCCGACTGGGCGAAGGAAGAGGGCATCGCCGACGAGGAGATGCTCGATCGCCTCGTCAAGGCGGCGGACGAGGCCTACGCGGCGCGGGTGGAAAAGAACACGCCCGAGGTGATGCGCTACGTCGAGAAACAGATCGTGCTGCAGGCGCTCGACCATCTCTGGCGCGAGCATCTCGTCGTGCTCGATCATCTGCGCCAGGTGATCGGCTGGCGCGGCTATGCGCAGCGCGATCCGCTGAACGAGTACAAGTCCGAGGCGCTGGACCTGTTCCGCGGCATGATGGAGCGCTGGGACGAGATCACGACCGGCCAGACCATGCGTGTGGAAGTGGCCTTCGAACCGCCGCCGAACGAATTGCCCCCGATGGTCGGCCATCACATCGACGCCTCGACCGGCGAGGACGAAATGGCGCTCGCCGAAATCAACGCGCGCATCGCCTCCGGCGAATTCTCGCCCCACGCGCTCCTGGCGCCGCAGGCCGGGCCGGCTCCCGTCCGCGACCCCAACGACCCCGCGACCTGGGGGAAGGTCGCGCGCAACGAGCCCTGCCCCTGCGGATCGGGCAAGAAATACAAGCACTGTCACGGTCAATTCGCCTGAACGGCCGCGACGGGCGACGGGCGACGGGCGCAAATTTCGACCCTCTCCCGGGATCGCGGCCTTTTCGCGGGAACCTGAAGCTCTAATTGCGCGTAGTGCGCCCGAGCACATCGGCCCGGCGCCGCTTTGGGTAGCTTCGCCCTATCGCCAAACAGCGATGCTTCAGGAGAGAGCCATGACCCGCAAGATCGTCTCAGCTTCCATCGCCGCGTTGACGCTGGCCGGCGCTGTCGCCGCCACCACGACGCCCGCCGCCGCCTGGTGCAACGGCTGGACCTGCTACAGCGACGGACCGAACGCCGGCGCGATCGTCGGCGGCGTGATCGGCGGCATGGCGCTCGGCGCAATGGCGGCCGGCGCTGCGGCGGCCCCTGCGCCGGTCTACGGGACCTGCGTCGCCCGTCGGGCGGTCTACGACGATTGGGGCCGCTTCCGTGGCTACCGCCGCGTGCGCGTCGCCTGCTGAGCGACAAGAATTCCAAACTCCTGAAAGGCCCTCGCCGGCAACGGCGGGGGTTTTTCATTTCAGTGTCCGGCCCGCCGCGCCGATGCTAAGCAGCGCAGATGAGCGCGAGGCGTGATTCCGCTGTCGAACCGGCCGAAACGGCCACGAAGCCGACGGTCGTCGACGTCGTCGCGCCGGTCGCCGTCGACACCGCCTATTCCTACCGCGTCCCGGCCGGCCTTTCGCTTCGAGCCGGCGACCTCGTGGACGTGCCGCTCGGCGCGCGCGAGACGCTCGGCGTGGTCTGGGCCGTGCGCGAGACCGGCGCCGGCGCCAACCTCAAGCCGGTGCTCGCCAAGCGCGACGCGCCGGCCCTGCGGCCTGCGCTCTTGCGCTTCGTCGACTGGGTCGCGCGCTGGACGCTTTCGCCGCGCGGCATGGTGGCGCGCATGGCGATCCGCTCCGCCGACGATCTCGGCCCCGATCCGGTGCGGCTCGGTTTTCGCGCGACGGATGTCGTCCCCGAGCGGCTGACGCCCGCCCGCTCGCGCGTTCTGGCGGTCGCCGCCGACGGGTTCGCGCGCCCGAAATCCGCTTTGGCCGAGGCCGCCGCCTGCTCGGCCGGCGTTATAGATTCGCTGGTCGATTGCGGCGCGCTCGAAGCGCTCGCTTTGCCGGCCGAGGCGGTCGCGGAAACGCCCGATCCCAATTTCGCCGTCCCTGCGCTCGGGCCGGAGCAGAAGCTTGCCGCCGATGCGCTGGCCGAGGCGGCGCGGGCGCGCAAATTCTCCGTCTCCCTGCTCGAAGGCGTCACCGGTTCGGGCAAGACCGAGGTTTATTTCGAGGCCGTCGCCACGGCGCTCCGCGAGGGCGGGCAGGCCCTCATCCTGATGCCGGAAATCGCGCTCACCGCGCAATTCCTCGACCGCTTCGCCGCGCGGTTCGGCGTGCGGCCGGCCGAATGGCATTCGGGCGTCTCGGGCCGCAAGCGGTCGCGCATCTGGGCGGGCGTGGCGGAAGGCGGCGTCAAGGTCGTCGCCGGCGCGCGCTCGGCGCTGTTCCTGCCGTTCGCCGACCTGCGGCTCATCGTCGTGGATGAAGAACACGAGGCCGCCTACAAGCAGGAGGACGGCGTGTCCTACCACGCGCGCGACATGGCCGTGGTGCGCGCGCGGACGGAGACGATCGCCGTCGTCCTCGCCTCCGCGACGCCTTCGATCGAGACGCGCGTCAACGCCGAGCAGGGCCGTTACGCCTGGCTGCGCCTGCCCGAGCGACACGGCGGGCGCACGCTGCCGCAGCTCGCGGCAATAGACCTGCGCCGCTCGGCCCCGGAGCGCGGCAAGTGGATTTCGCCCGTCTTGGCGGAAGCCATGAATGCGACGCTGGCGGCGGGCGAACAGGCGCTGCTCTTCCTCAACCGCCGCGGCTTTGCGCCGCTGACGCTCTGCCGTGCCTGCGGCCACAGATTCCAGTGCCCGAACTGCACGGCCTGGCTGGTCGAGCATCGCTTCCGCCGCGCGCTCGTCTGCCACCATTGCGGCCATATCGAGCGACGCCCGGACGTCTGCCCGGAATGCGACACGGCCGATTCGCTGATGGCCTGCGGGCCGGGCGTCGAGCGGCTGGCCGAGGAAGTCGCCACGCTCTTTCCCGACGCCCGCACGCTGACGCTATCCTCCGATTTTCCCGGCGGCGCGGAACGTCTGCGACGCGAGATCTCGGAGATCGCAGCTGGCGCCTTCGACATCGTCATCGGCACGCAGCTCGTGGCGAAGGGCCACAATTTTCCGCATCTGACGCTGGTCGGCGTGGTCGATGCCGACGTCGGGCTCTCCTCGAGCGATCCGCGCGCCGCCGAGCGCACCTTCCAGCTGCTGCAGCAGGTGACCGGCCGCGCCGGGCGCGGCGACAGGGCGGGACGCGGGCTGGTGCAGACGTTCCAGCCTGACCATCCGGTCATCCGCGCGCTGATTTCGGGCGACCAGGAGAAATTCTACGCGGAAGAGATTTTCGCGCGACAGAACGCGAACCTGCCGCCGTTTTCGCGGCTGGCGGCGATCGTCGTGTCGGGAACCGATCGCGCCGCGGCCGAGGCGCATGCCCGTGCGCTGGCGAGGGCGGCCTCAGACCTGCCGGCGGACCCGCGCTTTCGCGTCGCGCCCGCCGGCGGCTTGCCGGAGCCGGACGAGATCGTCGTGCTCGGCCCTGCGGAGGCGCCGATCGCCATGGTGCGCGGGCGCCACCGCTTCCGCCTGCTCGTGCGCGCGCCGCGCGGCCTCGACCTGCAGGCCTTCCTCCGCGCGCTGCTCGCGGCGGGGCCGAAGGAGCGCGGCAATATCCGCGCGCAGGTCGATGTCGATCCGATGAGCTTCCTGTAGATCGACTCTATCGATGGCCGCCGCGCGCCGCGTCGCTTTCTTGCGCAGCGCGATCGACGGCGGGCGTCAGCCCGGACAGGCCGCGCCAGTCTCGATCCAGGCGCGGATGAGGTCGCCGAACTGTTTCTGCGAGCCCGGCGCGGGCGTGCGGCCGGCGCCGGGCGCCCAGCCCCAGCCGACCAGATCGTCGTCGGCCATGTGGTGGCGGATCTTCTCGAGGTCGCGGCCGCCGTTGCGCGCGGGGTCCTTGATCTGCCGGCAGATGTCGCCGAGCGTGCGGCCCTGCCAGGCCATGTTCAGCGGCGCAAGCTTCCAGGCGGGACTGCCGGGCATGCTGCGGATCGATTCGGTGGCGAGCGGCGTGTTGTGGCTCGTGTGGCATGTCGCGCATTCCATTCCGGGCGCGCCGAAATCGGCGGCGCCGCGGATGACCGGCGGCTGGTGCGGATGGCCGTCGTCGCCCTGGGTGGGCCGATCGCCGGCCGGATGGCAGTTGAGGCAGCGTGGATGCTGGATGACCTTGCCGGCCTCGACGAACATCTGCGCCGAGCGCGTCGTCTTGTCGCGGATGTCAGCGAAATCCGAGGGAGCGCGCAGGTCTTGCGCCGCCGCGACACCCGCGACGCCCGCGAGCGCGGCGGTCAGGAGTAGCCCGCGCATCAGGCCAGCCCTCCCTTGCCGAAGGGCAGCCGCGTGACGACGACGCCCGTGAGCGCGCGCCAGGCGTTGGCGACCGCGGGCGCAATCGGCGGCACGCCGGGCTCGCCGACGCCGGTGGGCGCGGCCTGCGACCTGACGATGGCGACTTCGACCGCCGGCATCTCGTTGATGCGCAGCGAGCGATAGGCGTCGAAATTCGACTGCACGACGCGGCCGCTGTCGTCGAGGTCGATGGAAGCATAGAGCGCGTGGCCGAGGCCGTAGCCGATGCCGCCCTCCATCTGCGCGCGGATGACGTTCGGATTGACGGCGACGCCGCAGTCGACCGCGCACCACACGCGCGTCACTTTCGGCGCGCCTTCGCCGTCCTTCGTCACTTCCGCGACCTGCGCGACATAGGTGTTGAAGGATTTGTGCATCGCCACGCCATAGGCCTTGTCGCCCTCGCGGCGGCCCTTCCAGCGCGCGAGCGCCTTCACCTCCTTCAGCACGCCGGCTTCGCGCGAGGATGGATCGAGCAGGGCGAGGCGGCCGTCGATCGGATCCTTGCCGACCTTCTCCAGGAGGATGTCGATCATCGTCTCGGTGGCAAAGGCCGTATGGGTGTGGCCGACGGAGCGCCACCACAGAACCGGGACGCCCTGTTTCACCGTATGCAGGTCGCACTGGAAATCGGCGATCCTGTAGGGAAGATCGACGGCGCCCTCGACCGAACTTTCGTCGACGCCGTTCTTGACCATGTTCTTTTCCATCGGCGTGCCCGCCATGATCGACTGGCCGACGATCGTGTGGCTCCAGCCCGTGATCGCGCCGTCCGGCCCGACCGCGCCGCGCATCCGGTGCACGTAGAAGGGCCGGTAGAAGCCGCCGCGCAGATCGTCCTCGCGCGTCCACACGAGCTTGACGGGAACCGGCTTGCCATAGGCCTTGGCGCAGCTTGCCGCCTCGACGGCGAAATCGCCGGCCGCCTGCGCCCGGCGGCCGAAGCTGCCGCCGGCCAGGGCGACCTCGATCCTCACCTTGTCCGCGGCGATCCCGAGCGCCTTGGCGATCGCGAACTGGTCGATGGTCGGGCCCTGGCTGCCGAAGTGGCACAACGCGCTTTCGCCGTCGAATTTCACGACGGCGTCGAGCGGCTCCATCGGCGCCTGAGCGAGATAGGGGAAGACGAAGGTCTGCTCGATCGTCTCGCGCGCATTCGCCAGCCTGGCCGAGGCGTCGCCGCGCTTTGCTGCGACCTGGCCCGGTTTCTCGGCGATGGCCCGGTATTCGGCCTCGATCGCCTTGGTCCCCTTGCGAAAGGCGCTGGTCTCGTCCCAGGCGATCTTCAGGCTGTTGCGCGCGAGAATCGCGGGCCAGGTCGATCTGGCGTAGACCGCGACGCCCTGCGCGATCACGGCATGGCCGAGATAGCCGGCGATGGACCGGGCTTCCCGGTCGTCCACCGACGCGGCCTTGCCGCCGAATCGCGGCGGGTGGGCGACGACGGCGACGACCATGTCCGGCTCGCGAATGTCCTGCGTGAACAGCGCCGCCCCGGTCGATTTGGCGAGCGTGTCGGGCTTGCGCAGGTCCTTGCCGATCAGCCGGAAATCCTTGGGATCCTTGAGCTTGACGTTCTGCGGGGCCGGCAGTTTCGCCGCGGCCGCCGCGAAGGCGCCGAAGCCGGCGCGCCTGCTGGACGGCAAGTGCGAGATTTGGCCGTCCTGTACGGCGATCTCGCTCTCGGGAACGTTCCATGCCTCGGCGGCGGCCTTGACCAGCATGGCGCGGGCGGCGGCGCCGGCGCGGCGCATCTGCATGTAGCTGTTGGCGATGGCCGTCGAACCGCCGGTCAATTGCGCGCCGAACAGCAGGTTCTCGTAGAGTTTCGGATCGCCGGGCGCGTGCGCGACCCGAATCTGCGCCCAGTCCGCGTCGAGTTCCTCGGCCACGAGCGTGGCGAGGCCGGTCCACGGCCCCTGGCCCATCTCGAGATGCTTGGACAGGATCGTGACCGTGTCGTCGGGCGCGATCACGACGAAAGCGTTGGGCATGATCGGAACGGGCTTCGGCGCGCCCTCCTGGGCACGGCCGAACGGGGGCAGGGCGAGGGCGAGCACGAGGCCGGCCGAGCCTTGCAGGACGTGGCGGCGGGAGGGGCGCAGGGCATGGAGGGTCACGGCTCAGCCCTCCAGGCTTTTGGCCGCATCGTGGATCGCGGCGCGGATGCGGACATAGGCGGCGCAGCGGCAGAGGTTTCCCGCCATGCCCTCGTCGATGGCCTTGTCGTCGGGCCTCGGCGCGACGCTGAGCAGGGCGACCGCCGACATGACCTGCCCGGGCTGGCAATAGCCGCATTGCGGCGTGTCGAGCGCGAGCCACGCCTTGCGGACGGCATCCGCCACCCTGCCGGACACGCCCTCGATCGTCGTGACCTGGCTGTCGCCGACGGCCGACAGCGGCGTGACGCAGGCGCGCCGCGCCATACCGTCGATATGAACAGTGCAGGCGCCGCATTGCGCCATGCCGCAGCCGAATTTCGTTCCCGTCAGCCCGAGTTCGTCGCGCAGGACCCAGAGCAGGGGCGTGGCGGGATCGGCGTCGACCTCGGCGGTGCTGCCGTTGACGGTGAGGCGCATGGGCGTACTCCGGGCGCTTGGGCGGCAGTCGGCTTAACTGGCGCGAGCAGGCGGAGTTTCCATGTCGCGGCGGGAAAAGCGGCGCCCCCTCCCAAAGCCTTATCCCGCAAGGCTCACTCAGGGTTGCGCACAAAAAAGCCGTATGTTAGGTGACGCGCGCCTTCGGAGCCTCGCGTCCGCGCGGCCGCGCTCCGTCCCAGCAACCTGCCCGGATTTCCGTGGTTTTGCGGCGAAAGCCGCGACAGCGCGCGTCACGTCCGGGAGAAAATTCCGAAGCCGGCGCGAGTCGGTTTCGATCCGTTCGCGAAATGGGCGCAAACCCGTTTCGAATCGAGGGCTTCAACGTTGGCCAAAGAGGAAACGATCGTATCCGGCATGGCGGGGCGTTACGCTTCCGCGCTGCATGCCCTGGCCGCCGAGGGCGGCGCCACGGCCGCGGTCGGCGCGGCCCTTTCCTCCTTCCAGAAGCTGATCGACGAGAGCCCGGACCTGCAGCGCCTGGTGAAGAGCCCGGTCTTCTCCGCCGAGGACCAGACCAAGGCGCTCTCGGTCATTCTCGACAAGGCCGGCATTTCCGGCGTCGCCGCCAATTTCATCAAGCTCGTCGCCGCCAAGCGCCGGCTGTTCGCCATCTCCGACATGATCGCGGGCTACCGCAAGCTCGAAGACGCCGCCAACGGCGTGACGCGCGCCGAAGTGACGGCCGCGGCGCCGCTCAGCGACGCCCAGACGAAGGCGCTCCGCGAACAACTCGCCGCTGTCGCCGGCGCCAAGTCCGTGGACGTCGACGTGAAGATCGATCCCGCCATCATCGGCGGCCTTGTCGTCAAGGTCGGCTCGCGCATGGTCGATTCTTCGCTGAAAACCAAACTCAACG
>JBDHTL010000042.1:0-25285 GCA_039808645.1 Rhodoblastus sp. | reverse complement strand
CTTCGCCGCCGGCGCCTTGGCGACCGCGAGCGACGAACACGGCGGTTTCGCCCTGACCGACAAGGGCGCGGACATCCTGAAGGGCCGCCAAACCATCCGCCTGCGCAGCGATCCGCTGACGCCGCGCGAACGCAAGGCGCGCCGTGCGCCGGCTTCCGGCGGCGCGCCGGACGAGGGCGTGCTCGCCGCGCTCAAGCGCAAGCGGCTGGAGCTTGCCCGCGAGGAGGGCGTGCCGGCTTTCGTTATCTTCGCCGATCGGACCCTCATCGACATGGCCGAACGCCGTCCGACGACATTGGAGGATATGCTCGCCGTCCACGGCGTCGGCCAGCGCAAGCTCGCCCGTTACGGCGGCGCCTTTCTGGAAGCGTTGGAGGAAGCTCTCCGCTAGATCGGAAAGCCGGTCGATTTCGGAGCGGAGAGCGTGCGTTTCGCCAAAAACCGGCTTCCACGTTTTCGCGGTGCGCTCCGCTGGCGAATTTGGGCGTCAGGCCGAGGATTTTCCTGCATTTTTCCCGCCGTTCAGATAGACTGTCGGGCGACGAATCATGGGGCCTCGAACGCGCCCCCGACCAAGCGAAAAAATGAGCGAAAACGATCTCGAAAACGGCCGGCCGAACGGAAACGAATACGGGGCCGAGTCGATCAAGGTGCTGCGCGGCCTCGACGCCGTGCGCAAGCGCCCGGGCATGTATATCGGCGACACCGACGACGGCTCCGGCCTGCATCACATGATCTACGAGGTCGTCGACAACGCCATCGACGAAACGCTCGCCGGTTATGCATCGCTCGTCACCGTCACGCTGAACGCCGACGGCTCGTGCACGGTCTCCGACAACGGCCGCGGCATTCCGACCGACATTCATCCGGAAGAAGGCGTTTCGGCGGCCGAGGTTATCATGACCCAGCTGCACGCCGGCGGAAAATTCGACCAGAACGCCTATAAGGTGTCGGGCGGATTGCACGGCGTCGGCGTCTCCGTCGTCAACGCGCTCTCCACCATGTTGAAGCTGGAAATCTGGCGCGACGGCAAGGCGCATTTCATCGAATTCGCGCATGGCGACGCGGTCTCGCCGCTGGTGGAGACCGGCGCCGCGCCTCAGGTGGACGGCGCGCCGAAGCGCGGCACGCAGGTCACCTTCCTGCCGAGCCCCGAAACCTTCACGATGGTGGAATTCGATTATCCGACCATCGAACACCGCCTGCGCGAACTCGCCTTTCTCAATTCCGGCGTGCGCATCGTCCTCACCGACGCCCGTCATGCCGAGGTGAAGCGCGAGGAATTGCATTACGAGGGCGGGCTCGAAGCCTTCGTGCGTTATCTCGACCGCGCCAAGCAGCCGCTGATCGACACGCCCATCATGATGAGAGGCGAGCGCGACGGCATCACGCTCGAATGCGCTCTGTGGTGGAACGACAGCTATCACGAGAACGTTCTGGTTTTCACCAACAACATCCCGCAGCGCGACGGCGGCACGCATCTCGCCGGTTTCCGCGCCGCGCTGACCCGGCAAGTGACCGGCTACGCCGATTCGTCGGGCCTCACCAAGCGCGAAAAGGTCGATCTCACCGGAGACGATTGCCGCGAGGGCCTGACCTGCGTCGTGTCGGTGAAAGTCCCTGACCCGAAATTCTCGTCGCAGACCAAGGACAAGCTCGTCTCATCCGAAGTGCGCCCGGTGGTCGAAGGCATCGTCAACGAGACGCTCGGCCAGTGGCTGGAAGAGCATCCGCAGGAAGCAAAGACCGTCGTCGGCAAGGTAGTGGAAGCCGCCGCCGCGCGCGAAGCCGCCCGCAAGGCGCGCGAACTGACGCGGCGCAAGGGCGCGCTCGACGTCGCCAATCTACCCGGCAAGCTCGCCGATTGCCAGGAACGCGACCCTGCCAAGGCCGAAATCTTCATCGTCGAGGGCGATTCGGCGGGCGGCACGGCCAAGCAGGGCCGCAACCGCGAGTTCCAGGCGGTGCTGCCGTTGCGCGGCAAGATTCTCAACGTCGAGCGGGCCCGCTTCGACAAGATGCTCGGTTCCGAGCAGATCGGCACGCTCATCACCGCGCTGGGCACCGGCATCGGCCGCGACGAGTTCAATCCCGACAAGCTGCGCTATCACAAGATCATCATCATGACCGATGCGGACGTCGACGGCGCGCATATCCGCACGCTGATCCTGACGTTCTTCTACCGCCAGATGCCGGAGATCATCGAGCGTGGCCATCTCTACATCGCCCAGGCGCCGCTCTACAAAGTGGCGAAGGGCAAGTCCTCGCAATATCTTAAGGACGAGCGCGCGCTCGAGGATTACCTGATCGACAGCCTGCTCGACGGCGCCGTCCTGCGTCTCGCCAGTGGCGAGGAGCGCGCAAGCGCCGATCTTCGCGCCGCATTGGAAGACGCCCGCGCGTTCCGCCAGATCCTCATGGGTCTGCATTCGCGCTACGACCGCAAGGTGGTCGAGACCGCCGCTGTCGCCGGCGCGTTGAAGCCGGTTCCCGCGGACGAAGCGGCGGCCGCTGCGCTGGCGCGCGAAGTCGCCGGGCGCCTCGACCGCAATGCCGACGAAACGGAGCGGGGCTGGACCGGTTCCGCCGAAGACGGCGGCTATGTCTTCCGCCGCACGCTGCGCGGCGTCGCGCAGGCGGTGACGCTGGACGCGGCGCTTCTGTCGTCAAGCGAGGCGCGCAAGCTGGATGAAAAGTCCGCGCCGCTGCGCGACATTTTCGCCGCGCCGGCGAAGCTGATCCGCCGCGCGGACGAGAACCAGCTCGATGGCCCGATCGCGCTCTACGACGCGATGAGCGCCCAAGGCCGCAAGGGCCTCGCGATCCAGCGCTACAAAGGTCTCGGCGAGATGAACGCCGAGCAATTGTGGGAAACGACGCTCGACCGCGATGCGCGCTCGCTCCTGCAAGTGAAGGTGCGCGAGGGCGACGAGGCCGACGACATTTTCGTCAAGCTGATGGGCGATGTCGTCGAACCGCGCCGTGAATTCATTCAGGACAATGCGCTGAGTGTTGCCAATCTGGACGTGTGAGTTTCAGGAGGCAGGGCTTTCTGTCTCGCGCGCGAGCGCGGACGCCGCATGCCGGTGCCCGACCGTTTCGTAGCCGACGACCGTGACGATCGGCGCAAGCGTCAGGGCCATCAGGCAATGGGTGAGGCTGAAACCGGAAGCCGACATGGCGACCGCTGCGCCGAGAACCAGCGCGGTGAGCGCAAGCAATGTCACATGGACGGCGTCCCGCGCGCGCAGCATGTATGCGTAGAGCGCGTAGACCATCAGCAGGTAGACGGCGACCGGTATGGCGACCGACAAAGTCGCTGATGTCGCGCCGATATGCGCCTTGCCCTGAATAACATAGGCCGCGACATGCAGGCCCGCGCCCGTCGCGGCGATGGCGGCGAAGATGACGATGTGTCCGTATCCCCACACGAAGGCGCGCCGCCGATGCAGGCGCAGCACGTCCGCGAAGGAAACCACGAAATAGGTCCACCACATGCCGAAGGTCAGGCCGACGCCCGCGGCGCAGATCAGGATCGCATCTGCGCTCCAGCCTCGCGTCTCGACCATTGCCGAAACCGATGCGACCGTGCCGACGACGCCCTCGCCGAGCGCGATGATCGTCAACAGTCCGTGCCGTTCCGACATGTGATGCGCATGCCAGGGCGTGCCGCCGTCCTTCCGTTCGGCGAGCGACGGTCCGCTGATTTCGACGAGCGCCAGCAGCAATGCGAAGGCGACATGCAGGCCGACGCCCGGGCCGGCGATCGCCAGCGCGCTCCATCCGATCTGTGCGAGAAATATGATGGTTGCGTAGGTCAGGCAGGACCGCCGATGCGTCCTGTCGTGCGCGGCGGCGCGCAACCACAGGAACACCATGGCGAGGCGCATGATGACATAGCCGAGCGTCATGACCTGATTGTCGACGCCGCCGCCTTGCGCGAGCGATGAAAACAGCTTGGGTATGCCGAGCGATAGCACGATCACGCCGACCATCTGCACCATGGTGGCGAGGCGAAATATCCAGTCGTCCGTGTCGTAGGCGGAGGAGAACCACGAATAATTGATCCAGGCCCAGCATACCGAGGCGATCGCGATCGTGAAGCCGAGAAGGCCCGGCGCATAGTGCCCTTCCGCCAATTGGTGGGCCAATTGCGCCGAGGCGTTGCCGAAGCCGATCACGAAGGTGAGGTCGAACAGAAGCTCGAGCGGGCTCGCCACGCGATGACTCTCGCCCCTGTCGCGCCCGCGCATGGGCGACGCGCGATGCGTGACGGTTTTCGGTCCGTACGGCGCTTCGCTCATCGCGCCTTCCTGTTCTTGCGCGCCGCCTGCGCCTTCAGAAAGCGATCCATCATCTTCCCCGGCTCGTCGCTTTCATACGCGCGCGCAAACGTGTCGATGCCCGTGGCGATGGCCTGCGGCAGCGGCAGCGTCTCCCACCGCGTGATGAGTTCCTTCTGCAGGCGGATCGCGTTCGGCCCGCAGGCGATGATGGAATCCAGAACCTTGCCGACCTCCGCGTCGAGCGCATCGTCGGCGACGACGCGCTCCAGGAATCCCCAATCCGCGCATTCCCCAGCCGAATAGGTATCGCCCAGCAGCAGCAGTTCGCGCGTGCGGCCCCAGCCCACCAGCTGCGGCAGAACCGCCGCTTCGACCACCGAGGGAATGCCGAGCCTCACCTCCGGCATGCCGTAGCGCGCGCTCTGCGCCGACACGCGCATGTCGCAGGCCGCCGCCAGTTCCATCCCCGCGCCGTAGCAATGGCCGTTGACGCGCGCGATCACCGGTACGGGGCAGCGTCGCACCGCCGCGCAGCAGCCATGCACGCGTGTAATGAACCTTCGCGCGCTTGCTGCATCCAGTCCGGACATTTCGGAAATATCTGCGCCGCCAACGAAGGCGCGGTCGCCCGCACCGGTGATGACGACCGCGCGCACGTCCGGATCGGCGCCACATTTCTCCACCGCGGCGACGAATGCCGCCATGACGGGCGACGACAGCGCATTGAGTTTGGCTGAATTGTCGACCGCGACGCGCGCGACCTTGCCGCCGTTCCTTGTTTCGATTGCGACGTCCACTTTTGCCTGCCCGCTCACCCGCGCCTCCCCTGCCGATTTGAAATCGTCCTACAATGATGGCTACAAAGAGCGCCGAGGTCGAGGGCGCCGAACATTCCGGCGCGCGTCGCGAGTTCAGCCGCCGGGGCGGCCGGGAGGAAAAAATGAAGATCAGAGGCAGGATCGCAGTCGTCACTGGCGGCGCAGATGGCATCGGCAAAGGCCTGTGCGAGCGGTTTGCGGCGGAGGGCGCCAAGAAGGTCGTCGTGCTCGACCGCAATGGCGCGGGCGCCAAGGCCACCGCCGAAGCGATCGGCGGCGTGGCCTATGAATGCGACGTGTCAAAGGAAGATCAGGTCAAGCGCATCGTCGACGAGGTCGAGAAGACGATCGGTCCGATCTCGATCTTCGTCTCCAATGCCGGCATCGGCGATTTCGGCGGCCGTCAGGACGACGCCACGTCGCAACCGAACGACCAGTGGCAGCGCGGCTGGGACGTGAACGTCATGGCGCATGTCTACGCGGCGCGCGCCTGCCTGCCCTACATGATCCCGCGCGGCGAAGGCTATTTCGTCAACACCGCGTCGGCGGCCGGCCTGCTCAACCAGATCGGCAACGCCTGCTACGGCGTCACCAAGCACGCGGCCGTGGGCTTTGCCGAGATTCTGGCCATCACCCATCGCGACCAGGGCATCCGCGTCTCGGTCCTGTGCCCGCAGGCGGTCGACACGCCCCTGTTGCGCCGCGCCGGCGAAGGCTCGCAGAATGTCGACGGCGTTCTGACGCCGGCGCAGGTCGCGGATTATGTAGTTCAGGCGATGGACGAGGAAAAATTCGAAATCCTGCCGCATCCGCAGGTGCTCGGCTACATGCGCAAGAAGACCGAGGATTATTCGCGCTGGATCGGCGGCATGGCCAAGCTGCAACGCACGCTCTTCCAGAAGAAGTGAGCCAAGATTGAGCGAAGGGCGCCAACCGCGCTGGACCGATCTCGACGAGCATCGCGCGTCTGTCGTCAGCGCGATCATGATCGCGATCGGTCCGCTCAGTCTGTCCCTCTACACGCCTGCCCTGCCGACGCTGGTGGCGGCCTTCGGCACGACGCCGGCGGCCGTCAAGCTCAGCCTCACGGTCTATTTTCTCGGCTTCTGCCTGGCGCAACTGCTGTGCGGGCCGCTGTCCGACGCCTATGGGCGCAGGCCGGTCGCGCTCGCCTTCTTCCTCGTCTATTTCGCCGGCAGCATCGTCGATCTCTTGGCGCCGACGATCGAAATCCTGCAGATCGGCCGCGCCCTGCAGGGCGTCGGGGCCGCAGCCGGCGTCGCGACGTCGCGCGCGCTCGTGCGCGATCTTTTCGTCGGGCAGACCTCGGCGCGCATCATGAACCGCATCGGCCTGTTCGTCGCCCTCGTGCCTGCGCTCTCGCCCGCCATCGGCGGCATGCTGCTGACGGTGACGCACTGGCGCTCGATCTTCATGCTGATGTTCGCCTATGCGATCGTCGTTGTCGTCATGGTCTGGATTTTCCTGCCCGAGACCAACAGCGCGCGCGACCGCGCCCATGCGCACCCCTTCCGCATCGCCGGAAATTACGCCGCGCTGCTGAAGGATCGTCGCTTCATGGCGCCGGCGACGCTGATGGCGCTGGTCCTCGGCGGCGTCTACACGCTGCCGTCCCTCATGCCCTTCGTGCTGATCGACCGGGTGGGGCTGACGCCGCTGCAATATGCGCTGGTCATGCTTGCGCAGACGGCGGCGCTTCTCGTCGGCAACCTCCTGGTCGGACGTCTGCTGCGCCGCGTCAACGCGCGCGAACTCGTTCCCGTAGGCATCGTCATCATCGTGGCGGCGGGCGCCGGTTTTGCCGCAGTGAGGCTGTTCTCCGCGCCCAGCGTCGCCGCCTTCGCGGTTCCCGGCGCCATCTGGGTCTTCGGCCTGCCTTTCGTCACGCCGGGCACGATGACCTCGGCGCTGTCGCATTTCCCGCGCATCGCCGGCGCGGCCTCGTCGCTGATCGGCTTCATGCAGATGGGCGGCGGCTTCGTCGGCTCCGCCATCGGCGCGGCCGCCTTCGGCGATCCCGTCGCCGCCGTCGATACCTTGTTGCCCGCGATCTCGCTCCTGGCAGGCGTGTCATACTTTCTGTTGCGCGCTCCGCCTCCGCCGGAACAAGAGGCCTGACGAAGGGGCTTCTCTCGGCCGGACGATCCTGCTACCTTTTTGTCCGACAATATGCTGCGCTGCACACGCGCCCCTGACCCGTCGACAAACCAACCGAAAGAGGAAGCCCGTGGATTTTTCCCTCACCGCACGCGAGACCGAATGGCGCGATCGTGTCATCGCTTTCATGAACAAGCACGTCTACCCCGCCGTTCCCGTCTACGATTCGCAGATGGAAGGCTTCGGCGCCAATCGCTGGCAGGTCGTGCCGGTGCTGGAGGAGCTGAAGGCCAAGGCCAAGGCCGAGGGCCTGTGGAACCTGTTCCTTGCCCCGAACGCCGAACATGACACCGAAGAATATCAGGGCGCGGGCCTCACCAATCTCGAATACGCCATGTGCTCGGAGCAGATGGGCAAGGTGCTGTTCGGCTCCGAAGTGTTCAACTGCTCGGCGCCCGACACCGGCAACATGGAAGTGCTGCATCGCTACGGCACCAAGAAGCAAAAGGACACATGGCTGCGTCCGCTGATGGCCGGCGAAATCCGCTCCGTCTTCTTCATGACCGAGCCGGCGGTCGCCTCCTCCGACGCCACCAACATCGAGACCTCGATCAAGCGCGACGGCGATCATTACGTCATCAACGGCCGCAAGTGGTGGTCGTCCGGCGCCGGCGACCCGCGCTGCAAGATCGGCATTCTCATGGGCAAGACGGACACGTCCAAGCCGCGCCATGAGCAGCAGTCGCAGATCCTCGTGCCGCTCGACACCCCCGGCGTGAAGATCGTGCGCATGCTTCCCGTCTTCGGATTCGACGACGCCCCGCATGGCCATGCCGAAGTCATCTTCGACAACGTGCGCGTGCCGGCCGAGAACCTCATCCTCGGCGAGGGCCGCGGCTTCGAGATCGCGCAAGGGCGCCTCGGCCCCGGCCGCATCCATCATTGCATGCGCACGATCGGCGTCGCCGAGGCCGCGCTGGAAAAGATGGTCAAGCGCCTGCAGAGCCGCGTCGCCTTCGGCAAGAAAGTGTCCGAGCAGTCCGTGTGGGAGCAGCGCATCGCCGAGGCGCGCACCGACATCGAGATGACGCGCCTGCTGACGCTGAAGGCCGCCGACATGATGGACAAGGTCGGCAACAAGCACGCCAAGCTCGAGATCGCGATGATCAAGGTCGCGGGACCGCGCATCGCGCTCAAGATCATCGACGACGCGATCCAGGCGCACGGCGGCGGCGGCGTGACGACCGATTTCGGTCTCGCCAAGGCTTACGCCGGCATCCGTTCGCTGCGCATTGCCGACGGCCCGGACGAAGTGCACAATCGCCAGATCGCGCAGATGGAAATGCGCAAATACACCAACCGCGAGGTCAAGGCCTGATGTCCGCGGCGACGGCGTCCACCGACGACGTCTTCGGTGGAACAAAACCGGTCGAGGAGCGCCATCGTTTCGACGAGGCGCGTCTGGCCGAGTGGATGAAGGCGAACGTCAGCGGCTTTGCGGGGCCGCTGACCGTTTCCCAGTTCAAGGGCGGGCAATCGAACCCGAGCTTCCGGCTCGACACGCCCGGCCATTCCTACGTCATGCGCCGCAAGCCGCTCGGCAAGCTCCTGCCGTCGGCGCATGCGGTCGATCGCGAGTTCAAGGTCATCTCGGCGCTGCATCCGCAGGGCTTTCCGGTGGCCAAGCCCTGGGCGCTGTGCGTCGACAATGACGTGCTGGGCTCCTTCTTCTACATCATGGACAATGTGGAAGGCCGCATCTTCTGGAACGGCACGCTGCCGCAGGCGTCGCCGGAAGAACGCCGCGCGATCTACGAAGCGGAAATTTCCACGCTCGCGCGCCTGCACAATTACAGCCCCGATGCGATCGGCCTGTCGGACTTCGGCAAGCCGGGAAACTATTTCTCGCGCCAGATCGACCGCTGGACCAAGCAGTACAAGGCCTCCGAGACGCGCCGCATCGACGTTGTCGAAAAGCTGATCGAATGGCTCCCGCGCACCGTGCCGACGCAGGAGCGCGTGTCGGTCGTGCATGGCGACTATCGCATCGACAACATGATCTTCCACGCGAGCCAGCCGCGCGTCGCCGCCGTGCTCGACTGGGAATTGTCGACGCTTGGCGATCCCTTGGCCGACTTCACCTACTTCCTCTCGCATTGGGTCATGCCGCCCGAAGGACGCAGCGGCCTGTCTGGCCTGGATCTGAAATCGATGGGCATTCCCTCGATGGACGAAGCGGTCGCGCTCTATTGCAGGATCACCAATCGCGCCGGCCTGCCGGAGCTGAACTGGTATTTCGCCTACAACATGTTCCGGCTGGCCTGCATCACCCAGGGCATCGCGGGACGCGTGCGCGACGGAACGGCGGCCAGCGCGCGCGCCATGGAAGCCGGCTCGCGCACCGAACCGCTCGGCAATATGGCCTGGCATTTCGCGCAGAGGGCGGGGGCGTAAAGACCCCCTCCCTAGCCCTCCCCCGCTAAAGCGGGAGAGGGGACAGACTCGTGGCTTTGCTCATCGGCGCGATCACGAGCGCCTGCCGTCCCCTCTCCCGCGAAGCGGGGGAGGGAAAGGGAGGGGGTAAAGCCGCCACAACAATCAAATGGCACAAAGGAATCGCCGCATGGAACTCTTCGACCTCTCCGGCAAGACCGCCATCATCACCGGTTCTTCGCGCGGCATTGGAAAGGCAATCGCCGAGCGCATGGCCGAGCATGGCGCCCGCGTCGTCATTTCCTCGCGCAAGGCAGCGCCCTGCAACGAGGTGGCGAAAGAGATCAACGCGAAATACGGCGAAGGTCGCGCCATAGCGATCCCTGCAAACATCTCCTCGAAGGAGGAACTGCAGCGCCTCGTCGACGAAACGAAGAAGGCTTTCGGCGACATTCACATTCTCGTCTGCAACGCCGCCGCCAATCCCTATTACGGCCCGCTCGCGCAAATCAGCGACGACGCGTTCCGCAAGATTCTCGAGAACAACATCATCGCCAACAACTGGCTGATCTCGATGGTCGTGCCCGAGATGCGCGCCCGCAAGGACGGGTCGGTGATGATCGTCTCGTCCATCGGCGGCCTGCGCGGTTCGCCGGTCATCGGGGCCTATTGCATCTCCAAGGCCGCCGACATGCAGCTCGCCCGCAATCTCGCGGTCGAATACGGTCCCGACAACGTGCGCGTAAACTGCATTGCGCCCGGCCTCATCAAGACCGATTTCGCCAAGGCCCTGTGGGACGATCCCGAGACGCTGAAGCGCTCGACCTCGGGCGCCGCGCTGAAGCGCATCGGCGATCCGGACGAGATCGCGGGCTGCGCGGTCTTCCTCGCCGGCAAGGCGGGCGCTTTCGTCACCGGCCAGAATTTCGTAGTGGACGGCGGTGCGACCATCTGAGGTTTGCCATGACGCAGGAGCTTCCAGCTGGCTGGCCCGCTGTCTCGCTGGCGCTGGCGCACGAATTGCTGACGGCGCCGGGCGCGCCGTTCGAGATGGCGGATGTCGTCATCCGCGGCCACAAGACGCGCGTGTGGAAGAACGCCCCGCCGACGCTGCGCGACGTCTTTCTCGCCGGTCGCGCCTTCGGCGACCGCATCTTCCTCGTGCATGAAGACGAGCGCGTCAGCTTCGAGGCCTTCGCACGCGCCTCGATTGCCCTCGCCCATTGGTTGCAGGCGCAGGGGGTCGCTAAGGGCGATCGCGTCGCCATCATCATGCGCAATCTGCCCGAATGGCCGGTGGCCTTCTTCGCCTCGCTGCTGACAGGCGCCATCGCCACGCCGCTCAACGGCTGGTGGTCGGGCGAGGAATTGCTTTACGGGCTGCAGGATTGCGGCGCGCGCGTGGTCATCGCGGACGAGGAGCGCTATGCGCGGGTCGCCGCGCATGTCGCGGAATGTCCCGCCATCGAGCGCATCGTCGTCACGCGCGCGCAACACGCCCTGCCCGGCGTCATCGCCTTCGAATCGCTGATCGGCGCGCCGAACGACTGGGCCGCGCTTGCGGACGCGCCGCTTCCGGACGTCCCGCTCGAGCCCGACGACGACGCCTCGATCTTCTACACCTCGGGTACGACCGGAAATTCCAAGGGCGCGGTCCAGACGCATCGCAATTCGACCTGCGCGATCCTGGCGGCCCATTTCGCGGCGGCGCGCAACTTCCTGCGGCGCGGCGAGCCGATCCCGGCGCCTGACCCCGACATTCTTCGCGCGCTGCTGCTCGCCATCCCCTTCTTCCACACGACCGGCGCGCACGCCATCCTCTGTCCCGCGCTCGCGGCCGGCGCCAAGATCGTGATGATGCGCCGCTTCGAACCCGTGCGCGCGATGCAGCTGATCGAGCGCGAACGCATCACGTCGGCCGGCGGCGTGCCGACCATCGCCTGGCAGATCATCGAACATCCCGATCGTCCGAAATACGACCTGTCGTCGCTCGAAACGGTGTCCTACGGCGGCGCGCCCGCCTCGACCGAGCTCGTGCGGCGCATCGTCGAAGTCTTTCCGAAATCCGCCCCGGGCATCGGCTGGGGCATGACGGAAACGACATCGACCTTCACGACGAACAGCGCCGAGGATTACCGCAACCGGCCGGAGAGCGCGGGCCCCTGCATCCCGGTGTGCGACATGAAGATCGTCGGCGATGCGGACCAGACCTTGCCGCCCAACACGACCGGCGAATTGTTCGTTCGCGGCCCCAATGTCGTACGCGGCTACTGGAACAAGCCGGAGGCGACGGCCAACGCCTTCGAAGGCGACTGGCTGAAGACCGGCGATCTCGCGCGCATCGACGAGGAAGGATTCCTCTATATCGTCGACCGCAAGAAGGACATGCTCATCCGCGGCGGCGAGAACATCTACTGCATCGAGATCGAGGAGGTTCTCTATCGCCATCCGGCCATCATGGACGCCGCCGTCATCGGACTGCCGCATCGCACGCTTGGCGAGGAGCCTGCCGCCGTCGTGACGCTGAAAGCCGGAATGGACGCCGGCGAAGACGAACTGCGCGCCTTCGTCGGCGAACATCTCGCCGCCTTCAAGGTGCCGGTGCGCATCGCCTTCTCGAGCGAACCCCTGCCGCGTAACGCGCCGGGCAAGATCATGAAGCCGCAATTGCGCGCATTCTTCGCGTAGGCGACAAAAAAAGCGGGCGCCGCGGCGCCCGCTTTCGTTGAGAGACGAAGTGCGTCAGCGTTCGTCTCGACGTCCCCAACCCCAGCCCATGCCGTGGTCGCGCATCCAGCGGCCGACATGGCCGCGCATGCCCGGCCGCATGAGTCGCGGCAGGCGCTCCTTCTGCTCCGTGGTCAAGGCGGCATAAAGCGGCGCGGCCGCGTCGGCCACTTTCTTCGTCGCCTCGCCGCGCGCAATCTGCATTTCGGCGCGCCGCTTCATGCCTTCGATCGGATCCTTCGGCCGCTCGTCGCGCGCCTTGTCCCTGGCGTCGCTCATCGACTTCACCATGTCGCGCACGGCGCTCTCGACCGGCGGCCAGAGCTTCTCCTGGTCGGCGTTCAGCCCGAGGCCGGCATGGACCGCTGCGATCCTCGCATTGAGGAATGCGGCGCGGTCCTCCTCGGAATATTTCCGATAGCGCCAGCCGCGCCCCATTTCGCCGTCGGGGCCCATGCGGCCCCCGCGCCAGCCCGGGCCGTCGCCGGGCCCCATCATTCCGCCCGGGCCCATCCCCGGTCCGCGCGGACCCGGCTCCGCGGCGCCGGGCGGGTTCGACGACTGGGGCTGCGCGTCGGCGACGGCAATGGCGCCGGCGAGGCCGAGCGCCGCGAAGAGCGCGATTGCGGTTGGCTTGATCAGTTTCATCGGGCCTCTCCTGCGCCGGGATCAGCCTGCCTTTGAGCGGAATCGTTCAAAGGCGGAAAGGCCGATCGGTTTCAAAGCGTAGAGCGCGCGTTCCGCGAAAACCGGCGTCCATTTCTCGCCGCGCGCTCCCGGGTCAGTGGGCGCAGTAAGACGCGCAACGGCCGCGCGTACAAATTAAGCTTTTGCAATGTGTCCGCCGACGGCGCCGCAAGACGCGCCGCTGCGGCGTCGTGTCGCGTGCCGACGACGCTTCGACCAGCGTGCGCTTCGCGAAACTCGGCACCCGGTCCTCGCCCCGCCTTACGCGCCGTCGTCCTCGCCGTTGATCGCGGCTTTCATGTCCTCGGGGCGCGGCATCGAGATGATGCTGTAGCCCGCGTCGATGTGATGGATTTCACCGGTCACGCCGCCCGAAAGGTCCGAGAGGAAATAGAGCGCCGAGCCGCCGATGTCCTCGATCGACACGGACCTGCGCAACGGAGAATGCGCGCGCTGGAACGAATACATGAAGCGCGCATCGGAAATGCCGGCGCCCGCGAGCGTGCGCACCGGCCCGGGCGACAGCGCGTTGACGCGAATGCCCTGCGGTCCAAAATCGGCGGCGAGATAACGCACCGATGCTTCGAGCGCCGCCTTGGCGACGCCCATCACATTGTAGTTCGGCATGACGCGCGTCGAGCCGCCGTAAGTCAGCGTGATCATCGATCCGCCGTTCGGCATCAGTTCTGCGGCGCGTTTGGCGACTTCCGTGAAGGAAAAGCAGGAGATCACCATCGTGCGCGAAAAATTCTCGCGCGTCGTGTCGGCGTAGCGGCCTTTCAATTCGCGCTTGTCCGAGAAGCCGATGGCGTGAACGATGAAGTCGATCGTTCCCCAGCGCTCTTTCATCGCCGCGAAGACAGCGTCGACGGAAGCGAGATCCTCGACGTCGCACGGCAGGAGGAAATCGGAGCCCGCCTGTTTCGCCAGCGGCGCGACGCGCTTGCCGAGCGCGTCGCCCTGGTAGGTGAAGCAGAGTTCGGCGCCGTGCGCGGCGAGCGCCTGCGCGATGCCCCAGGCGATGGAGTGCGAATTGGCGACGCCCATGATGAGGCCGCGGCGGCCGCGCATCAGGCCGGTTGTTGCTTGCGCGTTCATGTCGGGGCTCCGCTCAAGCATCGATGCGACTGAACACGAGGGAGGCGTTCGTTCCGCCGAAGCCGAACGAGTTCGACAGCACGGTCGAGAGCTTCGCATTGTCTCGGCGCTTGCGCAGGATCGGCATGTCCGCGAAGGCCGGATCGAGGTCCTCGATATTCGCGCTCTCGCAGATGAAATCGTTGTTGAGCATGAGCAGCGAATAGATCGCCTCGTGCACGCCGGTCGCGCCCTGCGAATGGCCGGTGAGCGACTTGGTCGCCGAGATCGGCGGGCACTTGTCGCCGACCCCGAACACCTCGCGGATGGCCTCGATTTCCTTGACGTCGCCGACCGGCGTCGAGGTCGCGTGCGGATTGATGTAGTCGATCGGCGTCTTCACCGTCGCGAGCGCCTTGCGCATGCAGCGGATCGCGCCTTCGCCGGAAGGCGCGACCATGTCGACGCCGTCGGACGAAGCGCCGTAGCCGGTGAGCTCGGCGTAGACCTTCGCGCCGCGCGCCTTGGCGCGTTCGTATTCCTCCAGCACGACGATGCCGGCCCCGCCCGCGATGACGAAGCCGTCGCGGTTGACGTCATAGGCGCGCGAGGCGACGGCCGGGCGATCGTTGTAGGACGACGACATGGCGCCCATGGCGTCGAACAGAACGGACAGCGTCCAGTCGAGTTCCTCGCAGCCGCCCGCGAACACGACGTCCTGCTTGCCCCACTGGATCAGTTCGGCGGCATTGCCGATGCAATGGCTCGATGTCGAGCAGGCCGAGGAGATCGAATAGCTCGTGCCGCGAATCTTGAACCAGGTGGAGAGCGTCGCCGACGCCGTCGAGCACATCGCCTTGGGCACGACGAAGGGACCGACGCGCTTGGGACCCTTGGACCGCGTCGTGTCCGCGGCTTCGACCTGGGAGCGCGTGGAGGGGCCGCCCGAACCGACGATCAGGCCGGTGCGCTCGTTGGAAATATCGCCGGCCTCGAGGCCGGAATCGGCAATCGCCTGTTCCATCGCCACATGCGCCCAGGCGGTGCCGCCGCCGTGGAAGCGCATGGCGCGGCGGTCGACGATCTCCTCGGCCTTGCACGTCGGCGCGCCGTGCACCTGGGAGCGGAAGCCGAGCCTGGCGTATTCTTCGGCGAAGACGACGCCGGAACGCGCCTCGCGCAGCGAGGTCAGCACTTCCTGGGCGTTGTTGCCGATCGAGGATACGATGCCCATGCCGGTGACGACGACGCGTCTCATGATTTTCTCCCCTGGGCCCGCGGTTCGCGCCGCGGACGTTTGACGACTGAGCCTGTCAGGCGGCCGGCGCTTCCGCCTTGGCGAGGCCCACCCGCAGGTCCTTCGCCTCGTAGATGCGCTCGCCATCCGCAGCCACCCATCCGTCGGCGATGCCGAGAACGAGCTTGCCCTTGAAGATGCGCTTGAAATCGATGCCGTAGCTGACCGTCTTCACGGTCGGGCGCACCTGGCCGGAGAATTTCACCTCGCCGACGCCGAGCGCCATGCCGCGGCCGGGATTGCCGAGCCATCCGAGATAGAAGCCGGTGAGCTGCCACATGGCGTCGACGCCGAGGCAGCCGGGCATGACCGGGTTGCCCTTGAAGTGACAATCGAAGAACCACAGGCTCGGCTTGATGTCGAATTCGGCGCGCGCATAGCCCTTGCCGTGCTCGCCGCCGGTCTCGAAGATTTCGGTGATGCGGTCGAACATCAGCATCGGCGGCAGCGGCAGTTGGGCGTTGCCCGGCCCGAACAATTCCTCGCGGCCGCAGGCGAGCAGGTCCTCGTAACCGTAGCTGGAGCGCCGTTCGCCCATGTGTGTCCGCCGTCCTCTTGGCTCCCGGGCGCGCCCGGCCGTCCGATCCGACCGGCTTCTAACACACGAGTTCGGGGCTCGAAAGCCGCTGCCGTCACAGTTCGCGGAAGCGACCTGCAACTTGCGGCCAATATGCGGTCCGGCGTCCCGGACCGCGGCCGCCGATCTACTGGACGGTTTCGCCGGGGTAGGCGCCCCAGAGGTTTTCCTGCTCCAGCCAGCCGTCGAAACCCTCGCCGGCAAGCCGGCACCACCTGCCGTTGCAGGCCTTGAGGCTGCCGATCACGCCGGATTGCAGCCGGGCCGCGACCTCGGCGCCGGCGTCGGCGCTGCGCCGGAGCGGAAAGTCGGCCCCCTTTTTCCACGGGGCGACGATGCCCGTGCGCCGTCCGGACAAGAGGGAATGGAGCACCCAGCCCTCAGAGCCGTCGGAATCCCGGATGCGGCGCCAGATGTCGAATTCGGCGGTGATCTCGACCGGCAGGCCCGCGCGCTGGAAAATCCAGAGCGTGCGGTGATCCTTGGACGGCCCCTCGCGCAGATTGACGCGGTCGGACTTCAGGCTGACGAAGCGCGGAACCGGCAAGCCGGTGACGGTCCCGGTCTGCTGCGCGGCCTGGGCCGTCGATCCCCAAAGCAAGCCCAGCAGCATGAGAATGACGCCTGCGCGTCGGTGGAGGCGAGCGCCGCTCGAGGCGCATTCTGCGGTGCAGGCCATATCGCAACTCCGGTCCGTGCGCGGCGTCGGCGTTCTTGTCTCTTTGTCCAGCCATCTGCTAGGAAGCGTCGAACCGCCGTTGCGCGCTCTTTGAGACGTTGTCGTCCAAACGTCGTTAAGGAGCGGTGAATTATGGCGGCCTCATGCCGCCAGCCGATGGGATCGGTCAGCCGCACGGGCAGGGACGGACAGGGAATGCCGCAGAAGAAGCCGCTGGTTGTCGTGACGCGCAAGCTGCCCGAGGTCGTCGAGGCGCGCATGCGCGAATTGTTCGATGTCCGCCTGAATGCGACCGACGCGCCCATGTCGCATGCCCAGCTGGCCGAGGCCATGCGGATGGCCGACGTGCTCGTGCCGACGGTGACCGACCGGATCGACGCCGGTCTGGTCGCGCAGGCCGGCGACCAGATGAAGCTGATCGCCAATTTCGGCAACGGCGTCGACAATATCGACGTCACCTCGGCCTTGCGGCGCGGCATCACCGTCACGAATACGCCGGGCGTGCTGACCGACGACACCGCCGACATGACGATGGCGCTGATCATGGCGGTCGCGCGCCGCATCGTCGAAGGCGCCCAGACCATCCCCTCGGGCGAATGGGCCGGCTGGTCGCCGACCTGGATGCTCGGCCACCGCATCACCGGCAAGAAGCTCGGCATCGTCGGCATGGGCCGCATCGGCCAGGCGGTCGCGCTGCGCGCCGCCGCCTTCGGCCTCGAGGTCCACTACCACAACCGCCGCCGGGTGGCGCTGGCGACCGAGGCCAAGCTCGGCGCGACCTATTGGGAATCGCTCGACCAGATGCTAGCGCGCATGGACATCGTCTCCGTCCATTGCCCGCACACGCCGGCGACCTACCATCTTCTTTCGGCGCGTCGCCTGAAGTATCTCAGGGGGCACGCCATCGTCGTGAACACGGCGCGCGGCGAGATCATCGACGAGAACGCGCTGATCCGCATGCTGGAGGCCGGCGAACTCGCAGGCGCGGGCCTCGACGTGTTCGAGCACGAGCCGGCCGTCTCGCCCAAGCTCGTCAAGCTCGCCAAGTCCGGCAAGGTCACGCTGCTGCCGCACATGGGCTCGGCGACGATCGAGGGCCGCATCGACATGGGCGAGAAGGTCATCGTCAACGTCAAGACATTCATGGATGGACATCGCCCGCCGGATCGCGTCCTGCCGAGCATGCTTTGAGGCGCGGGACGAATTGACCAGTCACTTTGACCAGTCTATTCTGGCCGGATGAAGACAGTCCAGGCCAGCGAAGCGAAAGCCAAGTTCCTGAGCCTTCTCGACGAGGTCGAGCAGGGCGAGACGATCGTCGTGACGCGCCACGGCAAGCCGATCGCGCGGATCGAGCCGGAGCAGGACGATCGGCGCGCGCGAATGAAGGCGGCGCTGGCGGCGGCTGAAGAGTTTCGCAAATCCTTGAAGGCCGGGATCACGATTGAAGATATCGTTGCGGACATTCGGGAAGACCGCGACAGATGAAAGTCGTCGTGGACGCATCGGCTGTTGCCGCATTGTATTTTCCGGATGAGCGGCCGCCGCCTGAATTCGTGGAGCAAATGACGGAGGCGGAGACGATCGCGCCATATTTGTTCTGGTACGAAATTCGCGCGACTGCTCTGAAGAAGGAGCGCCGGAAAACTCTCACGGCTGCGGCAGTCGACGAAGCCTTGCGGCAGATTCGTGATTTGCCGATCGTCTTACGGCAAATGACGGACGAGGTTGCAGTTGTGGGCCTCGCGCGTCGCCACGCGCTCAGTTTCTACGACGCATCCTATCTCGCGCTCGCCCTGAGCGAGCGAGCGCGACTCGCCACGCTGGACTCGCGTCTCGCTGCCGCCGCCCGCGCCGAAGGCGTCCTGCTGGAAACATAAAAAAACCCGCCGGGTCGCCCCGGCGGGTTTTCTGTTTCCGCAGTGAAAGCGGCGATTACTCGCCGGCTTCCGCGGCCTTCTGCGCGTCGCGCTCGGCCTTCTGCTTGGCCTCGAGGTCTTCGCCGGTCTGCTGGTCCACGACGCGCATCGACAGGCGCACCTTGCCGCGATCATCGAAGCCGAGCAGCTTCACCTTCACCTTGTCGCCTTCCTTGACGACATCCGTCGTCTTGGCGACGCGGCCCAGCGCGAGCTGCGAGATGTGGACGAGGCCGTCCTTGGAGCCGAAGAAGTTGACGAAGGCGCCGAAGTCGACGGTCTTGACGACCGTGCCCTCGTAGATCTGGCCGATTTCCGGGTCTGAGGCGATCGACTTGATCCAGTTGATCGCCGCCTTGATCGAATTGCCGTCCGAGGAGGCGATCTTCACCGTGCCGTCGTCCTCGATGTTGATCTTGGCGCCGGTCTTCTCGACGATCTCGCGGATCACCTTGCCGCCGGTGCCGATCACTTCGCGGATCTTGTCGGTCGGGATCTTCATGGTCTCGATGCGCGGGGCGAATTCGCCGAGTTCGCTGCGCGCGCCGGTCAGCGCCTTCGACATCTCGCCGAGAATGTGCAGGCGGCCGTCGCGCGCCTGGCCGAGCGCGACCTTCATGATCTCTTCCGTGATGCCGGCGATCTTGATGTCCATCTGCAGCGAGGTGACGCCGTTGTCGGTGCCCGCCACCTTGAAATCCATGTCGCCGAGGTGATCCTCATCGCCGAGAATGTCGGAGAGAACCGCAAAGCGCTCACCCTCGAGAATGAGACCCATGGCGATGCCCGCGGTCGGACGCTTCAGCGGCACGCCGGCGTCCATCAGCGCGAGCGACGAGCCGCAGACGGTCGCCATCGACGAGGAGCCGTTCGACTCGGTGATCTCCGAGACGAGGCGGATCGTGTAAGGGAATTCCGCGGCAGCCGGCAGCATCGGACGGATCGCGCGCCAGGCGAGCTTGCCGTGGCCGATCTCGCGGCGCTTGGGCGAACCCACGCGGCCCGTCTCGCCGACCGAATAGGGCGGGAAGTTGTAGTGCAGCAGGAAGCGCTCCTTGTAGGTGCCTTCCAGGCTGTCGACATACTGCTCGTCTTCGCCCGTGCCGAGCGTGGCGACGACCAGCGCCTGCGTTTCGCCGCGCGTGAACAGCGCCGAGCCGTGGGTGCGCGGCAGGACGCCGGCTTCCGCGATGATCGGGCGCACCGTCTTCACGTCGCGGCCGTCGATGCGGACGCCCGTGTCGAGGATGTTCCAGCGCACGACCTTGGCCTGCAATTCCTTGAAGGCTTCGCCGACGTGCTCCTTCGAGAAGGTCGGCTCCTGGCCTTCGGGAAACAGCGCGGCGGTCACCTTCGCCTTCACGGCGTCGACGGCCTTGTAGCGCTCCTGCTTGGCGGTGATCTTGTAGGCCGAGCGCAGCTCCGCCTCGGCGATGTCGGACACGGCCTTTTCGACGGCGGAGCGATCGCTCTGCACGAAGTCGCGCGGATCCTTGGCGGCGCGCTCGGCGAGACGGATGATCGCCTCGATCACCGGCTGGAAGCCGCGATGGCCGGTCATGACGGCCTCGAGCATCGTCTCTTCCGAGAGCTCCTTCGCCTCGGATTCGACCATCAGCACGGCGTCGGCCGTGCCGGCGACGACGAGGTCGAGATCGGAGGACTTCATCTCCTCGATCGTCGGGTTCAGCTTGAGAGCGCCGTTGATGTAGCCGACGCGCGCGCCGCCAACCGGGCCCATGAACGGGATGCCCGACAGGGTGAGCGCCGCAGACACCGCGACGATCGACAGGACGTCGGGATCGTTCTCGAGATCATGGCTGAGAACCGTGACGATGACCTGCGTCTCGTTGCGGTAGCCTTCCGGGAACAGCGGGCGGATCGGCCGGTCGATGAGGCGGGAAATCAGCGTCTCGCGCTCGGAGGGGCGACCCTCGCGCTTGAAATAGCCGCCGGGAATGCGGCCCGCGGCGAAGGCCTTTTCCTGATAGTCGACGGTGAGCGGGAAGAAGTCCTGGCCGGGCTTGGCGGATTTCGCGCCGACCACGGTCGCGAGCACGGTCGTGTCGCCCCAGGTGGCCATGACCGCGCCGTCGGCCTGACGGGCGACCTTGCCGGTTTCGAGCACGAGCTTGCGGCCGGCCCAGTCGAGTTCTTCACGATGGATTTCGAACATGTCTGTCTTTCCAGTTGGCGCAAACGACAAAGCGCCACGGACAAGACGGCGGGAAGCTGCGTTCAGGCGCGATCAGCTTCCGGCGATCCTGTCATGGCGCTTCATCTTCTGCGGTCGGATACGACGGGGCGGCCCCATGCCGCCTCGCCCAAATGCGCAAAACCTACGCGCGAAATGCGCGTGACGCTCAGCGGCGGATGCCGAGGCGTTCGATCAGCTTGCGGTAGCGCGCGTCGTCGTGTCTCTTGACGTAGTCTAGAAGCTGGCGACGCTGCGACACGAGCTTGAGCAGGCCGCGACGCGAATGATTGTCCTTGGCGTGGCTCTTGAAATGGCCGGTAAGGTTGGTGATGCGTTCCGTGAGGATCGCAACCTGCACCTCGGGCGAACCCGTGTCGCCAGCCTTGGTCGCATATTCCTGAATGAGCGCCTGCTTGCGCTCGGCCGTGATCGACATCGGGAAACTCCTGTCTGTCTGGAGAAATGGCCCGGCCGGGATGTCGTCCAGCAGGGTCGAAAATTCAGCCGCTTGTCCGACCGAAGCGGGCCTTATACACGAAACCGGCGGGAAGGCCAGCCCCGCCGCGGCGGCTGGTCGCGGAACCTTCAGCGCCGCGGTGCGTTTACGCTGCGGCCGAACCCAGTCAATGGCCCTGGATCATGCAATTGCAACAAGGAAACCCCATGAAGCGCACTCTCGCGATCGTCTCCGTCCTCGCTGCAGCCTCGCTGGCCGGCTGTTCGCCCTATCGCCAAGAGCGCGTGGCCACCGGCGCCGTTGTCGGCGGCGCAGGCGGCGCCATCATCGGCGGGGTCGTCTCGGGTTCGCCGGGCGGCGCGATCGCGGGGGGTGTCATCGGCGCCGCGACGGGCGCCGTCGTCGCCGACGCGACCCGTCCGCGCTATCGCAGCGCCCGCCGCTGCTATTGGGACGCGGAAATCGGCGAGCGGGTTTGCCGCTGGTGACGAAAGTTCGGCGCTAAGCGCCGAGATTGAAGACGCGGCTCGGCACGAGTTCGCCGGCGGTGACCGATCCGAATGCGACCGGTTCGCCGTCGCAGGCGGCATAGACCGTGTCGCCTTCGGCCGGCGCGTCCCGGCCGCGGAGCAGGATCGACTGCCCGCGGCGCAGGCGCGCCGCATTGTTGCGGTCGATCACCACGCAGGCAAGCTCCGCGAGCCCCGCCTCGAGGGCGCGCATGCGCAGCGCCGCGGCTTCCGGCGTCTCTTCGAGATCGGCGAAGGTCGTCAGGTCGGCTTCTGTGAACGGGCCGACGCGGGTGCGCCTGAGCGCGATCACATGGCCGTAGCAGCCGAGCATCCGCCCGAGGTCGCGCGCGATCGCGCGGACATAGGTGCCCTTGCCGCATTGGGCTTCGAGCGTCGCGGAATCGTCGGTTGAACCGACGAGCTCCAGCGCGTTGATGGTCACCGGGCGCGGCTCGATTTCAACGATCTCGCCGTCGCGGGCGAGGTCGTAGGCGCGTTCGCCCGCGATCTTGATCGCGGAAAAGGCCGGCGGCCGCTGCAAAATCGTGCCGATGAAATTCGGCAGCGCCTGCACGACCTGATCGACGCCCGGCCGCAGGTCGGAGGTTTCCACCGTCTTGCCGTCGCTGTCGTCGGAATCCGTCTCGATCCCCCAGCGCACGGTAAAGCGATAGGCCTTCTCGCCGTCCTGCACGAAGGGCACGGTCTTGGTCGCCTCGCCGAAGGCGACTGGCAGGATGCCGGAGGCCAGAGGATCGAGCGTGCCGGCGTGACCGGCCTTCTTCGCATTGTAGATGCGTTTCAGGCGCGAGACGGCGTGCGTCGAGGTCATGCCGACGGGCTTGTCGAGAATGATCCAGCCGTCGACGGCGACGCGGTTGGAGCGCGGCTTGCTCATGTCCGGTCGTCGGCCCTGTCGTCGGATCCGCCATCGCCGGCGTCGAGATCGCGCCGCACCTTCTCGGAATTGAGAAGCGCGTCGATCCTGGCGGAATTGTCGAAACTGTCGTCCATCTTGAAACGGATGTCGGGCGCGAACTTGAGATTGACCTTGCGCGCGATCTCGCCGCGCAGGAACGCGCGATGGCGGTCGAGCGCGGCGATCACCGCCTTGGCGTCCTTGCCGCCGAGCGGCATGACGAAGATCGTCGCGAGCTTCAGGTCCGGCGACATTTTCACGCGCGGAACCGTGACGACGTGCGTTTCGAGGACGGGATCGTTGATCTCGCCGCGCGACAGGACCTCGGCGCTGGCGTGGCGCACGAGTTCGGCGACGCGCAGCATGCGTTGCGACGGCTCGGCGCCGTGTTGATGATGCGATCTGGACATAGGAAACTCGAAGCCTGCCGGTTTGCCGCAATGTCAGCCCGGACGACGGCGAAGCCGGCGATCCGGGATCCAGAGCAAACCTTCGGATGATCCGTGTTGCGACTCCTGGCTCCCGGCTCTCGCTTCGCTCGGCCGGTATGACAGGCGTGTAATCAAAGCGTGCGCTTCACCTCTTCGACGCGGTAGCATTCGATCACGTCGCCCTGGCGCATGTCCTGGTAGTTCTCGAAGGCCATGCCGCATTCCTGGCCGGCCAGCACTTCCTTGACCTCGTCCTTGAAGCGCTTGAGCGTCGACAGCTTGCCTTCGTGAACGACGACGTTGTCGCGGATGAGGCGGACGTGCGCGCCGCGCTCGACCGTGCCGTCGGTGACGCGGCAACCGGCGACCTTGCCGACCTTGGTGATGTTGAAGACTTCGAGGATCTGCGCGTTGCCGAGCATGGTTTCGCGGATCGCCGGCGCCAGCAGGCCGGACATCGCGCCCTTCACGTCGTCCACGAGATTGTAGATGATGTTGTAGTAGCGGATCTCGATGCCCAGACGTTCGGCCGCCTCGCGCGCTTCCTTGTGCGCGCGGACGTTGAAGCCGATGACGATCGCGCCCGAGGCCTCGGCCAGCGCGACATCGGACTCGCTCACGCCGCCGACGCCCGCATGCACCACGCGCGCGGCGACTTCGTCCGTGTTGAGCTTCTCGAGCGTCGCGATGATCGCCTCGACCGAACCCTGCACGTCGCCCTTGATGACCAGCGGGAATTCCTTGCGGCCCGCCGTCTTGAGCTGCGTCATCATGTCGGCGAGCGAGGAGCGCGCCGAACCGCCGCGGGCGGCGGCCTTCTCGCGCTTCTGGCGCTCACGGTATTCGGTGACTTCGCGGGCGCGGGCCTCGTTCTCGACGACCGCCATGCGGTCGCCGGCTTCCGGCGCGCCGTTGAAGCCCAGAATCTCCACCGGGAAGGACGGGCCGGCCGACTGGATGCTCGCGCCCTTGTCGTCGATCAGCGCGCGCACGCGGCCCCATTGGGCGCCGGCCACGAGAATGTCGCCGACGCGCAGCGTGCCGCGCTGCACGAGCACGGAGGCCACCGGGCCGCGGCCCTTGTCGAGCCGCGCTTCCACCACCGAGCCTTCGGCCGAGCGGTCGGGATTGGCCTTGAGATCGAGGACTTCCGCCTGCAGCGCGATCGCCTCGAGCAGCTTGTCGAGGTTGGTGTGCTGCTTGGCCGAGACCTCGACTTCCAGTGTCTCGCCGCCCATGCTTTCGACCTGGACGTTGTGCTGCAGCAGTTCGGTGCGCACGCGGTCCGGCTTGGCGTCGGGCTTGTCGATCTTGTTGATCGCCACGATCAAAGGCACGCCCGCGGCGCGCGCATGATTGATGGCTTCGACCGTCTGCGGCATCACGCCGTCGTCGGCGGCTACGACCAGCACGACGATATCCGTCACCTTGGCGCCGCGGGCGCGCATGGCGGTGAAGGCCGCGTGGCCGGGCGTATCGATGAACGTGACCGGCTGGCCGTTCGGCGCGGTGACCTGATAGGCGCCGATGTGCTGCGTGATGCCGCCCGCTTCGCCCGATACGACGTTCGCGTTGCGGATCGCGTCGAGCAGCGAGGTCTTGCCGTGGTCGACGTGGCCCATGATGGTGACGACCGGCGGACGCTGCTCCAGCGTCTCGTCGGCGTCGGGCGCGTCGAACAGGCCCTCTTCCACGTCGGATTCGGCGACGCGCTTGACCATGTGGCCGAATTCCTGCGCGATCAGCTCGGCGGTATCGGCGTCGATCACGTCCGTGATCTTGTGCATCTGCCCCTGGCGCATCAGGAAGCGGATCACGTCCACCCCGCGCTCGGACATGCGGTTGGCGAGTTCCTGGATCGTGATCGTCTCGGGCAGGACGACCTCGCGGGCGATCTTTTCCTTCTGTTCCTGCTGCGAGCCGCGCGTCAGGCGCTGCACGCGCCGTTTGAACGAGGCGACCGAGCGCGTGCGCTCCTCTTCCTCGGACGTGGCGCTGGAAACGGTCAGACGGCCGCGGTCCTTCTGCGGGCCGCCGCGCGTCGGGCGCGGGGTCGGCACGCTGAGCTTGGGCGTCAGCATCGGTCGGCGCAGCGGCTGCAGCGTCGCCGCGCCGGGCGCGGGACGCGGCGCGGCGGTCGCCGATGGCGCG
>JBDHTL010000041.1:0-25762 GCA_039808645.1 Rhodoblastus sp. | reverse complement strand
TCGCGGAATTCCTTCGAGATGACGGAGGTCTTCATCACCGCGGAATCGAAGAGATTGCCCTTGAGAATGATGAAGCCCGCGTCCTGCATCATCGGCTTGTCGATCGGCTTGATGACGTCCGTGTCAGTCACTTCGCGGCCGCGGCAATTGTCGCCCATCGTGCGGCCGTTGATGGTCAGCGCGTCCTCGTGGATCAGCTTGCGCTTCATCAACTCGTTGATGACGGCGGGCAGGCCGCCGGCGCGGTAATATTCCTCGCCGAGGTAGAAGCCCGCCGGCTGCATGTTGACGAGCAGCGGCACCTTGTGTCCGACCTTCTCCCAATCCTCGATGTCGAGTTCGACGCCGACATGGCGCGCGATCGCGTTGATGTGGATCGGCGCATTGGTCGAGCCGCCGATGGCGCTGTTGGCGACGATGACGTTTTCCAGCGCCTTGCGCGTGATGATGTCGGAGGGCTTCAAATCCTCCCACACGATCTCGACGGCGCGCTTGCCGGTCTCGTAGGCGATCTGGCCGCGCTCGCGATAGGGCGCCGGGATCGCCGCGCAGCCGGGCAGGCTCATGCCGAGCGCTTCGGCCAGCGCATTCATGGTCGAGGCCGTGCCCATCGTGTTGCAATGGCCGACGGACGGCGCCGACGAAGTGACCGCATCCATGAATTCGGCTTCGGTCATGCGGCCGGCCGCATGTTCCTCGCGCGCCTTCCAGGCGACGGTGCCGGAGCCGGCGCGCTCGCCGCGCCACCAGCCGTTGAGCATGGGGCCGCCCGACAGGACGATGGCCGGGATGTTCACGGTGGCGGCCGCCATGATGCAGGCGGGCGTGGTCTTGTCGCAGCCGGTGGTCAGCACGACGCCGTCGAGCGGATAGCCGTAGAGCAGTTCGACCAGGCCGAGATAGGCGAGGTTGCGGTCGAGCGTCGCGGTCGGGCGCTTCCCGGTTTCCTGAATGGGATGGACAGGAAACTCGAAAGCGATGCCGCCCGCCGCAACAATGCCGTCGCGCACGCGCTTGGCGAGATCGAGGTGATGGCGGTTGCAGGGAGACAGGTCGGAGCCGGTCTGCGCGATGCCGATGATCGGCTTGCCCGATTGCAGCTCGCCGCGCGTCAGGCCGAAATTGAGGTAGCGCTCGATGTAGAGCGCCGTCATGCCGGGATTGTCGGGATTGTCGAACCAGAGCTGCGAGCGGAGCTTCCGCTTGCCCTTGGGTTCGCCTGCGCCGTTGCCGCCCGCCATCGTTTCACTCCCGAGATTCTGATGCAGCTAGAATGCTACCTCGGGGGAGGGGGGTCAATTCGCGTGACGCATGGCTGTCACACGCCCTCGACCATCACGAGGCGCGCGGACGAGCATTCGTCGCGGATTTGCTTGAGGCCCTGGTAGACGGGACCGTCGTAGAAAGTCTACGCCGCTTCGGGCGAGGGAAACTCGATCAGCACGAGGCGGCGCGGCGACCAGTCCCCCTCGTAGACCTTGTGCGGCCTGCCGCGCGCGAGATAGCGGGCGCCGGCGGCTTCCAGCGCCGGCTTCACGCGCGTCATGAATTGCTGGTAGCGGGCCATGTCGCGGATCTCGACGTCGAAGATCAGATAGGCGGCCACGGCTTCCTCCCTTTCGGGCAAGACTATCCGGACCGCGCAAAAGCAAAAAGCGCCCGAAGGCGCTTTGCGGAATTCCAGAGATGTGCCGGTATGTCAGATAATGGTGGGCGCGACAGGGATTGAACCTGTGACCCCTACGATGTCAACGTAGTGCTCTCCCGCTGAGCTACGCGCCCTCAGCCGGCCGGGGCCGACGAAAGTGAGCCGGGGTATAATGGCTCGGATCGAAGCGCGCAAGCCGTTTTGCGCGCCGATGGCTTGCATGGGCATTCGGCGGTCGGCAATCGCGCGACTGCCGACTACCAACTGCCGACTGCCAACTGCGAGCTGAAGGCTCGCGGTCCGGTTTCTCAGGCCGCCAGGAGCCGCTGCACCTCACTCACGAGGTCGCGCAGGTGGAAGGGTTTCGACAGTATCTTGGCCTGTTTCGGCGCGTGGTTGTCGGGGTTCAGCGCCACGGCGGCGAATCCCGTGATGAACATGACCTTGATGTCGGGGTCGAGTTCGGTGGCGCGGCGGGCGAGCTCGATCCCGTCCATCTCGGGCATGACGATATCGGTCAGCAGCAGTTCGAACGGCTCCTCGCGCAACCTGTTGTAGGCGGACAGGCCGTTGTCGAAGGAAATGACGTCGTAGCCGGCGTTCTGCAGCGCCTTCACGAGAAAGCGGCGCATGTCGTTGTCGTCTTCGGCGAGCAGGATTTTCATGGGATTGGCGGGCGTATCGGTCATCGCGTCCTCGTTGCTGCGATTCATAGAGCCGCAATTGTGTAAAAAACGAGTGAAACCGCACATCCAAAACAAGCCAAACGTCTCGCGCGTCAGGCTTTCCCGGCTGCGTGGACAGGCGGCGCGGCGGCTGGCACATTAGGGGCGCGAAGCAGGCGCGGAGCGAACGTGGCGGGCGTGCGGACGGTCATTTCAGGGGAAAAGGGCGAAATGGCTCCGCTCGAGCCGGAACTCGCCACGCCGGTCGAGGTCGTCGAGCCGGTCGAGGCGGCCTGCGCGCTCGTGCTGTCCGCGCCACATTCGGGGACGGTCTATCCGCGCAGTTTCCTGGCCGCCTCCCGGCTCGACGCGGCGACGCTGCGCCGCTCCGAGGACGCCTATGTCGACGAGCTCTTCGCCGGCGCGGTCGCGCTCGGCGCCCCGATGACGCGGGCGCGCTTCCCGCGCGCCTATCTCGACGTCAATCGCGAGCCGTTCGAGCTCGATCCCCGCATGTTCGAGGGCAAGCTGCCCGGCCACGTCAACACGCGCTCGCTGCGGGTGGCGGCCGGCCTCGGCACGATCGCGCGGCTCGTCGCCGAATCGCAGGAAATCTATGCCCGGCGGATGCCGGTCGCGGAGGCGCTGCGCCGGATCGAGGCCGGCTACCGGCCCTATCACGCGGCGCTGCGCCGGCTGACGCAGCGGGCGCGCGAGCGGTTCGGCGTGGCGGTGCTGGTCGACTGCCATTCCATGCCCTCGCATGTCGCCGGCGTCTCCGGCCCCGACGGCCCGAAGGCCGATATCGTGCTCGGCGACCGGTTCGGCACGAGCTGCGATCCGGAGCTGACGGCGGTCGCCGAGGCGCAGCTGCGGGCGCGCGGCTATCTGGTCCAGCGCAACAAGCCCTACGCGGGCGGCTTCATCACTGAGCATTACGGCCATCCGGCCTCGCACGTTCATGCGCTGCAGATCGAGATCAACCGCGCCGTCTACATGAACGAGGCGACCTTCGAGAAAGGCCCGCGCTTCGCCCGGCTCGCCGAGGACCTGACGGCGGTCGCGCGCGTCCTGTCCGATTGCGCCGACGGGCTCGCCGGCTGGCGGGCGGCGGCGGAATAGACCGGCTTCCGGCCCAGAACATGAACCGGAAATAAAAAGGCCGCCGGCGCGAGCCAGCGGCCAAGTCTTGGGAGGAAACGCCCAAAGAGGGCATGGGCGGACTATGCGCCTTCGCACCCGCAGCATCAATATATCCGAATGTCGCAGTCCTGCGGCAGGGCGACGCAGATTGACGGAGATCAATCGCGCAGCGGATGGGCGTCCGGCGCGCGCAGGTAGAAGAAGCAGGCAATCGCCAGCTGCAGCGCGAGCAGGCCGAAGACCAGCCGGAAGGCTTCCGGCGGATAGATGCGGACGCCCTCGACGATCTTCGAGCCGAAGGCCTCGATCACGAAGCCGGTGAAGGCCTGCTGGGCGAAAGCGCCGCCGATGACGCCGCTGTTGATGAGCGTCATGCCGCGCCCGGTCAGTTCGCGCGGGAAGAGCGCCTTGCCCTGCGCGGTCAGGACCGGCGTGATTCCGAAGAAGAAGCCGAAGGCGGCCATGAAGGCCGGCAGAGCGGCGGCCGGCAGCGCGACGGCCGCGCCCGCAGTCAGCGTCGCCAGCGCCAGCAGGACGCCGATGAGCGCAGGAATCCGGTAGCTCGCAAACCAGCGGTCGGAGGCGCCCCAGAAGAACAGGCCGGCGATCTGCGCTGCGGCGAGGATCAGCGTCATGCGGCCGCGCGAATCCAGCGGCAGGCCGTAGACCTGCGCGAGCCAGGGCCCGATCCACAGGCCGATGATGGAGGCGAAGGCCGAATAGACCGCCGCCTGGATGAAGAACATGCGCCAGAAGCCGGGAATGCGCGTGGCCGCGACGACGCCGGCCGCCGCTTCGCGCAGCCCTTCGGAGCGCCCATGCCGGCGGGCGAGCGTTTCCGGCGTCTCGCGCGCGAACAGGAAGACGCAGGTCGCCATGATCGCGGCGACGGCGGCGGCGGTCAGGAAGGAATTGCGCCAGCCGACGGAGCCGGCGAGCCAGGCGAGCGGCGCGGTGGCCGCCAGCATGCCGAAGGAGCCGCCGCCGATGTGGACCCCGGTGATGGTGGAAAATTTCTCGGGTGGAAAGCGCTCGGCATAAAGGGCAAGCGGCGCCATCAGGAAGGAGCAACAGCCCAGCCCCATCAGCATGCGCGCCAGCGCCAACTCGGTGTAGTCGCGCGCAAGCGCGAACAGGACGGTCGAGCCGATCATCAGCGTGGCGGTGACCAGCATGGCCGGGCGGGGGCCCCAGCGGTCGATCGCCATGCCGAGCGGAATCTGCGCCAGCGCGAAGGAGAGAAAGAAGATGGAGGACAGGAAGCCGAGCCGCGCGGCGTCGAGATCGAAGGATCTCGCGAGATCGGGGCCGATGACGCCGAGCGCATTGCGGAAGAACTGGCTGAGCATGTAAATGCCGACCAGCGCGGCGACGACGACGATTCCGCCGGAGGCGGCCCGTTCGCGCTTGACGGGCGGGGCTTCGCCCGAAGTGGATGACATTGCGTTTTTCGTCCCGACCGGCGCTTTGTTGCGCCCGATCAGGCAGGCGACGCCTCGGCCGGTGGTATCACGGCGGCGCGTCGGCGCAAGTTTGTGGGCGGTCTGGCCGCGATGCGCGCGGCGAATGGGCGACAGGCGAGGACAGGCATGAACGCGGTCGATTTCGAGGCTTTCGTGGCGCGGCTGGCCGATGCGGCGGGCGAGGCGACGCTGCCTTTTTTCCGTTCCGCGCTCGGCGCGCAAAACAAGGCGGGCGGCGGGCGCGCGTTCGATCCCGTGACAGAAGCCGATCATGCCGCCGAAGTCGCGATGCGCCGGCTGATCGAGGCGCAGTTTCCCGGCCACGGGATCATCGGCGAGGAATTCGGGACGACGCGCGAGGACGCCCCCTATGTCTGGGTTCTCGATCCGATCGACGGCACCAAGAGCTTCATGTCCGGCCTGCCGATGTGGGGCACGCTGATCGGCCTCAAGCACAACGGCCGGCCGTGCTATGGCATGATGAGCCAGCCGTTCACGCGGGAGCGCTTCTTCGGCGACGGGCAGGCGTCGTTCTGGACGGGGCCGGCGCATCGCGGGCCGGGGCAGGAGCGGCGCAAGCTGCGCACGCGTCCCTGCGCCGACATTGCCGAAGCCACGGTCATGACAACCTCGCCGCGCCTGTTCACGCCGCAGAAGCGCGCCGCCTACGAGCGCGTCGAATCGCGCGCGAGGATCCCGCGCTACGGCGGCGATTGCTACGCCTATTGCGCGCTGGCCGCCGGCCATGTCGACCTAGTGATCGAAGACGGGCTCAACGCCTACGACATCGTCGCGCTCATCCCGATCATCGAGGGCGCGGGCGGCGTGGTCACGACCTGGGAGGGCGGCGACGCTTCCAGCGGCGGCTCGATCATCGCGGCCGGCGACGCGCGCGCGCACGATGCGGCGATGAAATTGCTGCGGGGCTGAGAGTGCTGGCGATTCTGGGCCGGCTGCTTCTCGTCGTCGCCGTGCTGGCGCCCGCCGGCGCATGGTCGGCGCTCGCCGTCTGGTTCCGCGCGCCGGCGCCGGAATGGCTGCGCGCCGCGCTTGCCGCCGTCCTGGCGCTGCTGGCGCTCGGCGCAGCGTTTTTTCTGCTCTTTCGCCGGCGCTGGCGGCCGCTTGCGCTTTTCGGCGCGGCGTTCGCCGGCACGCTTGTCTGGTGGAGCGGCATCGCGCCGCCGGCTTCCGCGAATTTCGCGCCCGACGTCGCGCGCCAGACGACGGGCGGGCTCGACGGCGACCTGCTGACGCTGATCGACGTCCGCGATTTCGACTGGCGCAGCGACACGGATTTCACCGAGCGCTGGACGACGCGGACGTACGATCTCGCCAAGCTGCGCACGCTCGATCTTTTCCTGTCCTATTGGGCGGGCCCGGAAATGGCGCATGTGATCGTGAGCTTCGGCTTCGAGGGCGGCGACCAGGTCGCCTGGTCGATCGAGGTAAAGCGCAAGAAGGGCGGCGAATTCTCGCCGCTCGCCGATCTCTTCAAGAACAGCCCGCTCGCCATTCTCGCCGCGACCGAGCGTGACGTGGTGCGTGTGCGCTCGAACGTGCGCGCCGAGGACGTGCAGCTCTATCGTCTCGACGTGTACCCGGAAACAAAGCGCGCGCTGCTGCTGCAATACGTGCGCGACGCCAATGCGCTGGCGCAGAAGCCGCAATTCTACAATTCGCTGACGACCAATTGCACGACGACCGTCGTGGGCCTCGTCAGGGCGATCGGCAAGCCGGCGCCGCTCGACTGGCGCCTCGTCGTCAACGGCTATCTGCCCGGCTATCTCTACGAGAACGACGCGCTGACGAAGAAGGTTTCGCTGCCCGAGCTGAAGCGCCTCGCCCATATCGCAGAGCGCGCGAAGGCGGCCGATCAGGCGCCCGATTTCTCGCAACGGATTCGCGTGGGCGTGCCGGGGCCCTGAGGCGTCTTCACGCCGGTTGCACGGCCTTCGCGCGTGCGCCTTCGGCGATCGTGCGCGGCGCCTTGTTCAGCGTGTCGATGGCGAAGCCGGCGGCGGCCTTGTAGCCCGCCATGAAATCGCTGCGCTCGCCCGGCGAAATCACATCGTCGATATCGTCGAACACGCCGCCGCAGCGCTCGTCCACCATGTTGAGCAGGCCGAATGGACCGGCGCCGCGATTGCGCAGGATGACCTGCGAGATCGGGCCGCAGAGCCTTGCGTCGTAGGCGGCGAGCGCCTGCTCTGTCGCGCCGTGCTCGACCATGCAGGCGCCGAGCGTGCGCGCGTCGACGATCGCCTGGCTCGCGCCGTTGGAGCCGGTCGGATACATGGCGTGCGCCGCGTCGCCCATCAGCGCGACCGGGCCGTCGCGCCAGGTGGCGACCGGATCGCGGTCGATCATCGGATTTTCGTAAGCGATCTCCGCGCCGCGCAGCAGCGCCGGCACGTCGAGCCAGTCGTAGGTCCAGCCGTCGAAATGATGGATGAAGTCGGCAATCGCCGCCTGCCGGAACCAGCCCGTCTGCCGCCAGCCCTCCGTTGGGTCGAGCGTGATTTCCGCGATCCAGTTGATCATGGCCAGTCCGGTCCGCGGATCGGCATGCGAGATCGGGTAGATGACCATGCGATGGCGATGCGTGCCGAGGCCGACGAAGGAGGAGCCGGTGCGGATCGGCTTCGCCATCGTCACGCCGCGCCACATCAGCGCGCCGCCCCAATGGATCGGCGGCTGGTCCGGATACATTTTCGCGCGAATGGCGGAATGGATGCCGTCGGCGCCGATCAGCAGCGGGCCCTTCGCTTCGGCGGTCGAGCCGTCGGCGCGTTCGATCGTCGCGACGACGCCGTCGGCGGTCTTCTCGTAGCCCGTCACCCGCGCGCCGAGCTTCACGGCGTCGGCGCCGGCGCGCGCGACGAACGTGTCGTGCAGCAGCATGTGGAACAGGCCGCGATGCACGGCGTATTGCGGCCAGGCGTAGCCGGCGTCCAGCCCGCGCGGTTCGGAATAGATGTCGTGGCCGTTGAGGCCGACCAGCGCCCATTCCTTCGCCGGAACGCCGACGCGGTCCAGTTCCGCGGCGTCGAGCCCGAGATCGTACAATTCGCGCACGGCGTTCGGCTGGAGGTTGATGCCGACGCCGAGCGGCTTCATCTCGCGCGCCGCCTCGTAGACGACGCAGGTCACGCCGATCTGATGCAGGGTCAGCGCGGTCGCAAGTCCGCCGATTCCGCCGCCGGCGACGATCACGGGTCTGTCGGTCATCATATTCTCTCCGCCGGTTTCCTTAGCTTCCGCGGCGCGGCGCCACAAGCCGCCGGCGCCGGGCTGGACGTTGGCCCGCGCTTGGCCGATCCTGCGCCGGCAGGAGGGATACAATGAGCGCGGAAAAGAACATCGAGAGATCTGGATTGATATTGCCGCCGCCGGCACAGCCGGCCGGCAATTACGTGCCGTTCAAGCGCGCCGGCAATTTGCTGCTGCTGTCGGGCGTCGGGCCGCACAAGGGCGACGGGACCTTCATCAGCGGGGTCGTCGGCGTCGACCTCTCGGTGGAAGAAGGATACAACGCCGCGCGCCAGTGCGGCCTCGTTCTGCTCGCCAACATGCGCGCGGCGCTTGGCTCGCTCGATCATGTGGCCGAGGTCGTCAAGGTGCTCGGCATGGTGCGCTGCGCCCCGGATTTCGGAAAGCAGCCGGAGGTCGTCAACGGCTGCACCGATCTCTTCGTCGAAGTGTTTGGAGACGCGGGGCGGCCGTCGCGTTCGGCCGTCGGCATGTACGCGCTGCCGCGCGGCATAGCCGTCGAAGTCGAGGCCATGGTGGAAGTGAAGGCGTGAAGCGCGTCCGGATTTTCATCGCTCTCGTTGCTCTGGCCGTCGGCGCTCCGGCGCCGGCGTGGAGCTGGAGCAATCACGCGCTTCTGACCTACTGGGCGTTCAAGGATGCGCCCGAGGTCGCCGCCGCGCCGGACGTGACCGTCGAACCGCTCGACGCCTTCCTGCGCGATCAGGAGCAGGCGATCGCCGATCTCCTGCAGGCGCAGGAAAGCTGGGCGCGCGCCAATGTGCCGACCTATCCGCCGCGTCCGGACGAACTCGTGTTCAAGCCGGATGCGGCGCGCGACGCCGCCGCGCGCAAGACGGCTTTCGCGGAAGCGTTGCGGATCGCGCCCGACACGCGCTTCGCCCTGTTCGCGCAGACGCTGCCCGGCGTTTCGCAGGAGGGGATGCGCGTCATGCGCTTCGGCGAGGTCAGCACGCTGCGCGAGCCGGCCTTCTCGATGATGCGTTTCCTCGCGCTCGAGCCCGGGGCGCGAATTCCGGCCCTGCTCGTGCTCGCCAGCAGCGTCGACGAGCCCGATTTCGGCGTCGACATCAACTGCTGGGAAGACAGTCCGTCGGAATGGGGCAAGCGCTACAGGTTCGGCAAGCTGCCCTTCGGCAATCCGGCGCTCGATTTCGCGACGCAGGCGCCGTTCCACATGGGCTTCTATCACCAGTCGTCGCTCATCTATCGCGCCGCGCCCTTCGTCGCGCGCACCTATCCGATGCTGCGCGTACGCCAGTTCATGGACCTGTCGCGGCTCGCTTTCCGCACGAACCACGCCTATTGGGGCTGGCGCTTCGCCGGCATGGCGATGCATTACGTGCAGGATCTGACGCAGCCCTACCATGCGAGCCTGCTGCCGGGCGTTTCGACCTTCCGGATGATCGCGACAAATCTGGCGGACATGCTCGGCTGGAAAGGGCCGAAGAACGCGATGATCGTGCTGGCGTCCAATCGCCATCTCGCGCTCGAGCGCTACGAGGCCCTGCTGATCCACCGCGACACGGCCGCCGGCGGCAAGAGCCCGCTGGTCGAGGCCCTGCAGGCCCGGCCGCGCGACGGGGTCTATCCCAAATGGTCGGACCTCTACCTGCGCGACGTGGTGACGGCGGAATCGTACGACTTCGGCGAGAAACTGAACGCGGCGCTGCTGGCCGCCTTTCCCGCGAAATACGTGTCCGACCCTTCCTATGATTTCGGCGCGTCGGGCGGCAGCGGCGAATTGATCGCCGAAGTCATGCAGCGGCAGTCCGAGCAGCGCGGCGAGATCGACGGCGCGGTGGCCGAGCTGCTGGGACATCTGGGCGCCCACAGCCGCAATCTCGTACGCGCGATCGGGGAGACGCGGGAGAAATGAGCGACTTCGCGGCGACCGCCTGAAACGGGACGCGATTCAATGGAAACGCGGCCGTCATTGCGAGGCGCTCCGGTGAAACCGCGACGCGGTTTCACCCGTAGCGAGGCGGCAATCCATCCCCGGAGCATGATCGAAGTCAGCCGCACGGAGTGCCTCGCTTCGCTCGCAATGACAGCTCGACGATTCCGCCGAAGATCATCTCGCTCTAGTAATACAGCAGCCGCGTCCTGATCGTGCCGTCCACCTTGCCCATTTCCTCGTAGACCTGCGCGCGCTCCGCGTCGGCGCCGTCGGCGTCGACGACCACATAGCCGATGTCGGCGTCGGTCTGGAGATATTGCGCGGCGATGTTGAGGTTGCGGCCGGCGAAGATCTGGTTGAGCCGCGTCAGCACGCCGGGCACGTTGCGGTGGATGTGCACGAAGCGCGTGCCGCCGACATGCGGCGGCAATTGCACTTGCGGGAAACCCACGGCGCCGAAGGTCGCGCCGGTCTCGGCGTAGTCGGCGAGCTTTCGCGCGACCTCGGAGCCGATGCGCTCCTGCGCTTCCTCGGTCGAGCCGCCGATATGCGGCGTGAGAATGACGTTGGGCAGGCCCTGCAGCGGCGAGGCGAACTTCTCCTTGTTGGAGCCGGGCTCGACCGGAAAGACGTCGATCGCGGCGCCGCGCAGGTGGCCGCTCTTCAGCGCGTCCGCGAGCGCGTCGATGTCGACCACCGTGCCGCGCGCATTGTTGATGAGATAGGCGCCCTTCTTCATCGCGCGCAATTGCTCGGCGCGCATCATGTTGCGCGTCATCGGCGTGTCGGGCACATGCAGCGACACCACGTCCGAAACGGCCAGGAGTTCTTCCAGCGTGTCGGTCGGCTCGACGTTGCCGCGGCGCAGCTTGTCGGTCATGTCGAAGAAGACGACGCGCATGCCCATGGCCTCCGCGAGGCCGGCGAGCTGGCTGCCGATATTGCCGTAGCCGACGATGCCGAGCGTCTTGCCGCGCACCTCGAACGAACCGTCCGCCGTCTTGTCCCAGACGCCGGCATGCGCGCCGTTCGATTTCGGGAAGATGTTGCGCAGGAGCATGACGATCTCGCCGATGACGAGTTCGGCGACGGAACGCGTGTTGGAGAAGGGCGCGTTGAACACGGGAATGCCGCGCTTGCGGGCGGCGGGAATGTCGACCTGGTTGGTCCCGACGCTGAAACAGCCGATGGTCATGAGTTCGGGCGCAGCCGACAGGACCTCCGCCGTGATCCTGGTGCGCGAGCGTATGCCGAGGACGTGCGCGCCGGCGATCGCCCTGCGCAGGTCCTCGCCGTCGAGCGCCCGGGTCAGGCGCTCCACCTTCTCGAAGCCAGCGGCCGCGAACAGGTCGACGGCGGTTTCGTTGATGCCTTCGAGCAGCAATACGCGAAGGTCCTTGCGGTCTGTGACGACAGTGTCGATCATGGCGTCCCTGGGTCGGAGTTCAGGCGGCGCGGCGGCGCGCGCCGAACAGGCGGCGCCACCACGGCGGGTTGAAGATGCGTTGCGCGGCGTCGTGGTCGGTCGCGCGCCGCAGCGCCGCCGCCTCCTCGCGTCCGCCGGGCACAAAGGCGTCGAAGGCGGCCCAGAACTGCGAGCGGATGGCGTCGGTCTCCTGCAGCAGCTCGTGTCGCGCGCCGGACAGAAGGATCATGCGGCCGGCCTTGAGCCGGTTGGAGAAGCGGGCGATGGCGGGAATCGAGACGACATGGTCGTCCGCGCCGACGACGATGAGGATCGGCGTGCCGGTGCGGCGGGGAAAGTCGGGTTCGGCGAACCGGCGCGTGGCCCGCAGCGCCGCGTTGATCCAGCCGATGGTCGGGCCGGCGACCGCAAGCTGCGGCGCCGCCTCGACGATCGCCGCGTTGCGCGCGTAGCGGCGGGCGTCCGACGTGAGCTCGTTGTCCTCGAACGGTTCGGCCATGCTGGAGCGGCGCGAGACGCCGGGCGCATAGGACGCGCCGAGGCCGACGGCGTCCGCGATCTCGACCACGACGCGGGTGGAGGCCAGCGCCGCCCGCCCGGCGATCTCGATCATCGGCGCGACCAGCACGAGCCGCTCGAACGGCGAGCGGCCGGCGTGGGCCTGCGACAGCAGCACGGCGCCCCCCATTGAATGGCCGATCGCGAACCAGGGGCGCGGGCAGAGGAATTGCAGCACCTGCTTGCACAGCGCCTCCAGATCGCGCTCGAACATTTGGAAGTCGTCGATATGGCCCTTGAAGGGGTCGGCCAGTTCGCGCGCCGACAGGCCCTGGCCGCGCCAATCCATGGCGACGACGGAAAAGCCGCGTTCGACGAGTTCGCCGATCGTTTCGAAATATTTCTCGATGAATTCGCCGCGTCCGGTGAAGACGCAGACTGTTCCGAGCGATCTCTGGCCGAGCGGCGTCGGCCCGGGCGACCAGCGCGCGATGCGCAACAGCGCGCCGTCGTCCGCGCCGACGGCGGAGATCAGCGCGCCGGGCGGCGCCGGATTGTCAGGCGTGCCGATCAGTTCCATTCGCGACACGCTTAGCGCGGACGCGCCGAAAAATCGACCCGCCGAGCGGCGGGCCGATCGGCGCGCGGAATCTCAGGCCGTCTTCGCCTGGACGATCGTTCCGGAGGCCGCCAGCCGCGCCCGCTCGGTGTTCGGGCGCAGCAGCGCGAGGCCGACGAGGCCCGAGAGAACCATGATCGCGCCGTTCAACTGGAAGCCGGCGAGATAGCCGGCCATCGGCGTCGCCGCCTTTTCGATCACGCCGCCCATGACGGCGGCCGAGAGCACGCCAGCGACGGTGTAGAGGCCGCCGTAGATCGCGATGATCGCGCCGCGCTGGCTCGTCGGGGTGAATTCGCCGAGCATGGGCGGACAGACGACGTAGATCGAGCCGCAAAGGCCCGAGCCGACCACCAGCAGGCCGATCAGGAGCCCGCGGTCCTGCACGTAGGGCATGGCCATGAGGATCAGGCCGCCGACGACCAGGGGGGCGGCGCCGAGAATGCCGCGCGCCTTCCGGGTGTTTGCCCCGCGCGCCATCATCCTCTGCGAAATCCAGCCGGCGACGAGCACGACGACCGCGCCGAACACCCAGGGCAGGATCGAGATGAGGCCCGCTTCCTTCTGCGTGTAGCCAAGCCCCTTCACGATGAAGGGGGTGAACCAGGTCAGCCCGATCGACAGGACCCAATAGGCGCCGAAGGTCGACAGAACCGCGCCGATGAAGGTCGGCGTCGTCAGCAGGCGGGAATAGGGATAGGTCTGCCCCGAGCCCTGCGCTTCGTCGGCCTGGCTGGTGAGCGGCCCCTCGCGGCCCATCATCATCCACAGCGCCACCCAGATCAGGCCGACGACGCCGAGCGCGCCGAAGGCGTGGTGCCAGGAGTAGTTGACGATCACCCAGTTGAGCGCCGGCACCGCGAGAATGACGCCGAAGGCGGAGCCCTGCGACAGGATGGCGGTCGGCAGCGTGCGCTTCTCGTCCGGGAACCATTTGTAGATGGCGTGCGCCGCCACGGAGAAGGCCGGGCCTTCGCCGGCGCCGAGGATGATGCGGCAGATCAGCAGGGTCGTGAAGCTGACTTCCCAGAACATCGGGAATTGGACGACCGCCCAGATCGCGCCGAGGATGAGGAGCACCCAGCGCGTCTCGACCTTGTTGACGATGAAACCGACGACGATCGCCGAAATGGAAAACAGAAAGAAGAAGGCGGAGCCGAGCAACCCGAATTGCGAGGGCTGCAGCTTGAGATCGGTCATGATCGGAACGCCAGCGAGGCCGACGACGATCTTGTCCGCGAAATTCACGACCATGTAGAGGAACAAGAGCGCGGTGATCTTCCACGCGCCCTTCGGCGTTGGCTGAGCGGCCATGTGGGGCCCTTCCTTGTTGCGTTTCATCCCGGGTTGGCCCTGTTGTCCGGGCCTGTGGCCAGATTGCCCGATCCGTGGCGGAGTCGCCAAGGATTTTTGTCGCCGGCCCCTTGCGCGTCGGAAAGGGGCGCCCAAATCAGGGACCGGCGCGGGCCATTCGGACGCGCTACAACCACCGGCGCCTTGTGGCCGGAAATTCCGGCGCAACCGCCGCATGTCGCTCACTGGAGGATATGCTTATGCGTACATTCGACCTGTCCCCCCTCTACCGTTCCACCATCGGTTTCGACCGGCTGTTCTCGATGCTCGACCAGGCCGCGGGCTCGGAGCCCACGTCCTATCCGCCCTACAATATCGAGCGCACGGGCGAGAACGCCTATCGCATCACGGTGGCGGTCGCCGGCTTCGCCGACAACGAACTGACCATCGAGGCGCGTGAGAACACGCTGACCATCCGTGGCTCCAAGGCCGTCGTCGAAGGCGAACCGAAGAACGAAGTCCTGTACCAGGGCATCGCCGCGCGCGCCTTCGAGCGCCGCTTCCAGCTCGCCGATCACGTCCAGGCGACGGGCGCCAAGGTCGAGAACGGCCTGCTGCACGTCGATCTCGTGCGCGAGATTCCGGAAGCGCAGAAGCCGCGCCAAATTCCGATCGGCGGCGGCAAGCCGCAGGTCGTCGAGGCGAAAGCCGCGTAACCGGCGTTTGCCGAAACGAGAAGGGCGTCCCTCGGGACGCCCTTTTTGTTTGTCCGGTCGCCGGCCTCTTGGCGCGACTTTATTTGGTCGGGGCCGCCGCCGGCTCGGCTGGCTTGGCTTCGGTGGGTTTGGCTTCGGCGCCAGGCGCTGGTTCCGACGCGCGGGCCTGCGGGGCGACGGGCTGGACGCGCGGGCCGATGTCGGTCGGCTTGGCGACCGGCGGCTCCTGGGGCGCGTCGGCAAGCGGCGTTTGCGGCGCGTCGGCAGGCGCCTTCGCCTCGGGCGTCAGCGGGGGCTTGTCGACCGGCGCGGGAGCCGTCGGCACGGCGGCCTGCCGGGGCGCCGGCGACCCCTCGGGCCTGGGCTGCGTAGCTGCATCCGGGGCGAGCGGCGTCTTGTCGTCCGGCGCGGGCGCGGCGGCGCTCGCCTTGGGAGTTTCGATTGTCTTGGGCGTTTCAACCGTTTTGGGCGCTTCCGGCGCGGGCGCCTGCGGCGTCGTCACCGCTTGCGAGGGCGCGGGCGTCTGCGGTTTGGGCGCGGCTTCCGTGGCGGGCTTGCGGGCCGCGCTCTGCGGATTGGGCTTGCGCTTCGGCTTGGCCTTGGGCGCGGCCGGCTCCGCGCCGAGATCGCCGCGCGGCGCGGGCACGGGGGCGAGATTGTCGGTCGACAGACCATCCGGCGCGTTGCGCGTCGCGAAATTGTCGCGGCCGCCAAGCGCGACGCGGCGCAGCAGTTGGCCGCTGTAGCCGTCGATGATGAAGCGGACGCGCTGGCCCTGCGCGTTCTCGCCGACCGCCACAACGGTGTCGTCGTTCAGGCGCGGCGGCGTCGCCAGGCGGTAGCCCTGCGCCAGGAGAATGCGCCGCACGACGCGCGGCGGGATGATGCGCTCGCTCTCGAAATCGTCCTCGCCGCCCATCCAGCCGGGCGGCCCGGCCCAGACGCCCCAGGGCATGACGAATTGCGCGGCGGCGGGCGGCGCGGCGAGCGTGACGGCGCCGAGCGCGGCAGCGCCGGCAAGCAGGACGAGCCTCAGAGGCCTGACCATGAAATCTCCTTCGTCGATCGCAAGGTGCGGACGGTCCTACCGTTTCGGCCAAATGCGGAGAGATGTTGGCGCGATCCGTCCGGATTGACGGCGCGACGCAGGAATCTAGCCTCGCGCGGCCTCGATCACGGCGGCGACGGCCGCAGGCTCGGTCGCGAACGAGGGGATCAGCCGGACGAAAACTTCGTCCGCGCCCGGCCGCTCGGCCGGGTCGAGCGCGCGCGGCGTCCAGGGATGACAGCGCGCGCCCGCCGCGAGGAGCCGCTCGTGCATCGGTTTCGGCAGGATGGCGAAGACCTCGTTGATCGCACGCTTCCACGGCATGCGGACGCCGGGCAGGGCGGCCAGGCCGGTCTCCAGTTCCGCGGCCCGCGCATTGGCTTGTCGCGCGAGGTCGAGCCACAGCCCGTCCTTCAGGTAGGCGTCCATCTGCGCGCCGAGCAGGCGGCCCTTGGACAGGGTGTGGCCGCCGCGCTTGCGCCGGTAGGCAAAGTCTTTCGCGCGCTCGGGATCGAAGAAAATCACGGCCTCGCAGGCGAGCGCGCCGTTCTTGGTCGCGCCGAAGGAGAGGATGTCGACGCCGGCCTTCCAGGTCATTTGCGCCGGCGTCAGGCCGAGCGCGACGAGCGCGTTGGCGAAGCGCGCGCCGTCCATGTGGACGGCCATGCCGGCCTCGCGCGCGATCTCCGCCAGCGTGGCGATTTCGGCGGGCGCGTAGAGGGTTCCGCATTCGGTCGCCTGCGACAGGGAAAGCGCCTGCGGCTGGACCTGCTTGACGATTCCGCGCGGCATGATGGCCAGCGCGTCGCGCAGGCCGCCGGGCGTGATCTTGCCGGCCGCACCCGGAAGCCCCGCCAGCTTGGCGCCGGCGGAGAAAAATTCCGGCGCCCCGCATTCGTCGGCGGCGATATGCGCAAATTCGTGGCACAGGATCGCGCCCCAGGGGTCCGTGACGGCCGACAGCGCCAGGGCGTTCGCCGCCGTGCCGGTCGCCGCCAGAAAGACCGCGACCTCGCGTTCGAAAAGGTCCGACAGCGCGCGTTCGCTCCGCTTCGTCCATTCGTCCGCGCCATAGGCGGCGGCCGGTCCGGCGTTCGCCGCCACGATCGCCTCGAGGATGGCGGGATGGGCGCCGCTGGAATTGTCGCTGGTGAAATCGAGATTGATGTCGGCCATGCGGCTTTGTGGCGAGTCGCGCGCCGCCCGGCAAGCGGACCAATTCTTGCCTTGCGGAGCCGCAGTCTTTCCGAAGGTTGCCGGGCTCGCCGCGCCCGCGCAATTTTCCGCGCGAGGGACGGGGGGCCGGCTTGTGCGAGGGGTTCAAATCTGCCAATGTCGCTCGCCGCCGATAGGACAGCTTTACTGACCATTTGGCGCGACCCGCGAAAATCCAAGGGGCCTCGGCCCAGGACGCCCGAAAAGGCGTGACGGAAATGCGCGGTCGTGCGAGAGACGCGGCGAAACGGAGCGAGCGATGAGCGAGGCGAGACGGCGAGGCGGCGAGCGAAAACCGGGGTCCGAAAACCCCGGCGCGAAGACGCTGGTCCTGTTCCCGCAACGCTGACGACCAAGGATGCCCGCCATGACCGAATATTTCGCCCAAGACCCGCACCTGCCCGGTCCGCAGGGTCTCTACGATCCCTCCAAGGAACACGATTCCTGCGGCGTCGGTTTCGTCGCCGACATGAAGAACCGCAAGTCCCACGACATCGTGTCGATGGGCCTGCGCATTCTCATGAACCTCGACCATCGCGGCGCGGTCGGCGCCGATCCCAAGCTCGGCGACGGTTGCGGCATCCTCACGCAGATCCCGCACCGCTTCTTCGCCGAAGAATGCGCCAAGCTCGGCTTCAATCTGCCCGAGCCCGGCCACTACGGCATCGGCCAGTTCTTCATGCCGACCGAAACGGACTTGCGCGAAAAGGTGCGCGAGATCGTCGCGCGCATTCTGGACGAAGAAGGCCTGACGCTGATCGGCTGGCGCGAAGTGCCTGTCGATTCCAGCGATCTGGGCGACGCCGTGCGCGAGGTCGAGCCCGCGCATCGCCAGCTGTTCGTCGGCCGCGGTCCCGGCGTGACGGACGAGGACGATTTCGAGCGTCGGCTCTACGTCGCGCGCAAGGCGATCTCGAACGCGCTCTACGCGATCGACGGCCGGGTGATGGCGACCTTCTATCCGGTCTCCATGTCCTGCCGCACCATCGTCTACAAGGGCATGGTGCTCGTCGGCCAGCTCGGCGGCTATTACAAGGACCTCGCCGATCCGCGCTTCGAGAGCGCGCTGGCGCTCGTCCACCAGCGCTTCGCCACAAACACGTTCCCGTCCTGGCGGCTCGCCCATCCCTATCGCATGGTCGCGCACAACGGCGAGATCAACACGCTGCGCGGCAACGTGAACTGGATGGCGGCGCGCCAGGCGTCGGTCGAATCCAAGCTGTTCGGCAACAACATCTCGAAGCTCTGGCCGATCTCCTACGAGGGCCAGTCGGACACGGCGTGCTTCGACAACGCGCTCGAATTCCTCACGCAGGGCGGATATTCGCTCGCGCACGCGATGATGATGCTGATTCCCGAGGCCTGGGCGGGCAATCCGCTGATGGACGAGGGTCGCCGGCATTTCTACGAATATCACGCCGCGCTGATGGAGCCGTGGGACGGACCGGCGGCGGTCGCCTTCACCGACGGCCGCCAGATCGGCGCGACGCTCGACCGCAACGGCCTGCGTCCGGCCCGCTATCTCGTCACCGAGGACGGTCTCGTCGTCATGGCGTCGGAAATGGGCGTGCTGCCGATTCCGGAAGAGAAGATCGTCACCAAGTGGCGCCTGCAGCCGGGCAAGATGCTGCTCGTCGATCTGCAGCAGGGCCGCATCGTCGGCGACGAGGAGATCAAGGCGACGCTGTCGAACGAGCATCCCTACAAGGAATGGGTGGCGCGCACGCAGATCGTGCTGGAGGACCTCCGGCCGGTCGAGCCGCGCTCCTCGCGCACCGACGTGTCGCTGCTCGATCGCCAGCAGGCCTTCGGCTACACGCAGGAAGACACCGCGATCCTGATGGCGCCGATGGCGGTGACCGGCCAGGAGGCCGTGGGCTCCATGGGCACGGACACGCCGATCTCGGCCATGTCCGACAAGTCGAAGCTGCTCTACACCTATTTCAAGCAGAATTTCGCGCAGGTGACGAACCCGCCGATCGATCCGATCCGCGAGGAGCTCGTCATGAGCCTCGTGTCCTTCATCGGCCCGCGTCCGAACATTCTCGACCATGAGGGCTCGGCCAAGCGCAAGCGTCTGGAAGTGCGCCAGCCGATCCTGACGAACGCCGATCTCGAGAAGATCCGTTCGATCGGCCATTTCGAGGAGACCTTCGACACCAAGACGCTCGACATCACCTATGCGGTGGAGAAGGGCGCGGCGGGGATGCGCGAGGCGCTGACCAAGCTCAACGAGCGCGCCGAGGAGGCGGTCAAGGGTCGCTACAACATCATCATCCTGTCCGACCGCAACGCGGGGCCGGACCGCATTCCGATCCCGGCGCTGCTGGCGACGGCCAGCGTGCATCATCATCTCATCCGCAAGGGCCTGCGCACTTCCGTCGGTCTTGTGGTCGAGACCGGCGACGCGCGCGAAGTGCATCACTTCGCCTGCCTTGCGGGCTACGGCGCGGAAGCGATCAATCCCTATCTCGCCTTCGAGACATTGGCCGGCATGGCCGACGAATTCCCGGAGGAGGTCGACGGCAAGGAAGCGGTCAAGCGCTACATCAAGTCGATCGGCAAGGGCCTGCTCAAGGTCATGTCGAAGATGGGCATCTCGACCTACCAGTCCTATTGCGGCGCGCAGATCTTCGACGCGGTCGGCCTGTCGAGCGGCTTCGTCGCCGAGTTCTTCGCGGGCACCGCGACGCGCATCGAAGGCGTCGGCCTCGACGAGGTCGCCGCCGAAACCGTCGTGCGCCACGCGCAGGCCTTCGGCGACGCGCCCGTCTATCGCGGCATGCTCGACGTCGGCGGCGAATATGCGCTGCGCATCCGCGGCGAGGCGCACAACTGGAACGCCAACACCGTCGGCCTGCTGCAGCACGCCGTGCGCGGCAATTCGCAGGACAAGTATCGCGCCTTTGCGAAGCTGCTCAACGAGCAGGACGAGCGCCTGCTGACGATCCGCGGCCTGTTCCGCATCAAGGGCGCCGAAGAGGACGGCCGCAAGCCGATCCCGCTCGACGCGGTCGAGCCGGCGAGCGCTATCGTGAAGCGCTTCGCCACCGGCGCCATGTCCTACGGTTCGATCTCGCGCGAGGCGCACACGACGCTGGCGATCGCGATGAACCGCATCGGCGGCAAGTCGAACACCGGCGAGGGCGGCGAGGAATCGGATCGCTACAAGCCGATGGCGTCAGGCGATTCCATGCGCTCGGCGATCAAGCAGGTGGCCTCGGGCCGGTTCGGCGTGACGACGGAATATCTCGTCAATTCAGACATGATGCAGATCAAGATGGCGCAGGGCGCAAAGCCCGGCGAAGGCGGACAATTGCCCGGCCACAAGGTCGACGCGGTGATCGCCAAGGTGCGCCATTCGACGCAGGGCGTCGGCCTCATCTCGCCGCCGCCGCACCACGACATCTATTCGATCGAGGATCTGGCGCAGCTGATCTACGACCTGAAGAACGTGAATCCCAAGGCCGACGTGTCGGTGAAGCTCGTCTCGGAAGTCGGCGTCGGCACGGTCGCCGCCGGCGTGTCCAAGGCGCGCGCGGACCATGTGACGATCTCGGGCTTCGAGGGCGGCACGGGCGCTTCGCCGCTCACCTCGATCAAGCATGCGGGCTCGCCCTGGGAGATCGGACTCGCCGAGACGCACCAGACCCTGGTGCTCAACCGCCTGCGCTCGCGCATCGCGGTGCAGGTCGACGGCGGTCTGCGCACGGGGCGCGACGTCGTCGTCGGCGCGCTGCTCGGCGCCGACGAGTTCGGCTTCGCGACGGCGCCGCTGATCGCGGCCGGCTGCGTGATGATGCGCAAGTGCCATCTCAACACCTGCCCCGTCGGCGTCGCGACGCAGGACCCGGTGCTGCGCAAGCGCTTCGTCGGTCAGCCCGAGCACGTCATCAACTATTTCTTCTTCGTCGCCGAGGAAGTGCGCGAGCTGATGGCCTCGATGGGCTATGCGACGTTCGACGAGATGATCGGGCAGATGCAGATGCTCGACAAGAGACAGGTCGTCGACCACTGGAAGGCGAAGGGCCTCGACTTCTCGCGCCTGTTCCACAAGCCGCAGCCGCGCGCCGGCGTCGCCATCCACTGGACGGAGCGCCAAGACCACGGCCTCGAGAAGGCGCTGGACCAGAAGCTGATCGCGGAGGCGCGCGCGGCGATCGACACCGGCCGCCCGGTGCGCATCGAGACGGGCATCCGCAACGTCGACCGCACCACCGGCGCCATGCTGTCGGGCGAAGTCGCCAAGGCTTACGGCCATGCGGGCCTGCCGGAGGACACGATCCACATCAAGGCGACCGGCACCGCCGGCCAGAGCTTCGGCGCCTGGCTCGCGCATGGCGTGACGCTGGAGCTGGAAGGCGAGGCCAACGACTATGTCGGCAAGGGCCTGAGCGGCGGGCGCGTGGTCGTCTATCCGCCGAAGGCCGCCACCAAGATCGATCCGGAAAAGTCGATCATCGTCGGCAATACGGTGCTCTACGGCGCGATCGCCGGCGAGTGCTATTTCCGCGGCGTGGCGGGCGAACGCTTCGGCGTGCGCAATTCCGGCGCGATCGCGGTGGTCGAAGGCGTCGGCGATCACGGCTGCGAATACATGACCGGCGGCATCGTCGTCGTGCTCGGGCCGACCGGCCGCAATTTCGCGGCGGGCATGTCGGGCGGCATCGCTTATGTGCTCGACGAGGAAGGCAATTTCGACAAGCGCTGCAACATGTCGATGGTCGACCTCGAGCCGGTGGCCGAGGAAGAAGAGCTGATGCAGGAAGAATATCACCAGGGCGGCGACCTCACGACGTCGGGCAAGGTCGACGTGATGCGCGACATGACGCGCTTCGACGCCGAACGCCTGCACCAGCTCATCGCCAATCATCATCGCTACACGGGCTCGACCCGCGCGAAGGCGATCCTCGACGACTGGGCGAACTGCAAGGGCAAGTTCCGCAAGGTCATGCCGATCGAATATCGCCGCGCGCTGGCTGAACTGAACGCGGCGATGAAGCAGGCGGCCGAGTGAATTGATGCGCGTCTACGGCGACCTCGCTTCGGGCAATTGCCTGAAGGTCAAGTTTACGGCGGACCATCTCGGTCTGCCGTACGACTGGATTCCGGTCGACCTGATGAAGGGCGAGACGCGCGCCAAGAGTTTCCTGGCGAAGAACCGTTTCGGCGAGGTTCCGCTGGTCGAGTTTGACGACGGGCGCACGCTCGCGCAGTCGAACGCGATCATCCGTTATCTCGCGCGGGACAGCGCGCTTCTGCCGAAGGACGCTTTCGCGCAGGCGAAGGTCGACGAATGGCTGTTCTGGGAGCAGTACAGCCACGAGCCCTATGTCGCGGTGGCGCGCTTCCAGATGGTCTATCTCGGCAAGACGCTGGACGAACGCGAGGCGCGCGTCGTCGAGCGGGCCGAGAAGGCGCTCGGCGTCCTGGAAGAGGCGCTTTCGGGTCGCACCTATCTCGTCGGCGACGAACTCACGATCGCCGATATTTCGCTGCTCGCCTACACGCGCCTCGCGCCCGAAGGCGGCTTCGTCCTGTCGCACCGCCCGGCGATCCGAAAATGGATCGCGCAATGCGAAAGCGACCTGAACATTTCATCGCAACAACCAGCAGCCGCTGCGGGCGGCGCGAGACACGGGTAGTCCCATGGGCAAGGTGACCGGCTTCCTCGAGATCGATCGGCAGGACCGCAAGTACAAGTCCGCCGCCGACCGCGTGCGCCACTACAACGAATTTGTCATTCCGCTGTCGGAGGAAGCGACGAAGGACCAGGCCGCGCGCTGCATGAACTGCGGCATTCCCTATTGTCACAACGGCTGTCCGGTGAACAACCAGATCCCGGACTGGAACGACCTCGTCTATCACGGCGAGTGGGAGCAGGCGTCGCGCAACCTCCATTCGACCAACAATTTCCCGGAGTTCACGGGTCGCGTATGTCCCGCGCCGTGCGAGGCGTCCTGCACGCTCAACCTGCAGGACCAGCCCGTCACCATCAAGACGATCGAATGCGCGATCGTCGACAAGGCTTGGGAGAACGGCTGGCTGAAGCCGGAGCCCGCGCGCGTCAGGACCGGCAAGAAGATCGCCGTCGTAGGCTCTGGCCCCGCCGGCATGGCGGCGGCGCAGCAGCTCGCGCGCGCCGGACATGACGTTCACGTCTACGAGAAGCACGCCAAGGCCGGCGGCCTGCTGCGCTACGGCATTCCCGACTTCAAGATGGAGAAGAAGATCATCGACCGCCGCATCGCGCAGATGGAGGCGGAAGGCGTGGTCTTCCACTACAATTCCAACGTCGGCGTCGATGTGTCCGCAAAGAAGCTCGTCGACGAACATGACGCCGTTCTGCTCGCTGGCGGCGCCGAGCAGCCGCGCGATCTTCCCGTGCCCGGCCGCGAACTCGGCGGCGTGCATTTCGCGATGGAATTCCTGCCGCAGCAGAACCGCCGCGTCGGCAAGGAGCCGCTGCACACCAACGAACCGATCCTCGCGTCCGGCAAGCATGTCGTCGTCATCGGCGGCGGCGACACGGGCTCCGACTGCATCGGCACGTCGGTGCGCCAGGGCGCGCTGTCGGTCACGCAGCTAGAGATCATGCCGCAGCCGCCGGTCAAGGAAAACAAGCTGCTGACCTGGCCGGACTGGCCGCTGAAGCTGCGCACCTCCTCGTCGCATGAGGAAGGCGCCGAGCGCGATTTCGCGGTTCTGACCAGCAGTTTCGAGGGCGAGAACGGTCTCGTGAAAAAGCTGCGCTGCGTGCGCGTCGACGGCAAGATGCAGGCGGTTCCGGGCTCCGAGTTCGACCTCAAGGCCGATCTCGTGCTGCTGGCGATGGGCTTCGTGTCGCCGATCCACGAAGGCATGCTGAAGGAACTCGGCGTTGCATTCGACGCTCGCGGCAACGTGCTTGCCGATACGCTGGGCTATGCTTCGTCCATCGACAAGATCTACGCCTGCGGCGACATGCGGCGTGGACAATCGCTGGTCGTCTGGGCGATCCGCGAGGGCCGGCAGGCCGCGCATGCCATCGACAAGAAGCTGATGGGCCGCACCGACCTGCCGCGGTGAGAGCGAATAGCGAGTAGCGAACGGGGCGCCCCCTATTCGCTTCTCGCCAATTCGCTATTCGTCGCCAAACCTTACCGTTGCACGACCACCCGCGTTCCCACGCGCACGCGGCCGTAGAGATCTTCCACGTCGGCGTTGAGCATGCGGATGCAGCCGGACGACACCGCCTGGCCGATCGTCCAAGGCTCGTTCGAGCCGTGGATGCGGAACATCGTGTCGCGATTGCCGGAATAGAGGTACATGGCGCGCGCGCCGAGCGGATTGTCGAGACCGCCGTCCATGTGGCGCGGAAGGTCGGGGCGACGCTTCAGCATGGCGGCGGGGGGAGTCCAGGCCGGCCATTCGGCCATGCGGCCGATGCGGGCGTTGCCGCTCCATTCGAAGCCTTCGCGTCCGACGCCGACGTCGTAGCGCACCGCGCGGCCGCCGGCGAGGGACAGATAGAGGTAGCGGTTCTGGGTATCGACCGTGATCGTGCCGGGCGCTTCGCCGGTCGGATCGGCGACGATCGTGCGGGTCGTGGTCGGATATTCGCGGCCGAGCGAGAGATTGTCGTCCTGCGTCGTCGCGGCATTGTAGGTCGCGACATATTCGCGGTCGCGCTGCATGGCCGAGTTGAGGCCGAAGGCGGCAGCCGATCCGGCGGAGAGAAGGGCGATCGCGGTGGTCGTGGCGAAAGCTGCAAGCCGTGTGTTCATGACGCTGCCTCCCATCGTTCGATGATCCGAACGCTAAGAGGCCGGCTTCGTTCCCGCTGTGAGAAAAAGCACGCGACGAAAATCCGCGCGAACGGTCAGCGGCGCGGCCACGAGAAATCGTCGACGCGGCCCCGCGGCGGCGCCAGAACGCGGCCGGTCGCCAGTTGCGGCGCGATCGCCGCGCGCGCCTCGCCGCGATTGGTCCTCGGCCCGGCGGGGCCGAGCAGTTCGCCATTGGCGGCGAGCGGCGGCGGCGTCAGCGGCATCACCGGCCCGGATTTCGGTTTCGGCGGCGGCGCGGGCGCCGGCAGGGGCGCCGGCAAGTCGGCCTGCGCGCCGGGCGTGGCCGGCTGCGCGGCGTCGGGCGCGGCCGACTGCGGCGGCAGGGTGGTGATGGCGTCGGGGGCGGGTCTTGCGCGGTCGGTCAGGCCGCGCATGGCCTGTTCGACGAAATAGGCGAGCTTGCGCTGGCCGGACTTGGTGAAATGCACGCCGTCGCTGGTACGGATCTTGACGATCTGGCCGTTCACGTCCGGCCCGAAGACATTGTACTGGCCCTTCTCGTCGGCGAAGGCGTCCCAGATGTCGACATATCTCCCGCCGGCCGCCTCGACCTTGGCGCGATAGATTTCGTTGAGCTGCTGCAAATCGTTGGAATAGCGTTCCGCGCGCATGATCGGCAGGCCGATCCAGAAGAACGGGACGCCCTTGGCCTTCAGCTGGCCCGCGAGCGCCTCGACGCGCGCGCCGTAGATTTCCTTCCAGCGCGGCGACAGGGGCTCGTGGCGGCCGGCGGCGTCGCGAAGCTCCTGGCGATCGTTGGTGCCGATCATCACGACGATCGCGCCGTAAGTGTCCGGACCGGCGAGAATGTCGCGCAGGTTCTTCTGCCAGTCGTAGAAGTCCTCGCGCACCAGGCCGGAACTGTCCTTCGTCTTGCGCGCGATGGCGAGGCCGATGCCGCCGTCGGCCTCCGTGTCGATCAATCCCTGTGCGAGATGGTAGCCGATGTTGTCGCCGACCACGACGACGGGAAGCTTCGGGCCCGCGGCGGGGCCGGGCGCGGTCGCGACAGGCGGCTGCGCGGGCGCG
>JBDHTL010000040.1:0-25986 GCA_039808645.1 Rhodoblastus sp. | reverse complement strand
GTGCGAAACGCGCGGGCTGGCCGTTGACGTTGAGCGCCAGCGCGCCGCATTGCGGGCCGAGCCGGGCGATGGCGTGCGCGGCGAGCGACCGGCCGGCGAGCGCGACCAGCGCCTTGTCGGCGCCGCCGAGGCGCCGGCCCTGCCCGCCGGCGAGGATCAGGCCGAGAGTCGCAAGCCTTGCCGCGTCCGAACTCATCTGTCCTTCCGGGCCAGCGGGAGGCGCCAATGCAGCGCCCGCTCCCAGGCTCCGCGAACCGATCCGGGAGCCGCAGCACGGTTGCGGATCGCTGCGTCGCCGCGCACCGCGCGACCAAGGGCCGCTGGCCCGGTCAGAACTTCCACCATAGCGCTGTGACGATGCCACGTTCGGCCGCCGAATTCACCCCGCGCGTCGCCAGCACGCCGCCAATCTGCAGGGACAGCGAATCCGTCACGTCGTAGACCACGCTCGCCTTCATCTTCTGCGCCAGCATGAAACGGTCGCCGAGCCGGCCCGGCGTGATCGCCGTGAAGGATTGCAGCATCAGGGTGGCGCGCTCGAACGGGCGGATCGCGTAGGTCGCGTCGAAGCGCAGTTGATGGCCGAAGGCGGCGCGCGTGCGAAAGCCGATCTGCAGGTCGACATAGCCGTCGAACCCCAGAATCTCCGTCCTGCGGCCGAGCAGCAGCCGCGCGTCGATCTGCGCGCGGTCGCGCATGTCGGAGAATTCGGCCGCGCCCCTGCCTGCCGGCGCGGCGCGCGCCGTCGCCTGCGCCGAGAGGATGCTGTCGTCCCATTCCATCAGCCGCACGCGCGCGCCGGCCTCGGCCACGCCGAGACGGGTGCGGCTGACGCCGGGCTGCTTCGCCCGGAACGTGAACCAGGAGGGATCGCCGATCAGCGTCACCGCCTCGGTCAGACCGTATTCGGCGTAGGTCGAAAGCTCGAATTTGCGCCAGGACGGAACGGCGGCGGAGCGGCCGAAGGCGTCGTAGACGACGCCGGCTTCCGAAAAGGCGAGTTCGGCGATCACCTGCCCGTGTTCCGGCGCCTGCATGAAGGCGCCTGCCCATGCAAGACCTGGCGCAAAAAGCGCCGCAAGCACGCAAATGAAACGCAACATGAAAATGAACTGAAACTATCTCGCCGATCGCTCATTCTACGAGCGGCCGGACAATTGTCGAGCGGGCAGCAATCGCCCGCCACATGTCGGCATCCCGATGCTCGCGCCCCGGGGCAAGGCCGCCCTTCGAGACGCGCCTCGATCGGGAAATCACGCCGTCGGCGTGTCCGCGCCCGCCGCCGTATAGGTCTTGCCGCGATAGACGACGCGCTGGAGCCGTAGGTCGCCCTTGGCTTCGAAGGCGTCGGCGCGCAGCGAGAACTCGCCCTTTTCCAGCTTCAGCCCGAGAAGCGCGTAGGCGCCGATCAACATCCGCGCCGCCGAGCCCGTGTACCACGCCCAGCCGCCGCGGCCCTCGTAGCCCGGCCCTTCGTAAACGTCGGCGGCCTGCTGGTGCGGCGGCAGCCCGTAGCGCTCGGCGGCTTCGGGCGTGGCGTATTTCGACAGCGGCGAAATCTCGACCCAGCACTGCCAGGCGCGCGCGAACAGGCGCGCCGCCTCTTGCGCGTCGCCCTTGGCCTGCGCCTGTTCCGCCAGCATGACCAGCGCGTCCACGAACCACGAGACGCCGTGCGAATATTGCCCGCCATTCTCGCGCACGCCGGGCGGATATTCGGCCGATCGGCCCGGGAACGGATCGGATTGCTCGTCGTAATGCGGATCGACCAGCAGGATGCGGTCCGGCCGCTCAAGCACGGCCAGCGCCTTCTCCACGCATTCCACGCCGCGGGGAAAATCGACGGCGCGCGAGATGACGGGCCAAGACGCCGTCATCGCGCTCATCGGCGTCACTTCCTTGCCGTTGTCGGCGAAGGCGCGCAGATAGCGGTCGCCGCGCCAGCACCTGTCGAGCGCGCCGCGCAGCTTCTCCGCCGTATCGCGATAGCGCGACGCGAGCGCGCGCTTGCCGCGCCGATCGCACAGCTTCGCGAAATCGACGAGAATGCCGTGCAGGAAGAAGCCGACCCACACGCTCTCGCCGCGGCCTTCGAGCCCGATGAGGTTCATGCCGTCGTCCCAGTCGCCGGCGCCCATCAGCGGCAGGCCGTTGCGGCCGAAGCGCGCCAGCGTCCATTCGATCGCCAGCCGGCAATGGTCGAACAGTTTCGCGCTTTCGCGCGAGGGCAGCGGCACGTCGGCGTTGCTCTCGACGCCCTTCGGCAGCAGCGCTGTCTCGATGAAGCCGGTCTCGACGTCGAGCACGGCGTCGTCGCCGGTCGCCGCGACGTAACGCGTGGTCACGAAGGGCAGCCACAGATGCGGGTCGGAGGCGATCGTGCGGTCGCCGAGGCCCGTGCCGCCGCCGGGCGCCGTGTGCCACCACTTAACCGCGTCGCCCTCGATGAATTGCCGCGCCGCGTGCAGCAGCAATTGCCGGCGGGTGAGTTCCGGCGCGAGGAAGGTCAGCGGCAGCACGTCCTGCAACTGGTCGCGATAACCGGTCGCGCCCGAGCGCTGCGCCGGGCCGGTGCGGCCCCACAGGCGCGAGGCGAGCAGCTGGTAAGGCAGCCAATCGTTCACCAGCCGGTCGAATTCCGGCTTGTTCGTCTCGATGCGCAACACGCCCAGCGTCTCGCTCCAGAAACTCTTCGTCTCCGCGAGCATGTGCTGCGCCCAGCCGAGCCCCCGCGCCACTTCCGCGAAATGCGCGGCCTCGCCGAGACCGCCGGTCTGGCCCATTGCGAAGACGACCGTCGCCTCGCCGCCGGCCTTCACCTCCACCGGCCCGCAGAATGCGGCGACCGTGCGCTGGCGGCGCTCGACCGTCGTGTCGGGATGGCTGTGCTCGACGATGTAGGGAATGCGGGAGCCGCGGTCGTTCGCGCCGATCGCGCGGCGGCGCGAGGTCTCGGCGAATTCGGCGGCCAGCGACGTGGAGGCGAAGGCCCAGCCCTTGGCGAAATGGTTCTTCGGGTTGCGGAAGTAGAGCGCCGCGCCGTTGTCGTCGGTGCGCGTCACGATCGACCCCTGGCTTTCGACCATCGTCTCGTCGAGCGCGATTTCCGCGATCGGCGCCACATTGAAGATGCGGTCGGCGGCCGTCTTGTTGACGATGCGCAGCAGCTTGACTTCGCAGGCGCGCTCCGGCGGCGCGAACACCGTCATCTCGAGGTCGAGATCGGGCCGCGTACGGCGATAGACGACATAGCCCAGGCCGAACTCGGCCGCATATTCGCCGTCCCTGCGGCGCAGCGGCGCGAAAGTCGCGCAATCCGTGTCGCCGCTCGCCATGTCGCGCACGTAGATCGCCTGACCGGACGGGCCGAATCGCCCCTCGCCCATGCGGAATGGCGTGAGCGAGTTCTGCCGCGCGTTCACCGCGAAGGAGAAGATGTCGCCTTCGGCGGTCATGACGGCGCCTGAGCCGAAATTGTTGGCGATGACATGCGCATAGGGACGCGGCAGGCCCGGCGTGACGGTCAGCGACTTGCCGTCCGCCGCAAATTGCGCCGTCGCGCCCGGCAGCGCCGGCGCCGGCAGGAGCGTGCGCATCCGCGTCTCGATGCGCGCAATCTCCTGCGCCGAGGGCGTCTCGGCGTTGAGATGGCGGGCGATGGCGTCGATTGCAGCCGCGAAAGTCTTCGCCCAGCCGTCGACGATGACGATTTCGGTCGCGCTCTCCGGCGCGATACGCGCCTCGTAGACCAGACTGCCGCACGGCTCGAAGGGATAGAGCAGGCCGTCGTCGGCCACGTCGCGCAGCGGCGCCCGGCCGGCGAGCGCGTCGGGATCGGCCGAGGTTCCGAGCCCGTAGAAGCGCGACTTCATGTCCTCGTAGCCGACGAGGCGCACGTCGCCCGTATCCCCCGGGCCCGCCGCATGGAACGCGACCTCGTGCGACATGCGCCGCTGCGACTGGCGGTGGTGCGGCGTCTTGAGCAACCGGTTCTGCGCGATGATCGCCGCGGGCTCCTTCATGAACCACGTGCCGACATGCAGCGCGTTGTAGGCTGCGTCGCGGCGCTCGACGCCGGTCTCGTTGACGACCCATTCGCGCAGCGTCGCGACCGTGATGCGGCGCTGCCGGTTCTCCAGGTTGACGATCTTCAGGCGCGTGACCTCGACCGCCTCGCTCTCGACAACCTCGATCGTCGCCTCCACGCGCAGGCCGTGCGCGGCGCGCGACAGGAACAGGCGTGTCGGCGACAGGCGTTGCAGCTTTGTCGCCTCGCCGCCCGCGATCGGCGCATTGCCGAGCGACCACAATTCGCCGGCGCCTTCGCGGAAATAGACGAACTTGCCGCGCGGCTGGCCGGGATCGTCGGGCTGTCGCGTGATGTCGATCTGCGGCCCGTTGCGCGCGGTGCGCTCCACGCGGCTCACGCCCTGCCCGTCGTCGTACCATTCGCTCGTCAGATAGCCGTTGGTTAGAACGAACGGCTTGGAATCCGGCAGCCCGCCGACGCCAGTGCCGAAGGCGGGCGCACGCCGCACGTTGACGGCGAGCCGCCGCAGCACCAGCGCGGCGAGCAGCAGCGCCGCGGCGGCCGCCACCACGGCGTATCCGAGCAGGAGATTGAGCGTCGGTTGCGCGACGGCGCGCAGCTTTTCCGCGCCCGTCCACGCCTTGTCCCAATCGGCGCCCGCGGGAATGTAGAAGGGCAGGAGCAGCGGCATCCAGGTGCCGAACCGGCGCAACCCTTCCGGAATCGCGCGGCTCGTCTGCGCCTTGCCGAGAAAGCGCGCGGAGGATTCGTCCAGCGCGTCGCCGCCGACGAAGGACAGGTTCACCAGCGTCGCCACGCGCAGGCCCATGTGATCGAACCAGATCAGCACGCGCAGCCAGTCGTAGGCGAGAATGCCGGTGAAGACCGCGAGACTCCAGTCGACGAAGGCCTGGTGCGGCTGCGTCGTCGCGATCAGCGTGGCAACGCCAGTGCGCACGAGGCCGTCCTGATTGTACCAGGCGGGCTCGGGCACGGACTTCAGGAACGTGTAGATGACCGGCGCCATCCACAGGCCCCAGCGCAGCACGAGAATGGCGTTGTCGACGAGCTGGCGCACGCCGTCCTCGCTGAACAGCTTGCGCAGCGGCTTGAGGTCGCGCTTCACCAGCGCGGTCAGGAAGAACAGGTTGATCGAGAACAGCGGCGCGGCGAATATCCACTGGATCACGCCCGACACGGATTCGATGTAGAACAGCTTCACGCCGCCTTCGACCGGCCCGAGGTTGGTAACGCCCCATTTCGAGAAGAGCGGCCAGATGTTGTAGGCTTCGACCGGTCGGCCCCAGCGCGGATAATAGGTCGCGATATACTTGTAGAACTTGGCGTTGACGCTCTCGAGCTGCGCGGCGTCGAAATACCAGGCGACGGCGCCGCCGACGAAGCCGCCGAGCAGCGCCCCGAACAGGTAGACGCGCCAGCTCGACAGCTTCCGCCGCCGCCGCGTGATGATCGGCGCGACGTCGGACAGGAGATCGACGCCCGCGAAGGCGAAGGCGCCCGCGGCGACGCCGAACAGGAAGCGCTGGAAGCCGTCCCAGCCCGACACCGAATATTCTGCCGCGATCCAGATCGCCGCGCCGACCGCGAGCCCGCGCAGGTAATTCTGCGGCCGCTGCAATTCGCGCATGAGGCGCATGGCGAAGGGCGGCGTGGAATCCGTGCTCTCCATGATCGTGCGGCCGAGCGGAAAGAGCGCGGCGCCGAGCAGCGCGGCGCCGACCACGCCCGTCCACAGAAAGGCGGTGAACAGCCGCTCGTTGTCCAGAAGCGCGCCGACGAAGGTGAGCAGGCCCATGAAGACGAAGCCGTAGACGGCGCCCTTGCCGGCGCCCGAAACCCAGGGCTTCCGCACGGCGGGCTCGATCGGCGGCGAGCCGTGCAGCAGGTCGGTGATCGCCTGCGTCACGAGATACGTCTCGCCCCAGATGCCGGCTTGCGCCAGCGCGGCGGTGGCGGCCGACAGCGGCACGATCGCGGCGACCGGCAGGGATTGCGCGAAAGCGCTCGACCCGAAGGTCGCGATCAGCGGCGAGACCGAGGCGTAGGCGGCGGCCGCCAGCAGAACGCCGTGCAGGCGCGGATCGCGCGGCAGTCGGCGCCCGAGCGCGATCGCGGCGCCGGCGATGATCGCCTCGTTGATCAGGAACAACCCGATCGTGCGGCCGATCGAGGCCTGCGTCGGCGCGGCCAGCGGCGCGCCGAAGGATACGGCGCGGCCGACCTGCGTCGGAAGGTCGGACCCGAGCGCGATGAAGACGCAGAACAGGAACGGAATGAGCGCCAGCGCGCCGGTGGCGGCGGCCTGCGGCCTGCGGCCTGAATAGGCCATGATGATGAGGACGGACGCTATGTAGAGGCCGCTCGCGCAGCAGGCGCCGACCGCCGTGAAGGCGAAGAGGTCGCTCCACGCGCCGGGCGCGCGCCACAGGAACCCTTGGGGATTGCACAACAGCGCATAGACGCCGACGACCAGCGCGTCGAACCAGCCGGCCCGCGCGAGCGAGGCGAAGAAGCGCCCTTCCGGATTGACCAGCGCGAGCCCGAGCGCCGCCGCGCCGCCGGCGCCGAGCGCGGACTGCCAACCGCCCATGCCGGCCATCGCAATGCTGGCGCCGAGCAGAAGCATCCCGGCCAAGAGCGCCGCGATCGGCGCGCCCCGTTCCTGTGTCGCGGCAATGGTCATCGCGTCTTCGCCATCCCTCTGTGGCCGGCGTCGGCGCCTCCTCCGGACGTCCCGCGCCAAGCGCTGCGTGAGCCTTCCGCGCTCTCGAGGGCGCGCTGATTCGGCTCGTCCCACTATAGCGGCCAGCCCCGCCGGGCCACATTGCCCTTGTCCGCGCTATCCCCTAATTCCTCGAGGGCCCCTCGTCCCGAGGAGCGCGTCTGAATATTGGGAGGACGACCTCATGCCCGCACTGCCCACGAAAATGCGCCAGGTGATCTTCGACGGCGCGGGCGGGCCCGAAGTGGTCAAGCTGACGCAGGCCGATGTGCCGACGCCCGGCCCTGGCAAGGTTCTGGTCGAGGTGGCCGCCTTCGGCGTCAACCGGCCGGACTGCATCCAGCGCGCCGGCGCCTATCCGCCGCCGCCCGGCGAAACGCAGGTGCCGGGCCTCGAGATCGCCGGCCGCGTCGTCTCGCTCGGGCCGGACGCGACGGGCGTGAAGATCGGCGACGAAGTCTGCGCGCTGGTCGGCTCCGGCGGCTATGCCGAATACGCCGTGGCCGACGCGGCCCTCTGCCTGCCGCGCCCCAGGGCCCTGTCCATGCTGGAGGCGGGCGGCGTGCCGGAAACCTACTTCACCGTCTACGACAACGTGTTCACACGCGGACGGCTGGCGAAAGGCGAGACGCTGCTCGTGCACGGCGGTTCCTCGGGCATCGGCTCGACCGCCATCCAGCTTGCCAAGCAATTCGGCGCGACCGTGATCGCGACCGCCGGCTCGGCGGAAAAATGCGATTTCTGCCGCCGGATCGGCGCCGACCACGCCATCGACTACCGCACGCAGGATTTCGTCGCCGAGGTCCTGAAGATCACCGGCAAGCGCGGCGTCGACGTCATCCTCGACATGGTCGGCGGTCCCTACATCGCCAAGAACGTGTCGCTGCTCGCGCTCGAAGGCCGCCTCGTGCAGATCGCCTTCCTGCAGGGGCCGATGGTCGAGAAACTCAACTTCACGCCGGTAATGGTGAAGCGCCTGACGCTCACCGGCTCGACGCTTCGCCCGCGCACGCTCGCGCAGAAGGCGGAGGTGGCGGCTGCGTTGCGCGAAAAGGTCTGGCCGCTGCTCGATACGGGCGTGGTGAAGCCGCTCGTCCACGCGACCTTCCCGATGGAGCAGACCCGCGACGCGCACGCGCTGATGGAAAGCTCGGCGCATCTCGGCAAGATCATGGTGACCACCGGCAAGTAGCGGAACCGCAGCGCGCCCGCGACGTTGGGGGATGAACCCCTGCCAGATCGGAGCGCTCATGTCGCCGAACCCATGCCCCGCGGCCGCGCGGTGGCAGACCCACGCCGTTTTCGCGGCCCTTTTCCTGCTCGCGGCCCCGGTCGCCCCGCGCGCCGACGTCAATCCGCCGGAAGTGAAGGACGCCGCGCCGGAAGCGCGCCAGAACGTCCAGGAGAAGAACAAGGACGGCGCCGAGGCGAAATGCGTGGCCTCCGCCGAGCCGAAGGCCGGCGAGCGGCGCGTGGGACAGAACTGCCCACCCGAACGAAAATAGGCGCAGGAACCGGAGATGTCCTGCCGCGTTTTTCCGCGATGAGACATCTTCTCGCCGTGGTCGCGCTGTTCGGCCTCGCCGGCGGCGCCTGGGCGCAGGCGGCCAGAAATCCGCCCGACAGTCCCGAAGGCACGTTGAGCGACAAGCTCGACAAGTCGGACGGCGTGGTCAAGCCGCCCGACATCGACCCGAACATGAAGACGGCGCCGCCGCACGAAGGCGCCGCGCGCACGCCGGTCATTCCGCCGCCGCAGGAAAAGGACGGCCGCAAGATCGATCCGAAATAGCGCTCAGACGACGGCGCCGGCGGCGCGCAGGCGCGCAATCTCCTCGCGATCGTAGCCGATCTCGCCCAGCACGTCGTCCGTGTGCTGGCCGAGCGACGGCGCCATCCGCGGCTGGACCTTCGGCTCGCCGCGTATCCAGAACGGGGAATTCACCGTCTTCAGGTCGCTGTCGGCAAAGGGAACGAGAATGTCGTTCTGCAGCGCCTGCGGATCATCAGGCACGTCTGTCGTCCGCGCCACGATCTCGAACAATATGCCGCGCGCATTCAGCCGCGCGCGCCAGTCGTCGCGATCGCGCTGCGCGAAGGCGGCGTCCAGTTCGCCGATCAGAGCGCGCGCATTTGCGAGCCGGTCGGGCTTCGTGGCGAAGCGCGCATCGCTCGCCAGATCGGGCCGCTCGAGACAGGCGACGAGTTCCGGCCACAGTCGATCCTCGTTGTGGATCGACAGGATCAGCCATTGCCCGTCGCGGCACTGATAGAAGGTCGCCAGCGCATTGCTGGCGTTTTCGCGCGGCTTGCGTTCCGGGAAGACGGCGCCGCAAAGCGCCGCCTGCACGAGAAAGGCATTGGCCCAGATTCCGTTGGCGATCAGCGACGAGGCGACTTCCGCGCCCCGCCCCGTCTTTTCGCGGCGGTAGAGCGCCATCAGAACGCCCGACAGCACGGCGAGCGAAGAGGGATGATCGCCCATGCCGCCGGTCGAACGCGCCGGCGGCGCGCCTGCTGCCCGCACGGCGTCCATCATGCCCGAGCGCGCCCACCAGGCCGTCGTGTCGAAGCCCGGCTTCTCGGCCTCCGGGCCATTGTCGCCATAGCCCGAAAACGACGCGTAGATCAGCCGTGGGTTGAGCTGTTCCAGCGTCGCAAAGTCGAAGCCGAGCTTTTCACGCACGCGCACGGGATAGTTGGTGATGAACACGTCCGCGCCCGCGACCAGCCGGCGCAGGATCTCCTTGCCGTCCGCGCTCGCGAGATCGACGGCGACGCTGCGCTTGTTGCGCGCATCCACGATCCACGGAAAATTGTGCGCCGTCGTAGGCTGCCCCGGCGCGAACCCGGTCTGCCGAAAGGCGTCGCCGGTCGGCGGTTCGATCTTGACGACATCGGCGCCGAAATCCGACAGCACGGTCGCCGCCGCAGGCGCGGCGATGAAGCTCGCGCAGTCGATGACTTTCAGCCCGTCGAAGAGATGTTTCATAGTTCGATCAATCCGTGAGACCCCTCCCCGACCCTCCCTCGCTCTGCGGGAGGGAGAAGTTGCGGGGCTTCATTCGCATTCATGGTGACGGGCGTCTGCCGTCCCTTCTCCCGCGGAGCGAGAGAGCCGGGGAGCGGCCTGGCGACGCGGGAAATCAGAATTCAATTTCCCTTCCACTGCGGCGGCCGTTTCGCCAGGAACGAATCGATCCCCTCGCGGAAATCCTGAGACCCGTAGCAGAGCCCCACGAGATCGTCGTCCGGCGGCAGCGTCTGCGCGGCGGCGATGCGGCGCAGCGCTTCCTTCGTGGCGCGCAGCGTGAGCGGCGCATGGCCCGCCACCGTCGCCGCAATCTCGCGCGCCCGACGCATCAGCGCATCGTGATCCTCGGCGAGTTCGTTCACGATGCCGCAGGAAAAAGCCTCGTCCGCCTCCATCAGCCGCGCGGTGAAGAACAGGTCCTTCACGCGGGCAGGGCCGATGAGATGCGCGAGCCGCGCGTAATTGGCGACCGACAGGCAATTGCCGAGCGTGCGCGCGATCGGAAAGCCGAATCTCAGCGAGCGCGTGGCGATGCGCAGGTCGCAGCAGGCCGCGATCGCCGCGCCGCCGCCGGTGCAGGCGCCCGCAATCGCCGCGATGGTCGGCACGGCGAGCGTTTCGAGCGCCGACAGCACGCGCTCGATCTTGGCCTCGTAGGCGAGCCCGTCGTCGGCGGTCCTCACGCTGTGGAATTCGGCTATGTCGGTGCCCGCGGCGAACGCCTTGTCGCCCGCCCCTGTGATCAGCACGGCGCGCAGCGTGGAATCGCGCGCCGCCTTCTCGCAGAAGACGAGCAGGCGCTCGTACATGGAAAAGGTCAGCGCATTGCGCTGACGCGGCCGGTTCAGCGTCACCTCAGCGACGCCGTCCCTGATTTCGACGTGTAGATTCTCGCTCATGCGCTTCCCTCGAAATGGCACATTGCCTCGCGCGGCGGGCAGGCGCAAACTCGCCGCGCGCATGGCGCATATCCCGCAGGAGACGCGGACGCCACGCCGTCGCTGCGACGCGCCGGAGACTGAGCGGATGCAACCGGATTTGTGCGATCGGGCAGACGCGCGCCGCGCGCCCGAAGGAGCGCAGGACGCTCGGAACAGGCCGCGCATGCGAGAGACGAGGAATGCGATGAAGCGATTGCGCGCCCTCCCGCTCGCCCTCCTCGCCCTGTCTCTCCCGGCGGGCGCGCTCGACGCCGCGCCGCTCGAAGCGACCGCGCTCTATCGCGAGAAGGCGAACGACTGCCGCACGCTCGATCTCCAGACCTGGACGCATCCGACGCGCGCGGTGATGAGGCGCGAGCGTGTCGACATCCACAAGGTCGAACTGTGCAACGGCGGCGTCTATCCGATCTTCACCGTCGCTCTGCGCGGCGAACCGCTGGTGCGGATCAACGACCGCTACTTCAACAGGCTCTACGCGCGCATGGCGGCCGCCAACGGCTGGCATTCCTTCGCTTTCGTCGATCCCGGCCGCGGCGTGATCGTCTATGTCGAGGTGAAGGGCCGCACGGCGATCGATGCCGATTACGACGAGTTCGATATTCCGCCGACCAGATGAACGGACCGGACACGCGAACGCCCCGTCAGTCCTGCGATCCGAGCTCGACCTTGTCGATGAGCATGTTGAGCGGATCGGACAGGTGGATTTTCAGGCGTCTTTTCTGGACGAAGGCCTTGGCGACCGTTTCGATCATGTCGGCGGCGCCATCCAGCGCCATGTCGCGATAGAAGAGCTGGTTGGCGAAGCCGGCGTCGTCGAGAATCTGAAAGATGAAGTAATTCTTGCGATCGCCGTGCGCCTTCGCCGGCCATTCCGCTCTGTAGACAAAATTTTCGAAATACGCGGGATTGGTCATCGCTCCCTCCCTTCCCGCCTCGTCACAGCGCCTTAGCGATCGCCTTGCCGCAGGCTTTCGTATCGGCATTGCCGCCGAGGTCGCGCGTGCGCAGCGTGCGTTCGGCCAGCGTGCGCTCGATCGCCGCGACGATCTCGGCCGCGGCGTCCCGTTCGCCGAGATGTTCGAGCATCATCGCGCCCGACCAGATCTGGCCGATCGGATTGGCGATGCCCTGACCGGCGATATCGGGCGCCGATCCGTGCACCGGCTCGAACAGCGAGGGAAAGACGCCGTCGCTGATATTGGCCGAGGGCGCGATGCCGATCGTACCGGCGCAGGCGGGCCCGAGGTCCGAGAGAATGTCGCCGAACAGATTGGAGGCCACCACCACGTCGAACCAGTCGGGATGCAGCACGAAATGCGCGGTCAGAATGTCGATGTGGTACTTGTCCCATTTCACGTCCGGATAGGCCTGCGCCATCGCCTCCACGCGCTCGTCCCAATAGGGCATGGTGATGGAAATGCCGTTGGACTTGGTAGCCGACGTGAGGTGCTTTTTCGGCCGGCGCTGCGCGAGATCGAAGGCGAATTTCAGGATGCGGTCGATGCCGGTGCGCGTCATCACCGTTTCCTGCACCACGAATTCGCGCTCCGTGCCCGGGAACATCCGTCCGCCGATCGAGGAATATTCGCCCTCGGTGTTCTCGCGCACGACATAGAAGTCGATGTCGCCGGGCGCGCGGCCGGCGAGCGGACAGGGCACGCCGGGCATGAGTTTCACGGGCCGCAGGTTCACGTATTGGTCGAACTCGCGGCGAAACAGCAGCAGCGAGCCCCACAGCGAGACGTGGTCGGCGATCTTCTCCGGCCAGCCGACGGCGCCGAAGAAGATGGCGTCGTGCTTGCCGATCCTGTCCTTCCAGTCCTCCGGCAGCATGCGGCCGTGTTTGGCGTAATAATCATACGACGAGAAATCGAACCAGTCCTGCTCCAGCCTGAACCCGAACTTCTTCGCGGCCTGTTCGAGCACGCGCACGCCCTCCGGAATCGTCTCCTTGCCGATCCCGTCGCCCGGGATGACGGCGATGCGATAGCTGCGCGACATGGGACTCTCCCGAATGAAAAAGGACCGCGCGCCCCGAGGCCCGCGGTCCCGCTGTAGTTCGGACCATGCGAGCCTGAAGGCTCGCGGTCCATGTTACTTGCCGCGCAGCTTTCCGACTACCGCCTGAATGAAGCCGGCGAGGCCGGACGGCATCACGTAGATGATCGCGATCAGCAGCAGGCCGTAGACCGCGCCCGACAGGCCCTTCGAGACGCCTTCCGCGATGTTCGGCACGAACAGCAGGAAGGCGCCGCCAAACAGCGCGCCCGGCAGCCAGCCGACGCCGCCGACGACGAGGCCGACGAGGAAGCCGATCGACAGCGTCAGCGTGAACGAATCCGGCGCCACGAACTGCACGATGATCGCGCCGAGCGCCCCGGCGATGCCGGTGTAGAGCGCCGACAGGCCGAAGGCGCTCGCCTTGTAGAGCGAGGTGTTCACGCCCATCGAGCGGGCCGCGATCGGATTGTCGCGGATCGCCATCAGCGCGCGGCCGGTGCGGCTCGTCACCAGGTTCTTGGCGGCTATGTAGAGGATCACGCCGACGATCAGGGTGAAGTAGTAAAGCCACTGGTCCTGATTGAACGGCAGCCCGAAAGGCGCGTCCGGCTTGGTGATGACGATGCCCTGCACGCCGCCGGTCCAGTGTTCGAGCGGCGACAGTTTCAGGATCTGCGGCGTGGCGGCGGCCAGCGCGAAGGTCGCGAGCGCGAGATACACGCCCTCGAGCCGGAGCGCCGGCAGACCGAACAGGAAGCCGAGGATGAAGCAGATGACGCCGGCCACCGGCAGCGTCCACACGTAGTTGACGCCCATGTGCTCCATCATGATCGCCGCCGTATAGGCGCCGACCGCGTAGAAGGCCGAATGACCGAGCGAGAACTGGCCGTTGAAGCCGGTCAGCAGGTTCAGGCCGACGATGGCGATCGCGTAAACCATGGTCTGCGTGAGCTGGAACACGACGAAGTTCTTGATGAACATCGGCAGGACCAGCGCGATCGCCAGGAGCGCGAGGAAGATGATGCGCCGCGCTCCGGCCCCCGCATTGGCGGCGGGCGTCGCGGGGCGCGCGATCGGACGGTTCTCGCCTTCCGGCGATTCGCCGATGTCGTGATGGACGACGGTTTCTTCGTGTGCGGATGCGGACATGTCAGACTCGCGAGACGACGACGCGGCCGAACAGGCCCGCGGGTTTGAAGACGAGCACCACCACGATCACGACCAGCGCGATCGGCAGCTTCAGTTCTGCGCCGATGACCGGGATGTAGGTGCCGGCGAGATTCTCGATGATGCCGACGGCGAAGCCGCCGAGCACCGCGCCGCCCGGGCTCGTCAGACCGCCGAGAACGGCGCCCGCGAACCCGTACAGCAGGATCGAGATCATCATGTTCGGCTCGAGGAACACGACCGGGGCGATCAGCATGCCCGCGATCGCGCCGATCGCAGAGGCCATGCCCCAGCCGAGCGCTGTCATCCACGACACGCGGATGCCGACGAGCCGCGCCGAGGCGGGATTGGCCGCCGCCGCGCGCATGGCCAGACCCACGCTCGTGTAACTGAAGAACAGGTACAGGAGCAGAAGCAGACCCAGCGTCACCGCCACCATGCCGCCCTGGTGCGAGGAGATCAGCGTCGATCCGAACAGCGGCGAGGATCCGAACGGCGAGGGAAAGCTCTTGACCGTGAAATCCCAGATGAAGCCCGCCATCGAATTGATGACCGAATAGAGCGCGATGAAGATGACGACGTGGCTGAGCACGGGAGCATGTTCGATCGGCTTGAACACGATGCGTTCGATCGCGACGCCGCCGATGAAGGAGACGACGAGCGTGATAAGGAAGGCGAGCCAGTAGGGCACGCCCTTCTCGATCAATTGCCAGGCGATGAAGGTCGAGAACATCGCCATTTCGCCCTGGGCGAAGTTCAGATGGTCGATCGCCTGGTAGATCATCACGACGGCGAGCGCCATGCAGGCGTAGATCGCGCCGGTCGAGATGCCGGCCAGGACCTGTTGGGTGAGAAGCTCCATCCCCGAAACTCCTTAGTAGCCGAGGTAGGAGCGACGCACGTTCTCGTCCGCCCCGATCTGTTTGGCAGGGCCCGACATGACGATCGAGCCGGTTTCAAGAAGATAGGCCTCGTCCGCAATGCCGAGCGCGAGCGCGGCGTTCTGCTCGACGATCAGCATGGACGCTTTTTCGTCGCGATTGAGCGCGGTCAGGATATCGAACATTTCGCGCACCAGCATCGGCGCGAGGCCGAAGGAGGGCTCGTCGAGCAGCATAAGCCGCGGCCGCAGCATCAGCGCGCGCGCGATCGACAGCATCTGCTGCTCGCCGCCCGAGAGCGTGCCCGCCTGCTGCGTGCGCCGCTGCTTCAGGCGCGGGAAGTGGTCGTACATCTTGTCGATGTCTTTGGCGATGTTCTGCTTGTCCCGGCGCGTGATCGCGCCGAGCTGCAGGTTTTCCTCGACGGTCATGCGCGTGAACGTGCCGCGCCCTTCCGGAATGTGGGCGACGCCGAGCCGCGCCACGTCCTCGGTCGACTTGCCCAGAATATTCTTGCCTTCGAACAGGATTTCCCCGCCCGACTTCACCATGCCGCAGATGGCGCGCAGCGTGGTGGTCTTGCCTGCGCCGTTGGCGCCGAGCAGCGTCGTCACGCCGCCTTCCTCCAGGCTGAAATCCAGCCCGTGCAGCACGCGCACCTGACCATAGGCGGCGGTAAGCCCCTTGACTTCGAGCAGCTTGGTCATGCGGCTTCTCCGCCGAGATAGGCGCGGATCAGTTCGGGGTCCTTGCGCACCACGTCGGGCGCGCCTTCCGCGATCTTCTTGCCGAAATTCAGCGCCACCACATTGTCAGAGATCGACATGACGAGGCCCATGTGATGCTCGACGAGCAGAACGGTCACGTTGCGGTCGTCGCGGATCTGCTTCACGAGGCGCCCGAGTTCGTGCACTTCGTCGTGGTTCAGGCCGCCGGCCGGTTCGTCGAGCAGCAGCAGCTTCGGCGAAGCGGCGAGCGCGCGCGCGAGTTCGACGCGCTTCTGCGTGCCGAACGGCAGGCCCGCGACCGGACGGTCGATGACATCGCCCAGATGCAGATAGTCGATCAGCTCCAGCGCCGTCTTCTCGAGCTCGCGCTCGACCGCGCGCGAGCCCGGCAGCCGCAGCGAGTCGTTGAAGAAGTTGCTGGTGGTGTGCGAATGACCGCCGATCAGCACGTTCTCGCGGACCGTCAGGCGGGAGAACAGCGCGACGTTCTGGAACGTGCGGCCAATGCCGATCGCCGCCATGTCGTGCGCCTGGCGCGGCAGGATGCTCTGGCCCTCGAACAGCACGTCGCCGTCGGTCGGCGTGTAGAGCCGGCTCAGGCAATTGAACATGGTCGTCTTGCCGGCGCCGTTCGGGCCGATCAATCCGAGAACCTGGCCCTTGTAGAGTTTGAAGGAAACGCCGTCGAGCGCGACGATGCCGTCGAACCGCACGGCGACATCGCGCACCTCGAGCAACGGCGCTCCGCCTGCCGCATCGCTCATGAACGGCCTCCCGTTTTCGTGCGGCGCGCCCCGGGCGCGCAAGCCGCCCCGACGCGCCCTGCCCTGACGACAAAATTCATGCTTGAATCCACCCTGGTCCACGTTTCCGTTTCGGCGCTTCTTGGCCGCGCCGCCCGTTCGACGGGCCGGCGCGTGTCGCCTTGCTCATTCCCTGTCCATTCTGCGTTTCGCAACACGAAACGCTGTTCGCAGTTGCAAAATCACAGCGCGGCTCGGCCGCGTTCTCGTTGACTTGAAATCGATCACAAACTAGCGTCTCGGTCAAACGTAAAGTAGGAAATGCGTTGCAAAATTGTCGGACATTCGCGCTGAACAGGCGCTTTGCGGGCGATCTCCGCTCAGGAGCGGACGACAGGAGCGCGGACCGCGCCGATACGTCGCACCGCCGCGCCGACGTTTCGCATATCGAACCGATCATCATGTCGCGACGGCCGTTCTCGTCCCGCCGGCGATGAGCGCCGTCTGAACCATGCGGGCCTGCGCGCCGCAAGCGCCGCGCCCGGGCGTCGCCGATCAAATAGAGACCGAACCAACCAAGAGGCTGACACATGGACCTCAGTTTCACACCCGAAGAAAACGCCTTTCGCGAAGAGGTTCGAACCTTCTTCAAGGAACACCTGCCGAAGGACATCCGCGACAAGCTTGTCGCCGGCCTGCACGCGACCAAGGAGGACATGATCCGCTGGACGCGAATCCTCAACAAGAAGGGATGGGCGGTTCCGCACTGGCCGGTCGAATACGGCGGCACCGGCTGGACGCCCGTGCAGCAGTACATCTTCCTGGAAGAGCAGATGCTGGCGCCTGCCCCTCAGATGCTGGCCTTCGGCGTCAGCATGGTCGGCCCGGTCATCTACACGTTCGGGTCCGAGGAGCAGAAGAAAAAATACCTGCCGGCCATCGCCAATCTCGACACCTGGTGGAGCCAAGGCTTTTCGGAGCCGGGCGCGGGCTCCGATCTCGCGGGCCTGCGCACGACAGCCAAGCGTGAAGGCGATTTCTACATCGTCAATGGCCAGAAGACCTGGACCACGCTCGGCCAGCACGGCGACATGATCTTCATGCTCGTGCGCACCGATCCGAACGCGAAGAAGCAGGAGGGCATTTCCTTCCTGCTGATCGACATGAAGACGCCGGGCATCACGGTCAAGCCGATCATCACCATCGAGGGCGGCCACGAGGTCAACGAGGTCTTCTTCGACGACGTGAAAGTGCCGGTCGAAAATCTTGTCGGCAAGGAGAACAAGGGCTGGGACTATGCCAAGTTCCTGCTCGGCAACGAGCGCGTCGGCATCGCCCGCGTAGGCGCCTCCAAGGAGCGCATCCGCCGCATCAAGCAGCTCGCGACCGCCGAACTCGACGGCGATACGCCGCTGATCGAGAACCAGCGTTTTCGCGAGAAACTCGCCTCGATCGAGGTCGAGTTGAAGGCGCTGGAGATGACGCAGCTGCGCGTCGTCGCCGCCGAGCGCACGCGCGAGAAAGGCAAGCCGGATCCCGCCTCCTCGATCCTCAAGATCAAGGGCTCGGAGATCCAGCAGGCGATCACCGAGCTCGCGCTCGAGGTCGCTGGCCCCTACATCGCGCCCTATCGCCAGGAGACGCACGACGGCTGGAACGAGCCGCCGGTCGGCCCCGAATGGGCTTCGCCGCTTGCGCCCGCCTATTTCAACTACCGCAAAGTGTCGATCTACGGCGGTTCGAACGAGATTCAAAAGAACATCATCGCCAAGGCCATTCTCGGCCTGTGAAACGACGGGCCGTGGCCCACGCGTGTCATCCCCGACGATCGCAAGGCGATCGATCGGGGATCCAGAGCAGCCGAAGGGCTGACGACTGGATTCCCGCTTTCGCGGGAATGACATGCGCGACGCCGACAGCCGCCTGACATAATTCTACCGGGAACGCACACAATGGATTTCGATCTCTCCGAAGAACAGCGCATGCTGAAGGACTCCGTCGATCGCCTGGTCGCCGACAAGTACGATTTCGACAAGCGCAAGGCCTATCTCAAGAACGAGCACGGCTTCTCCCGCGAAGTGTGGGGTCAGTTCGCTGAACTCGGTCTCCTCGCCCTGCCATTCGCGGAAGCCGACGGCGGCTTCGGCGGCGGCCCTGTCGAGACCATGATCGTCATGGAATCCCTGGGCCGCGCGCTTGCGGTCGAGCCCTATCTGGCCACTGTCGTTCTGTCCGGCGGCATTCTGCGTCACGCTGCGAGCGAAGCGCAGCGCGCCGAATTCGTAGCCCAGATCGCTGGCGGCGAGAAGATTTTCGCTTTCGCCCATCATGAGCGCGCCGCACGCTACAACCTCGCCTGCGTCTCCACCAAGGCGACCAAGGACGGCGACGGCTATGTGCTCGACGGCGAAAAATCGCTGGTGCTGAACGGCGACGCCGCCGACTGGCTGATCGTCTCCGCCCGTGTCTCCGGCGGAACGCGCGACGAGAACGGCATCGGCCTCTTCCTCGTCGACGCCCGCGCGCCCGGCGTCTCGCGTCGCGGCTACTGGAACCAGGACGCGACGCGCTCAGCCGAAATCACCTTCTCGAAGGTGAAGGTCGACGCGGCCCATGTGCTCGGCGAGCCCGGCAAGGCCTTTCCGATCATCGAACGCGTCGTGCACGAAGCAATCGCCGCCCTGTGCGCCGAAGCTGTCGGCGGCATGGGCGTCGCGCATGCCGATACGGTCGAGTATCTCAAAACCCGCAAGCAGTTCGGCGTCACCATCGGCTCGTTCCAGTCGCTGCAGCATCGCGCCGTGGAAATGTTTGTCTTCCTCGAACAGTCTCGCTCCATCACCTATTTTGCGACGATGATGGCGAGCGAGAACGATGCGGCCGAACGCGCGCGCGCCATGTCGGCGGCCAAGGTGCAGATCGGCAAGTCGCTGCGCTTCGTCGGCCAGCAGTCGATCCAGTTGCACGGCGGCGTCGGCATGACCTACGAACTGCGCGTCGGCCACTACTTCAAGCGCGGCACGATGATCGATACGCTGTTCGGCGACGTCGATCATCACCTCGCGAAACTGTCGGCGATGGGCGGACTGATCGCGGCGTAGCGCCGCGAGACCTCCTCCCCAACCCTCCCCCGCTCCGCGGGAGAGGGAGCAGATTCTTCGCTTCACGTAGCTATCTGGCCACGGGCGCCTGCCGTCCCCTCTCCCGCAGATACGAAGTCGGCTGTTGCCGACTTCGATCAGATACGGGGGAGGGATAGGGAGGGGGCCGCGCCCCATTGCGAGAGCCACATCATGACCCACCCCTTCGATCTCACCGGCCAGGTCGCCATCGTCACCGGCTCCTCCCGCGGCATCGGCCGATCCGCGGCCGAGATCATGGCGCAGATGGGCGCGAAAGTGGTCGTCTCCTCGCGCAAGGCCGACGCCTGCGAGGAAGTCGCGAAAGGCATTCGCGACAAGGGTGGCGAGGCCGTCGTCATACCCTGCAACATCTCGCGCAAAGGCGACGTCGAGGCGCTCGTGAAGGGCACGCTCGACAAGTGGGGCCGCATCGACACGCTGGTCTGCAACGCCGCCGTCAATCCGGTCTACGGCCCGCTCAGCGAATTGCCGGACGAGGCCTTCGACAAGGTGATGAGCGCCAACGTCAAGAGCAACATCTGGCTCTCCAACCTCTGCGCGCCCGTCATGGCGAAACAGGGCGGCGGCGCGATCATCATCGTCTCGTCGATCGGCGGCATTCGCGGCACGGACGTGCTTGGCGTCTACGGAATTTCCAAGGCGGCCGATTTCGCGCTGGCGCGCAATCTCGCCGTCGAATGGGGACCGAAGAACGTGCGCGCCAATTGCATCGCGCCGGGCCTGGTGAAGACCGACTTCGCCAAGGCTTTGTGGGAGAACCCCGAGTTCCTCGAAAAACGCACGCGCACGACCCCGCTGCGCCGCATCGGCGAACCGGACGAGATCGGCGGCATCGTCGCCTTTCTCGCGTCGAAGGCGGCGAGTTTCATGACCGGGCAGATCGTCGTGGCGGACGGCGGCGTGACGATCGCATCGTAGCTCCCCATCCCCCGCTTTGCGGGAGAGGGAGCAGTCTCGGGGGCCTCAGCGTTATTGCCGATGAGGAATGTCTGCCGTCCCCTCTCCCGCCGATACGAAGTCGGCTGTTGCCGACTTCGATCAGATACGGGGGGGAAGGGGAGGGGCCGCGCCGCTCACACAATCGTCGACGTCTTCCCCCAGTACGCGTCGCGGATGATGCGCTTGTAGAGCTTGCCGGTCTGATGGCGCGGCAGTTCCTCCATGAAGTCGATCCGCTTCGGCGCCTTCACATGCGAGATATTCTCGCGCGCGAATTGCATCAATTCGTCGCGCAGGGCGTCGCCGGCGTCCGCCATGTCCATCGGCTGGATGACGGCCACCACCTTCTCTCCCATTTCCTCGTCCGGCGCGCCAATCACCGCGGCGTCCGCGACCTTGGGATGCGTGACCAGCAGGTTTTCCAGCTCCTGCGGATAAATGTTCACGCCGCCGGAAATGATCATGAAGGCCTTGCGGTCAGTGAGGAACAGATAGCCGTCCTCATCGACATGGCCGACATCGCCCAGCGTCGTCCAGCCGTGCTTGTTCTTCGATTGCGCCGTCTTCTCGGGATCGTTGTGATATTCGAACGGCGTGCCGTCGGCGAAATAGATCGTGCCGTCGCTGCCGGCCGCGATCTCGTCGCCGTTCTCGTCGCAGATCTTCAGCACGCCGATCTTCGCCGTGCCGACAGAGCCCGGCTTCTTCAGCCATTCCTCCGACGAGATGTAGCAGAAGCCGTTGCCCTCGCTGCCGGCGTAGTACTCCTTCAGCACCGGCCCCCACCATTCGATCATCGCGCGCTTGGTCTGCACGGGGCATGGCGCGGCCGCGTGGATGGCGCAATTCAGCGTCGAATGATCGTATTTGGCGCGCACGGCCTCCGGCAGTTTCAGCATGCGCACGAAATGCGTCGGCACCCATTGCGAGGCCGTGACCTTGTATTTCTCGATCAACTCCAGCGCGCGTTCGGGATCGAATTTCTCCATCACCACGACCGTGCCGCCAAGCCGCATCGTCGTCATGCACCAGCGCAGCGGCGCAGCGTGATAGAGCGGCGCCGGCGACAGATAGATCGTGTCCTTGTTGAAGCCGAACAGGCCCGCCGCCAGCTGCACCAGCGAATTGATCGCGTCGATCGGCTCGTCCTTCAATTCCACGCGCACGCCTTTCGGCCTGCCCGTCGTGCCCGAGGAATAGAGCATGTCGACGCCCGGCGCCTCGTCGGGAACAGGCGTCGTCGGCATTTTCGCGCGCGCTTCCTCGAAGCTCGCGAAGGGACCCCAGGCGCTGTCGACGGAGAACAGCGCAAGATCGGAAATTTTAGGCGCGAGCTTTTCCGCTTCGCTCGCCTTGGCGCGCGACGTGATGAACAGTTTCGCGCTGCAGTCGCGCACGATGTACTCGACCTCGCCGGCCGTCAGCGCCGAGGAAATGCAGGTGTAATAGAGTCCCGCGCGCTGCGCCGCCCAGCAGATTTCGAAATAGCGCGGATGGTTTTCCAGAAACAGCGCGATCGAATCGCCGCGCTTCAGCCCAAGCGAACGAAAGAGCTGCGCGCCCTGGTTCGAGCGTTCATCCAATTGCCGATACGTCGTCGTCTCGCCCGATCCCGCCATGACGATGGCGATCTTGTCGGGGTTTGCGCGGGCGTGGTGGTAGGGGTGGAACATCGGGGTTTCCTCTTGTCTTGTTGGTTTGTCATGCCCGCGAAAGCGGGCATCCAGGCGGCGCGACATCAATCTTGCGGCGGCTCTGGATTCCCGCTTTCGCGAGAATGACATTGTCGCAGTCGAGCAACCTCATCCGCGCTTCACCAATCCGTTCAGCACGAGATCGACCACGAAATCGGCATACCTGCGCCGCTGCGCGTCGTTGATCGTCGCCACGCCCCAGATGCGGCGGGATTCGGGATGCCAGCGGAATAGCGCATCGCAGGCGCTGCCGACCGCGTGGTAGAAGAAGCCCGGATCGACTTCCTTGAACTCGCCGCTCCTCACGCCCTCTTCCAGAATCTGGCGCTGGAAGCGCGCGAGCGGCTCGACGAAGAAGCGCGAGACCTGTGCGGCCTGCTCGTCGCCGCGCTCGTGCACCAGCATGTGCACCAGGCGGTTCATGTAGGGCTTGCGGAAATAGGTCTCGATGATGCCCGCCATGTGCAGGCTGAGCTTCTGCGTCGCCGGCATGTCGCGCGCGAGAAGTTTTTCCACCTGCTTCAGCGACGTCTCGGCGTCCCGCTCGAGGATGGCGAGCAACAAACCGTCCTTGTTGCCGAAATGGTATTTCACCAGCGCCGAGTTGAGGCCGGACCGCGCCGCCACATCCTGCAGCGAGAATTCCACGGCGTTGCGTTCGGTCATGATCTCGCGCGCGGCCGCGATCAGCCGATCCTTGGTGCTCGGCGCCCTGATCTGCAGGGCTTCGGCGTTGGCCGCCATGTTTTTTCCTCCCGCTCTCCGCAGAGCGAAACAATTAATTAGTCGATTGACTAACTTCCTGCAATGGGGTTTGCTTTTGAAAAATTCGGCGGACTTGCGCGTCAGCAGTCTGATCCATCATTGCGAGGAGCTCCGGTAAAACCGCGAGGCGGTTTACCTGTGGCGACGAACCAATCCATCCCCACCGGCTTGACCCGGAGATGGATTTGCTTCGCTTTCAGACGAAGTTGGCGACAGCCGACTTCTGTCGGGCTCGCAATGACGGCCAGTGCGGGGCGCGGCGCTCGGCCGAGAGCGACACGGGAGGCCTTGCATGAATTTCGATTTCTCCGACGAACAGAAGCAGCTGCGCGACGAGGCGCGGCGCTTTCTCTCCGAGAACTGCACGCCCAAGCATGTGCGCGCGATTCTCGAGGGCAGGGGCACGTATGACCGCGCGCTGTGGAAGGGTCTCGCCGATCTCGGCCTGATCGGCGTCGCCATCCCGGAGGAATTCGGCGGCGCCGGCGCCGGCCGCCTCGAACTTTGCGTCGTCGCGGAAGAACTCGGGCGCGCGCTCGCGCCTGTGCCCTATTCCTCCACGGTCTATCTCGCCGCCGAACTGCTCATGCTCGCGGGCACGGATGCGCAGAAGAAGGCGTGGCTGCCGAAGATCGCGGCGGGCGAGGCCATCGGCGCGCTCGCGCTGGTCGAGGGCGTCGGCGATCCCACGCCGCGCTCGATCATGACGGCGGCCGTGAATGGCAAGATTTCCGGCACGAAGACGCTGGTCGCCGACGGCGGCATCGCCGATTTCGCCATCGTCGTCGCGCGCGAAGGACTGTTCATCGTCGATCTCAATGGCGCGGGCGTGACACGCGAAAACGTCGAGACCGTCGATCCCACGCGCAACCATGCGCGCATCGTGTTCGACAATGCACCCGGCGAAGCGCTAGGCGCCGGCGCGGACGCATGGAGCCTGGTCGACAAGGTTCTCGACCGCGCCGCCGTGCTCGTCGCCTTCGAACAGATCGGCGGCGCCGACCGCGCGCTCGAAATGGGCCGCGACTACGCGCTCGACCGCATCGCCTTCGGCCGCCCCATCGGCTCGTTCCAGGCGGTCAAGCACATGCTCGCCGACATGTATGTGGCGGCGACGCTCGCGCGCTCCAATGCGTATTACGGCGCCTGGGCGCTCTCGACCGACGCCGGCGAACTGGCCGAAGCCGCCGCCAATGCGCGCGTCAGCGCGACGCAGGCCTACCAGCTCTGCGCCAAGAACAACAACCAGGTGCACGGCGGCATGGGCTTCACCTGGGAGTTCGACTGCCATCTCTACTATCGCCGCTCCAACCTGCTGGCGCTGACGCTGGGTTCGCTCACCATGTGGGAGAACCGGCTGATCGACGAAATGCGCAAGCGCAACGCGGCGGCGTGAGCCACGACTGACAGCAGCCGTCATGCCCGGCTTTTGGGCAGTCGGCATTGGGCATTGGGCAGTCGCGTCGAATGCCTACTGCCTATTGCCGACTGCCCGAAACGGGACAAACAAGAATTGAGAACCGGGAGGTTCACATGAACTTCGACGACACGCCCCAGGAAGCCGAATTCCGCGCGCTGGCCCGCAAATGGATCGAGGCCAATCGTCCCGACGATCTCATGCGCGACCTCGCGGCCGCGGAAGAGATCAAGGATCGAGACCAGCGCACGGCCGCGCTGCTGCGCGCCGCCAAGGCCTGGCAGAAGAAGAAGGCCGACGGCGGTTTTGCCTGCCTCACCTGGCCGAAGGACTACGGCGGCCGCAGCGCCACGCCGATCCAGCGCGTGATCTGGGATCAGGAGGAAGGCAAATACGGCGCGCTGTCCGGCCCCTTCGCCATCGGCCAGGGCATGTGCGGCCCCACCGTCATGGCCTACGCCACCGAGGAGCAGAAGCGCCGCTACCTGCCGCCGCTGGCGTCGGGCGAGGAAGTATGGTGCCAGATGTTCTCCGAACCCGCCGGCGGCTCCGATCTCGCAGGCCTGCGCACCAGGGCGGAGAAGGACGGCGACGACTGGATCATCAACGGCCAGAAGATCTGGACCACCGGCGCGCATTTCTGCGACTACGGCATTCTCATCACGCGCACCGATCCGACGCTGCCCAAGCACAAGGGCCTCACCATGTTCTTCCTGGACATGAAGAGCCCCGGCGTCGAGGTGCGGCCGATCAAGCAGGCGAGCGGCCATTCGGGCTTCAACGAAGTCTATTTCACCAACGTGCGCATTCCCGACGTCCAGCGTCTCGGCAAGGTCAACGACGGTTGGAACGTCTCGCTGACCACGCTGATGAACGAGCGCTTCTCGATCGGCGCGCGGCTCGCCACGGGCGTGCCGGAATTCTTCGATTTCGCATCGAGCGTGAAGATGGCCGACGGCTCTCTTGCGATTGACGACAAGGCCGTGCGCGAGAATCTCGCGACATGGGCGGCGCGCGCCAACGGCCTGAAATACACGGCCTGGCGCGCCATTTCCTCGCTGTCGCGCGGCGAGCGTCCGGGACCGGAAAATTCCATCGGCAAGCTCGTCGCCGCGCCGATGATGCAGGACATCGCCATGTATGCGCTGGAACTGCAGGGCCAGATGGGCGCCGTCGCGCGCGACGACGCAAGTCCTGCGGGAAAACTCTACCAGATGCTCTACGGCGCGATCGGCATGCGCATCGCCGGCGGCACGGACGAGGTCATGCGCAACATTATCGCCGAGCGCGTGCTGGGACTGCCGGGCGACATTCGGGTCGACAAGGATGCGCCGTTCAACCAGATTCCGACCAAGGGGCGGTAGGGCCGCAGGCCCCCTCCCCTAACCCTCCCCCGTATCTGATCGAAGTCGGCAACAGTCGACTTCGTATCTGCGGGAGAGGGAGCGGCAATCATTCGTGATCAACAATCAACTTGAAGGCGCCAATCTGTCCCCTCTCCCGCGAAGCGGGGGGAGGGCTAGGGAGGGGGCCAACGGAATTTCCATGAACTTCGACGACACTCCCTCCGAAGCCGCTTTTCGGGCAGAAGCCCGCGCGTGGATTCAGGCCAATGCGCCGCGCGAGCACGAGGCGGATTTGCGCGCCTCGCCGTTCGGCCGCGTCGTGCTGAAATCCGGCGACATCATCGCCGCCTCCAAGGCGTGGCAAAAGAAGAAGGCCGATTCCGGCTGGGCCTGCCTGCACTGGCCGAAGGAATA
>JBDHTL010000039.1:0-26092 GCA_039808645.1 Rhodoblastus sp. | reverse complement strand
ATCGCCCGCTGCGCTTCGAGGAATGGGAGGCGATGCGGCCGCAGACCGTGCATGTCTCGGCCACGCCCGGCTCCTGGGAAATGGAGAAGACCGGCGGCGTGTTCGTCGAGCAGGTCATTCGCCCGACCGGCCTCATCGATCCTCCCGTCGAGGTTAGGCCCGCGCGAACGCAGGTCGACGATCTCCTGGGCGAAATCCGCAGCGTCGCGCAGGCCGGCTATCGCACGTTGGTCACCACGCTCACCAAGCGCATGGCGGAGGACCTCACCGAATATCTGCACGAGAACGGGATTCGCGTGCGCTACATGCACTCCGACATCGACACGATCGAGCGCATCGAGATCATCCGCGACCTGCGGCTGGGCGCCTTCGACGTGCTCGTCGGCATCAATCTTCTGCGCGAGGGCCTCGATATTCCCGAATGCGGGCTGGTCGCCATTCTCGACGCCGACAAGGAAGGTTTTCTGCGCTCCGAAACCTCTCTTGTTCAAACGATCGGCCGCGCCGCGAGAAACGTCGACGGGCGCGTGATCCTCTATGCCGACCACGAGACAGGTTCGATGCAGCGCGCCATCGCCGAGACGAACCGCCGTCGCGAGAAGCAGATGGCCTACAACAAGGAGCACGGCATCACGCCGGCCTCGATCAAGCGCGGCATCGCCGACATTCTGGGCTCCGTCTACGAGCAGGACCACGTGACGGTCGACGCCGGTCTCGCCGCGCAACCGCTGGTCGGGCACAATCTGAAGGTCACGCTGCAGGACCTCGAAAAGCGCATGCGCGAGGCCGCCGCCAATCTCGAATTCGAGGAAGCCGCCCGCCTGCGCGACGAGATCAAGCGGCTGGAGGCGACCGAACTGCTGCTTGCCGAAGACCCGATGGCGCGACAGGCGGAAGTCGAGGACGAGGCGGGGCGGTTTGCGGGCAAACGGAAGTATGGAAGCGCAGCGAATCTTCCCGCCGCTCTCCCCTCCCCCTCGCGGGGAGGGGCAGGGGTGGGGGCCGCCGGCGAAGCCGGCGCAGGGTCTTTGCCCACGCGCGCCCGAAAACCCACCAACGCCGACATGGGCCCGCACAATTTCGGCGGCGGCGAAGCCCGCCCGCTGCCGAGGTCGATGGCGGGCAAGGGCGGGACGCGGGCGTTCAAGGGAAAGCGGCGCTAGAACTCTTTTGGAATGATGCGTTGCCTGCCGTTTCTACTTCTTGAACAGGGGGCCATCGCTAGGCTTCCAAGCCTCAGCAAACGCTTCTCGCGCCACTTGATTGAAGTCGAGAAAGACGCCGATAAGCGATTTTGCGTCTACACTTAGAGCGTCGAATGCAGGAAGGCTCGGCTTTCCAGAGGCCCTTTCGACCTCCCGAGCGATATTGAACAACGTGTCTGAGGCACCAATTTTGACCACGTGATCAGATATGATTTCTGCAGGAATACGATCCGCGTCAGTCGCGAATCCGTATTCAATTTGCTTTGCTATAGAAGCGCCGTTTTCGGCGTATTGGCGGGCCAGCGCCACAGCTGCTCGAACCGAGGGTGGCGTACTGCCCGCAGGCTCAGTATGACCAAATCGAATACCCGAAATTATGGAGGCGCGACGTTCATCGTGTGATCGGAATGCCAAATCCGATAAGACGTAGTCCAGACTTATGGCCGCCATAGCAGCGCACTGGTAGAATAAGCGTACAGCAGTGGCAGCGGTATCCGAACCTCGATAGGCAGTAATTGCTTGATCGGCGAAAAACCCACATGCGACTAAATTCTGATTGGCTGATTGGATCCCGATCCCAGACAAAAGAGACGACCGTGCCTCGAAGATAGTCTGACGCCATTCAGCTGACCGACGAGCAGAGTCGATTTTTTTGACCGCTCTTTCCATTTCTTCTGAACTCAACTGGGACGGTCTAGCAAGCTCGCTATGTGCCAACTTGTTGATCGCATCGCCGTCAAACAATGAAACCCTTAGGGCCTTGGCGAGCCTTCTTGATGAAGGACGTCGGTCCGTAGTCGCGACGATGGCAGAATCAACCCTTAGAGCAGCTTGTAAGCCGCTCGCCCAAATTATCCTTTCTGCCGCCTTTGGCGATTTCTTATTTTTGACATCGACAATTATGCGGCGCCTCGTGGCGGCGGCCGGCCTTTCATACATCCAAAGGTCGATGTCGGTTACATCGTCGCCTTCAAGCCGGAAAGGGAGTCCGCGTACGACAAAATAACCCGCTTGCCAGAAGTAATTTCGAAGTAACTCTTCAAGCTGGATGCCTTTCGCTCCCGACGCAACACCAGCCTCCTTGATTTCATTTTTGGCCGACGTTGACATCTAGAATTTCCCTCTCGTTCGCAAAACCTCCAAGACATCTTGCGTCATGCGCTTGCTACTCGAGTCTTGCTTACGGCGAAAATCAGAGCGCGTTTTTTCTGGGCTGGCGTATCCAGTCATCGCGCCGGGCAAGGGCCTTTCGATTGCATTCGAGGAGGCCGCCTCGCCAGTGGTCAAGACCTTTAGCGCCATTTCTCCAATATCTTTCTTCAGCAGACGCATCTTAAAGCCGTAAGGGCTCGCTTTGAAGACGCGAATCACACCGCGTGTTTCGAGAGCTTGATAGTCTTCACCGATCGCCGTTGCCGGCCCGACTTCATTCCCGTTGATTAGACTGCCAAGCAAACGAGATATCATTGTTATTCGGCCGCGCGCATAAGCGCTCTTGGTCATTCCATAGGTAAGCGCGGCAACGAGCGCCTTTGCGAGATCAAATGCGTCATCGACGAGTGGGTCGTTGAACTGATGGAACGCCGCCGGTTTGGTGACAAAACCGTGTTCTCCATCCGGGTTGGACACCCCATTGACGTCGTACATACTAGCGGCATGTAGCTTCTCGAATAGCGGAACTCCGAGGATTTTTTCTGCGTCGACGACGCTGACGCATCCGCACGCTGAAAGCTTAGCATCGAGTTCCGCCACCTTGACTGCGTCACCGCTTGTCAGCGAATCCAGCACCTTTCTTGCTTTTTCGACGTTGTGACGCCTGAACAGGTTTCCGTTAAAAAGCAGCTTATCTGTCCCGCGGCCTTCGGCGTCGACGAAGCCGATCATTTCGGATCGCTGAAGCATCTCCGCCGCGCGCGCACTTGTCAGTTTGAACTCGTCCGAGACGAGCTCGCGCGTGTGATCTATTGGCATCGGAGCGTGTGATGTAAGCTCCGCTATCGCAATAGATGCGCGTTCTTCCGCAGTCGGTGCCTGCTCATCAAAAATCTCCGACGCATGTTGGGCCGTTGCACGGCTGGTGACCCCGAGGACTGCAACATCTCCGGAAGCGGATCGGTCGATCAGCCGACGCTTCTGAAGAACATCGAGCAGCCCTGGCAGTTCTATTTTGGGGTTCAAACCGGCAGCTCTTCCCAAGGCCTCGACCCGAGAATTTTCAACGTTTGTTTCTTCTGTCGCGGCAAGCTGCGACAGGAGCGAGGCTGCCTTGGCTGCGGCATCAATGGCCGGAAATTCGGCCGAGCCTTTTAGGGTGCTTGCCGTCTTGTGGCCGTGGTGGACGACCCAAGCTCCCTTGTTGGACGGTTTAATCTTTTCATAGAACGTCGTCATGGTGTGTCTCGGCTTCTGCCGAGCGATTTGGTTGTTTGGGGGCCAGCTTGCTAGGGCGTGATGGCCTGGCGCAATCGATACAGTGGCGATGTTGACTTTCTGCAACATCATAGGATATATATCCTATATGTCGCTGATGGCCGCTCCCGACCTCACCCGCCGCCCGCGCACCCGGATCGCGTTCAGCGACGCCGACATGGTCCGGCTGCGCGATCTCTATTACGACACCGCCATTCCCATGGTGAAAGTCGCGCAGGCCTTCGGCGTATCGGCCTCGACGCTGTTCCACTGGATCGCGGAGATGGACTGGCCGCGCCGCTCGACGCAGGCGCCGCGGATCGACGCGCGGGTCGATCTGTTTTCCCGTGTGCAGGCGCAGCCGAGGGAGGAGCGCTCCCGCCGGCGCAAGGGGCCGCCGCCCGACAAATACGACCTCGCGCGCGACGTCGCCTTCGCGGCGCGGGCCGAACTCGACGCGCTGGCGGCCGAGCGGGGACGGCCGACCCTCGAGGACAGGCGGCGGCGGGCGGCCGTCATCGACCAGCTTTCGCGCGCTGTCGCCCGGATGGAGCGCGTGCAGGCGAAACGCTTCGCCGTCTACGACGATCTCGAGAAGAGCGTCGAGGCGCTGGCGCGTGACGCGCGGCGGAGCAAGCGTGAGGCGGCGCGGAAGCGTCCGGAGCCGGTGTACCGGAAGTATGGGGCCGGCGGCATGCCGGAAGGCGGGTGGTGAGGCGGAGACCGGGGCGCTCTCCTCCCCCTTTATGGGGGAGGCAGCCGCGCAGCGGCCGGAGGAGTTCAAGCCGCGCTGCGCTGCTTGTCATTGAACGAGCGAGCCGCCGCTGCGCGGCGGGCCCCACCCGTCGCCTGCGGCGACACCCTCCCCCTAAAGGGGAGGGAGGGCGTTCCCCCTACTTCGGCAGGCTCGAATAATATTCCGCGATCGCCTGCATTTCCTCGTCGCTCATGTGGCGGCCGAGGTAGCGCATTTCCTTGTGTTTTCGCGCGCCGGACTTGAAGGCCTTCAGCTGGTTGTAGAGGTAGACGTCGTGCTGGCCGGCGAGATTGGGCACCTCGACCTCGCGGGCGACGCCGTCGGCGCCGTGGCAGGCGGCGCATTGCACCATCAGGTCCTGCACCTGTCCCTTGTCGATCGCCAGGGCCGGCGTCGCGGCGAGGCAGAGCGCGAGAAGGGGAAGGGCGGGGCGGGGCAGGGCCATGTATGCTCCAGTTTGCGTCGAATCCGCCGCATTTGGCCCGGGCGGCTTGTCCACCGCAAGGCGCCTATCGCCGCAGGATGAGGGGTTCACATACACACCATTCTCGGCTAATCAGGGCGCGCTTCGCCGGGCGCGCCCGGCCAGACATTCCAGGAGGGCGCTTTCCGGCGCGAAGGCCGGCGATGCGGCCTTTTTTTATGGGTGTGGTCTTCTACGCATCAAACCGAAAAGTTGCAGACTTTTCGGACGAATGTGATGCGCAAAAGCCACCCGCTGCAGGACGCCATGCCGAAAAGATCAGACATTTCCACCATCATGATCATCGGCGCGGGGCCGATCGTCATCGGCCAGGCCTGCGAATTCGACTATTCCGGCACGCAGGCCTGCAAGACCCTGCGCTCCGAGGGCTACCGGATCGTGCTGGTGAATTCGAACCCGGCCACGATCATGACCGATCCCGACATGGCCGACCGCACCTATGTCGAGCCGATCACGCCTGAGGTCGTCGCCAAGATCATCGAGAAGGAGCGGTACGCCGCGCCCGGCGGCTTCGCGCTGCTGCCGACCATGGGCGGCCAGACGGCGCTCAATTGCGCGCTGTCGCTGAAGAAGATGGGGACGCTCGACAAGTTCGACGTCGAGATGATCGGCGCCACCGCCGAGGCGATCGACAAGGCCGAGGACCGCGAGCTGTTTCGCGAGGCGATGACCAAGATCGGGCTGGACACGCCGCGCTCGCATCACATCAAGACGCTGAGCCAGGCATTGGAAGCGCTGGACGACATCGGCCTGCCGGCGATCATCCGGCCGTCCTTCACGCTCGGCGGCACGGGCGGCGGCATCGCCTACAACAAGGCGGAATTCATCGACATCGTCGAGCGCGGCATCGACGCCTCGCCCACCAACGAGGTGCTCATCGAGGAGAGCGTGCTCGGCTGGAAAGAGTATGAAATGGAGGTCGTCCGCGACAAGGCGGACAATTGCATCATCGTCTGCTCGATCGAGAACATCGACCCGATGGGCGTGCACACCGGCGATTCGATCACCGTGGCGCCGGCGCTGACGCTGACCGACAAGGAATACCAGATCATGCGTAACGCCTCATTGGCGGTGTTGCGCGAGATCGGCGTGGAGACGGGCGGTTCGAACGTGCAGTTCGCCATCGATCCGGCGACGGGCCGCATGATCGTGATCGAGATGAACCCGCGCGTGTCGCGCTCGTCCGCGCTCGCCTCCAAGGCGACGGGCTTCCCGATCGCCAAGGTCGCCGCCAAGCTCGCCATCGGCTACACGCTCGACGAGATCGCCAACGACATCACCGGCGGCGCGACGCCGGCCTCGTTCGAGCCGACGATCGACTACGTCGTCACCAAGATTCCGCGCTTCGCCTTCGAGAAATTCCCGGGCGCCGAGCCGATCCTGACCACGGCGATGAAGTCGGTGGGCGAGGCGATGGCGATCGGCCGCACTTTCGCGGAATCGCTGCAGAAGGCGCTGCGCTCGCTGGAGACGGGTCTGTCCGGCCTCGACGAACACGAGATCGAGGGCCTCGGGCTCGGCGACGACAAGAACATTCTTCGCGCCGCGCTGGGCACGCCGACGCCCGACCGCATCCTCGTCGTCGCGCAGGCGCTGCGCATGGGCATGAGCGAGGAGGACGTGCATTCGGCCTGCAAGATCGACCCCTGGTTCATCGCGCGTATCGGCGAGATCGTCGCGCTCGAAAACCGGGTGCGCGCGCACGGGCTTCCCGCCGACCCCGACAATCTGCGGATGCTTAAGGCAGCGGGCTTCTCGGACCTGCGGCTCGCCACGCTCACGGGCAAGGCCGAGAAGGAGGTCACGGGCCTGCGGCATGCGCTCGGCGTGCGTCCGGTGTTCAAGCGCATCGACACATGCGCGGCGGAATTCGCGTCGCCGACCGCCTACATGTATTCGACCTACGAGCGGCCCTTCGCCGGCGAACCCGCCTGCGAAGCCGCGCCCTCCGCGCGTGAGAAAATCGTCATTCTGGGCGGCGGGCCGAACCGCATCGGGCAGGGCATCGAGTTCGACTATTGCTGCTGCCACGCCTGTTTCGCGCTGAGCGAGCAGGGCTACGAGACCATCATGGTCAATTGCAACCCTGAGACCGTTTCGACCGACTACGACACGTCGGACCGTCTCTATTTCGAGCCGCTGACGGCCGAGGACGTGCTCGAGATCCTGGCGACGGAAAAATCCAACGGCGCGCTCAAGGGCGTGATCGTGCAGTTCGGCGGCCAGACGCCGCTGAAGCTGGCGCACGCCCTGCAGCAGGCCGGCATTCCGATCCTCGGCACGTCGGTCGATTCAATCGATCTCGCCGAAGACCGCGACCGCTTCAAGCGCCTGCTCGACAAGCTCGGCCTCAAGCAGCCGAAAAACGGCATCGCCTATTCGGTCGAACAGTCGCGCCTGGTGGCCAGCGAGCTCGGTTTGCCGCTGGTCGTGCGCCCGTCCTACGTGCTCGGCGGCCGCGCCATGGCGATCATCCACGACGAGCCCGCGCTCAACGACTATCTGCTCGGCGTGCTGCCGAGCCTCGTGCCGTCGGACATCAAGGCGCGCTATCCCAACGACAAGACCGGGCAGATCAACACGGTGCTCGGCAAGAATCCGCTGCTGTTCGACCGCTATCTGGCCGACGCCATCGAGGTGGACGTCGATTGCCTGAGCGACGGCAAGGAGGCGCATGTCGCCGGCATCATGGAGCATATCGAGGAGGCCGGCATTCATTCCGGCGACTCGGCCTGCTCGCTGCCGCCGCGCTCGCTGTCGCGCGACACGCTCGCGGAGCTGGAGTTCCAGACCAAGAAGCTCGCGCTGGCGCTCGACGTCGGCGGGCTGATGAACGTGCAATATGCGCTCAAGGACGGCGAAATCTACGTGCTCGAAGTCAATCCGCGCGCCTCGCGCACGGTGCCGTTCGTCGCCAAGGTGATCGGCGAGCCGATCGCCAAGATCGCTTCGCGCATCATGGCCGGCGAACCCCTGTCGAATTTCAAGCTCAAGCCCATGCCGTCGGATCATGTCGGCGTGAAGGAAGCCGTCTTCCCCTTCGCGCGCTTCCCCGGCGTCGACACGGTGCTCGGGCCGGAGATGCGCTCGACCGGCGAAGTCATCGGTCTCGACCGCTCCTTCGAGGTCGCTTTCGCCAAGTCGCAGCTCGGCGGCGGCACCAAGGTGCCGACCAAGGGCGCGGTCTTCGTCTCCGTGCGCGACGAGGACAAGGAGCGCGTGCTCGACGCCATGCGCATGCTGGTCGGCATCGGCTTCAAGGTGCGCGCGACCGGCGGCACGGCGCGCTATCTGATCGAACACGGCGTGCCGGCCGAGCGCATCAACAAGGTGTCTGAGGGCCGTCCGCATGTCGTGGACGCGATCAAGAACGGCTCGATCCAGCTCGTGTTCAACACGACGGCCGGCGCGCAGGCGCTGTCGGATTCGCGCTCGCTGCGCCGGGCGGCCCTCTTGCACAAGGCGCCCTACTACACCACTCTTGCCGGCGCGCTCGCCGCCGCCGAGGGCATCAAGGCCTATGTCGGCGGCGATCTGGAAGTGCGCGCGCTGCAGGATTATTTCGCCACCGACGCCGCCTGAGATTTCCCTCGACGGCCATCATTCCCACAGAGGTTCAAGGGCCTCCAGAGACCGGATTCGGACGGAAGCGACAGAATGGAAAAACTCCCGATCACGGCGGCGGGCCACGCCGCCCTCATCGAAGAGCTGCGGCGCCGCCAGCAGGAAGAACGCCCGCGGATCATCACGATGATCGCGGAAGCGCGCGCGCATGGCGATCTCTCGGAGAATGCCGAATATCATTCGGCCAAGGAACAGCAGTCGCTGAACGAGGGCCGCATCGCCGAGCTCGAGGACAAGATCGCGCGCGCCGACGTCATCGACCTGTCGAAGCTCTCGGGCAAGACGATCAAGTTCGGCGCGACCGTGACGCTGGTCGACGAGGACACGGAAGAAGAGAAGAAATACCAGATCGTCGGCGAGACCGAGGCCGACGTGAAGAGCGGGCGCGTGTCGATCACCTCGCCGATCGCGCGCGCGCTGATCGGCAAGACCGTGGGCGACACGGTGGAAGTGAACACGCCCGGCGGCGGCAAGAGCTACGAAATTCTGGAAGTGGCGTTCGGGTGAGTTGTCTTACCTCGCCGCTTGCGGGGAGGTGAGAGATCCTGGACTACGCCACCCCTTCATGCTGAGGAGCAGGCGGAGCCTGCGTCTCGAAGCATGGGGACTGTGGCCATCCTTCGAGACGCGATGCTGCGCATCGCTCCTCAGGATGAGGGTTTCAGGCAGGAAAAAGCGGCTGGCCGACGTTCTCGCTCACGCCTCGCCGCGCGTCTCCAGCATCAGCGCGTTGATCGCCTCGCGCGCGGTCTTGCCGGCCCACACGACGAACTGGAACGCCTGATAGTAGCGCTCGCAGGCGAGCAGGGCATTCGACATCAGGCTCTCGCATTGCGCGTTCGTCGGCTGCGCGCCGCCGGTCAGCAGCATCGCATGTCGGAACATGACGACGCCCTCGCTGGTCCAGAGGTCGAAATGGCCGAGCCACAATTGCTCGTTGGCGATGGCGATGAGTTCGAGCGCCTCCGCGCGGCGACGCAGCGGCACCTTGAGGTCGAAGGCGCAGCCGACATGCACGGTCTCGAGATCCGGCAGCCAGCTGAAGGCGACCTGATAGTCGGTCCAGGCGCCGGTGACCGTGATCGAGACCTCGTCCCTGTCCTCGCGCTCGAACGCCCATTCGTTGCTCGCGGCCAGCCGCTCGACGATGTCGAGCGGGTGTTCGCGGCGGGTCGAACGAATCTGGGAAGTCTGCATGTTCTGGTCCGAAGGCGATGTGAAACGCGGCTCAACGCTCGATCCGCCGGCGCGACAGGCCGGCGGCCGCCCCGTCCGGTCCTGCATCGGCAGGGACGAATCGGACAGGCGCATGCGAATCACTTCGCAAGACGACTATAGCCGGCTGCGACTCGAACGCTGCAACCGGGCTGAAATAACCTCGAAGATTCGGGGAGTTGGGTCCAGAGTCGACGGCGACGTGTCCACAGAATCGGCGGGCGGCGTCCTTCTCCCGCGAGCGGGAGAAGGGGAGGCCGTCACTTCGCCGCCAGCTTGGCTTCCAGCTCCGCGATGCGCTTTTCCAGCTTCTCGTTCTGCTCGCGGGCGAGCGCGGCCATGTCGCGGGCGGCCTCGAATTCCTCGCGGCCGACGACGTCCATCTTGGAGAGCATGCGCTCCATCTGGGTGCGCACGAGCGTTTCGACCTCGCGGCGCACGCCGCTGGCGAGGCCGGCTGCGTCGTTGAACATGCGGGCGAGGTCGTCGGTCAGGCGGGAACGGCTTTCTTGCATGGCGAATTCTCCAATTCCCGCCCTCATATCACGAAATTCGGCCTTTAAGGGACGCGCCTTGACGCAGGCATGAGCGCGAGCGAGACCTCGGGCGCTCAAAGGACCGAAGGCCGATTCGATGCCGTTTCTGGCGATCCCCTTTCCCGCGATCGACCCGGTTTTCTTCTCCATCGGCCCGCTGCCGGTGCGCTGGTACGGCCTGGCCTACGTCTTCGGCCTGCTGCTCGGCTGGCTTTACGCCCGCCGCCTCGTCTCGGCGCAGGCGCTGTGGGGCGAAACGCCCCGGCCGACGGCCCAGAGCCTCGACGACCTGCTCGTCTATTCCGCGCTGGGCGCCGTCGTCGGCGGGCGGCTGTTCAATGTGCTGTTCTATGGGCTCGACTATTACATCGCCCATCCCGCCGAGATTTTGGCCGTCTGGCATGGCGGCATGGCCTTCCACGGCGGGCTGGCCGGCGTCGCGCTCGGCGCCTGGTTTTTCGCGCGCAAATATGCGGTTTCGGCCTTCACCGTCGCCGACATCTGCGGGGCGGTGGCGCCCATCGGCATTTTCTTCGGGCGGCTCGCCAATTTCATCAAGCCGGAGATGTGGGGCAGACCGACGGACGTCCCCTGGGCGGTGCTCTTTCCGGGCGTCGAGGGCGCGCGCCATCCGAGCCAGCTCTACGAGGCCGGGCTCGAGGGCCTGGCGCTGCTCGCGGTCACGGCGTTTTTTGCGCGGGCGGGCGGGTTCAGGCGGCCGGGCTTGATCGCGGGCGTATTCGGCGTCGGCTACGGGCTGGCGCGCATCGCCTCGGAATTCTTCCGCGAGCCCGATCCGCAGCTGGAGGCATTTGGACCCTGGGCGCATGGCCTGACCATGGGCATGGTCCTGTCGGCGCCGTTGATCGTGATAGGCTCGTGGCTGATCGTGCGAAGCAGGGCGAAGGGGACGCAGGCATGAGCGAGCCGGGGCTGAATCCCAAGTTGAATTCCCTCGGCGCCGAAATCGCCGCCATGATCGCGCAGGACGGGCCGATGTCGGTGGAGAGCTACATGGGCCTGTGCCTCGCCCATCCCGTGCACGGCTATTATATGACGCGCGACCCGCTCGGCGCGGACGGCGATTTCGTCACGTCGCCCGAAATCAGCCAGATGTTCGGCGAGCTTCTGGGCCTGTGGGCCGCCGAGACTTGGCGCCTGATCGGCGCGCCGCAGCCAGCGCGGCTGGTCGAACTCGGCCCCGGGCGCGGCACGCTGATGGCCGACGCGCTGCGCGCCGCGCGCGCCGCGCCGGATTTCTATCGTGAACTCTCCGTCACGATGGTGGAGACGAGCCCGGCGCTGCAGGCGCGCCAGCGGCACATGCTGGAGGGCGCGGAGCGCACCGTCGACTGGGCCGAAAGCGTCGAGCAGATACCGCCGGGCGCGGCGATCATTCTCGCCAATGAATTCTTCGACGCGCTGCCCGCGCGCCATTACGTGAAGACAGCGGAAGGCTGGCGCGAGCGGCAGGTGGGGCTGGTCGCCGACCGGCTCGCCTTCGGCGCGGCGGCGGCGATCGAGCCCTATCTCACCGTCGAGGCGCCGGTCGGGGCCGTGCTCGAAGTCGGCGCGGTCGGCCAGCGCATCATGATGACGCTGGCCGCGCGCATCGTGCAACAGGGCGGCGCGCTGCTCGTCGTCGACTACGGCCATTCCGAGACGCAATTGGGCGAGACGCTGCAGGCGATGCGCGACCATGCCTACGTCGATGCGCTGGAAAGCCCCGGCGAAGCGGACCTGACGACGCATATCGATTTCGCCGGGCTCGCGCGCGCCGCCAAGGCCGCGGGGGCGCGCGTGCACGGGCCGGTGACGCAAGGTTTCTTCCTGCGCCAGATCGGCATCGTGCAGCGCGCGCAGGCGCTGATGCGCAACGCCAGCGCCGAGCAGCGCGAGGAGATCGAAAAGAGCCTCGTGCGGCTGATCTCGGAGGCCAAGGACACGGACATGGGCCGGTTGTTCAAGGCGATGGCGATCACGCGCATGTCCGTGGAGGCGCTGCCCGGCTTCGTGGAGGAAGAGAGCGCGTGAATCTGCCCGTGATCCAGTCGCCGGCGCTTGCAGCGGCAGGCGTCAAACACGCCTTCTTCACGCGCAACGGCGGCGTGAGTTCCGGCGTCTACGCCACGCTCAACGGCGGCGTAGGTTCGAACGATCGCCGCGAGCATGTCGCGGAGAACAAGAAGCGCATGGCCGAAACGCTCGGCGTCGTGGCCGAGCGCTTTCTCGTGCCGTTCCAGATACATTCGCCGGATTGTCTCGTGGTCGATGCGCCCTGGACGGATCGCCCGCGCTGCGACGGGCTCGCCACCGCGACGCCCGCGCTGGCGCTTGGCGTCACCGGCGCCGATTGCGGCATGATCCTGTTCGCCGACCCGAAAGCCGCTGTCGTCGGCGCCTGCCATGCCGGCTGGAAGGGCGCGCTGTCCGGCGTGATCGAGGCGACGCTTACGTCGATGGAACAACTCGGCGCGCGGCGTGCCAACACGATCGTGGCGCTGGGCCCGACGATCGGGCAGGCGAGCTACGAGGTCGGTCCGGAATTTTTCGCGCAATTCGTCGCGCAATCCGGCGATCACGCGCGGTTCTTCGCGCCGTCGATCAAGGCGGAGCACAGGATGTTCGACCTGCCGGGCTTCATCGGCATGCGCGTCGAGCGCGCGGGCGTCGGGACGTTCGAGAATCTCGGCCTCGACACCTATGCCGACGAGACGCGCTTCTACAGCTATCGCCGCACGACGCATCGCAAGGAGCCGGACTATGGACGGCTGGTGTCGGCGATCGCTTTGTAGATGGATCAGAGCGCCTCGCGCCCCGTTGCATCCCGTCTGCATCGGCTTAAATCTGCCGCCATGATCAAGAATCCCGTCGACGCGCCGCCCGAGGACGTCGAGCCCTCGGAAGAAGCCGACGAGCAGAGCCTGCCGGCGATCGATCTCGACCTGACGAGCGAGACTGCGCCGGGGCCGCTGGCGCGCGGCGTCGAGGTCATCCGCAAATACTGGAAGCACGCGCCGGTCGGCCCCGGCGTCTATCGCATGATCGCGACGGACGGCGAGGTTCTGTACGTCGGCAAGGCGAAGAGCGTGCGCAAGCGCATCGCCTCCTACATGCGCGGCGAAGGCCACACCAATCGCATCGCGCGCATGATCGCGCTCACCGCATCCATGGTGTTCGTCTCGACGGAGACCGAGCCGGAAGCGCTGCTGCTCGAAACCAATCTCATCAAGCAATTGAAGCCGCGCTTCAACGTGCTGATGCGCGACGACAAGTCGTTCCCCTACATCCTGCTGACGCGCGATCACGTCGCGCCGCAGATCGCCAAGCATCGCGGCGCGCGCAATCGAAAGGGAGATTATTTCGGGCCGTTTGCGAGCGCGCAGGCGGTCGGGCGCACGCTCAACGCGCTGCAGCGCGCGTTCCTGCTGCGCTCCTGCACCGACAGTTACTACGAGAACCGCACGCGGCCGTGTCTGCTCTATCAGATCAAGCGCTGCGCCGGCCCCTGCACCGGCGAGATCTCGCATTTGGATTACGGCGAACTCGTGCGCGAGGCGCATGATTTTCTTTCCGGCAAGAGCCGCGCCGTGCGCGATCTTCTCGCGCGCGAGATGGGCGAGGCGGCGGAAAAACTCGATTTCGAGCGCGCCGCGCGGCTGCGCGACCGCATCGCCGCGCTGTCGGCGATCCAGGGTTCGCAAGGCGTCAATCCGCGCAGCGTGGAGGAGGCCGACGTCTTCGCCATCGCGGAAGAGGCGGGGCAATTCTGCGTGGAAATCTTCTTCTTCCGCACGGGACAGAACTGGGGCAATCGCGCCTATTTTCCGCGCGCCGACAAATCGCTGTCGAAGGCCGAAGTGCTCGGCGCCTTCGTCGCGCAATTCTACGACGAGCGTCCCGCGCCTTCGCTCGTATTGCTGAACGAGGATGTCGAGGAGCGCGAATTGCTGTCGGCAGCGCTGTCGACGCGCGCGAGCCGCAAGGTGGAGGTCGCCGCCCCGCAACGCGGCGAGAAGCGCGAGCTTGTCGAACAGGCCGCCGCCAATGCGCGGCAGACCTTGTCGCGCAAGCTCGCCGAAGCCGCGAGCCAGGAGAAGCTGCTGGCTGCGCTCGGCCAGGCCTTCGGCGTCGAGCGGCCGATCCGGCGCGTCGAGGTCTACGACAATTCCCACATCATGGGGGCGAACGCGATCGGCGCGATGGTGGTCGCGGGCCGCAACGGCTTCATGAAGACGCATTACCGCACCTTCAACATCAAGTCGCAGGAGCTCACGCCGGGCGACGATTTCGGCATGATGCGCGAGGTGCTGCGGCGCAGGTTCGCGCGGCTGGTGAAGGAGGAGGCGGGCGCCGAACTCGCGAATCCTCATCCTGAGGAGCCTGCGCAAGCCGGCGTCTCGAAGGATGGCCGAGGCGGAAATGCGGATTTTGCCATCCTTCGAGACGCGCCTGAAGGCGCCCCTCAGGATGAGGGCGTGTTGGATGAAGCGCCGGGTCTAACCCTCTCCGCGCAAGGAGGCGGGGAGACCCCCGACCTCGACGCCTTCCCAGCGCGGCCCGACCTCGTCGTCATCGACGGCGGCAAGGGGCAGTTCGAGGCGGCGCGGGCGGCCATGGCCGAGGTCGGCGTGACGGATATTCCCGTCGTTTCCATCGCCAAGGGCGCGGACCGCGATTCCGGCCGCGAAATGTTCTTCGTGGCCGGCCGCGAGCCGTTCCGCATGGCGCCGCGCGATCCCGCGCTCTATTTCGTGCAGCGGCTGCGCGACGAGGCCCATCGCTTCGCCATCGGCACGCATCGCGCGCGGCGCAAGAAGGAATTCACGCGCTCGCCGCTCGACGAGATCGCGGGCGTCGGGCCTGCGCGCAAGCGGGCGCTGCTGGCCGCTTTCGGCACGGCCAAGGCGGTGTCGCAGGCGGCGCTTGCCGATCTGGAAAAGACGCCGGGCGTCAACGTAGCCACGGCCCGCCTCGTTTACGCTCACTTCCACGAAAAGGGCTGAAAGCAGGGCGTCCGCGGCAGCTTTGTGTTGACGCGCCGCCTGCGGGCGTGTTCCCTCGCTCCCCATGTCCGAAACCACGCTGCGGCGCGCCAAGAATCACACGCTGGCGCTGCCGAACATCCTGACCTACGGCCGCGTCGTCGCGGTGCCGATCGTGGTCGCGCTGATGATGTGGCCGGACGAGCACTGGATGCGCTGGACGGCGCTCGGCGTCTTCTCGGCGGCCGGCGTCACCGATTTCTTCGACGGCTATCTCGCGCGCGCCTGGCAGCTGCAATCCTCGATGGGGCGGATGCTCGACCCGATCGCCGACAAGCTGCTCGTCGCCGCCGTGCTGCTGATGCTGGTGGCCGACCATACGATCGAGGGCTGGTCGATCTGGGCGGCGATCATCATCCTGTGCCGCGAAATCCTGGTCTCGGGCCTGCGCGAGTTTCTCGCCGGCCTGAAGGTGTCCGTGCCGGTGAGCGCCGTCGCCAAGTGGAAGACGACGATGCAATTGATCGCGCTCGGCTTCCTGATCGCGGGGCGCGCCGGCGAAACCGTGCTGCCCGGCAACACGAAGATCGGTCTCGCGCTGCTGTGGATTTCCGCGCTGCTGACGCTCTACACCGGCTGGGACTATATGAAGGCCGGGCTGAAGCACGTGACGGAGGAATGAGGTGAAGGCCGCCTATTTCGCCTGGGTGCGCGAGCGCGTCGGCGTGACCGACGAGGAGATCGCGCCGCCGGCCGACGTGCGCACGGTCGGCGATCTCATCGGCTGGCTGGTTTCGCGCGGCGAGAACTACGCCTACGCCTTCGAGAACGCCCGCACGATCCGCGCCGCGATCGACCGCAAGCACGTGAAGCACGACGCGCCGATCGCGGGGGCGAAGGAGATCGCGTTTTTCCCGCCGATGACGGGGGGGTGAGCTCGTGGCCTCGTTCCCGCTCGGTCCCGCATGTCATTCCCGACGCCGGCGCAGCCGGCGATCGGGAATCCAGTGGAGCGTGAACCGGCCCTGGATTCCCGCTTTCGCGGGAATGACATTGCCGGCTTGCGGCGGCGCAGACCGATGACCGGCAAAGTCCGCGTCCAGTCCGAACCCTTCGACGCCGCCGCCGAGGCGCGCGCGCTGACGGCGGGGCGTCGCGATGTCGGCGCGGTCGTGACCTTCGTCGGGCTCTGCCGCGACGAGGGCGGGACGCTGGCTGCGCTCGAGCTCGAGCATTATCCCGGCATGGCGGAGGACGAGATTTCGCGCGTCATGGATGAAGCCCGCGCGCGCTGGCCGCTGATCGGCGCGACCGCCATCCATCGCCACGGCAGAATCGCGCCGGGCGAGGACATCGTGCTCGTCGTCACGGCTTCGGCGCATCGCGCGGCGGCCTTTGCGGCCGCGGAATTCCTGATGGATTATCTCAAGACCCGCGCGCCCTTCTGGAAGAAGCAGCATCGCACGGACGGCTCGAGCGGCGACTGGGTCGAGGCCAAGGCGCAGGACGACGCGGCGGCCGATCGCTGGAAGGCGTAAGGCCTGCCGCTCATGCCTGCTGCCCGCATTCCGACGGGCTGAACGGTTTCCAGCCGCGCGCCCTTGGGCTAATCGACGGATACCCGCCCGCAAGCGCCTGTCAGGGACGCCCGATGCCCGAATTCTACTACGAAGATTTTGTCCCCGGCGCCGTCGCCGAATTCCATGCGAACAGGCCGATCACCAAGGAGGAGATCGTCCGCTTCGCCGCGGCCTACGATCCCCAGCCCTTCCATCTCGACGAGGCGGCGGCGGAACGCTCCATGCTCGGCGGATTGAGCGCATCGGGCTGGCACACGTGTTGCCTGATGATGCGGCTCAATTTCGACAGCTGGGTTTCGCGCACGGCCTCGCTCGGCGCGCCGGGCATTGACGAATTGCGCTGGGAGAAGCCGGTGCGTCCCGGCGACCGGCTGACGCTGCGCCGCACGATCCTGCACAGGCGCGTGTCGCGCAATCGCCCGGAGATGGGGCTCGTCGCCATGCAGATCGACGCGCTCAACCAGAAGGGCGAGGTGCTGGCGCGCCAGAAGCACACGCAGCTGATCTCGCCGCGCGATCCCGCGCGCGCCGTGGAGGAGGCGGTAGCCGCCGCGCCGTCCCAGCCGAAGGTCGCCCATCCCACCCACGCCCTGCCGCACGTGCAAGCGACGGGCCGTGCGCGGCCCTTCGCCGGCTGGCTCGAAGACCTCGAAATCGGCGCCTATATCGAGCTCGGGCGCGAGACGTTCACGAAAGAAAACATCGTTGAATTCGCCAGCCAGTTCGATCCGCAGCCCTTCCATCTCGACGAGGACGCGGCGGCGAAGACGCATTTCGGGCGTCTCGCGGCGTCGGGCTGGCAGACGGCGTGCCTGTGGATGCGCAACGTGGTGGCGACGCGCGACCGCGTGCAGTCCGAATTGCGCGCTCAAGGGATCGAGACGCCGCAGGGCGGGCCCTCGCCGGGCTTCATCCATCTGCGTTGGGCGAAGCCCGTGTTTCTCGGCGACACGGTGACCTTTGCGACGCAGATCATCGACAAGCGGGCGACCTCCAAGCCCGGCTGGGGGCTGGTGTTCAACCACAATACCGGCGTCAACCAGCATGGCGAACTGGTGTTCGAGTTTCGCGGCTCCGGCTTCATCCGCATGCGCGACGCCTGAGCCGCGTCGCACGACCTCGGCCGCGGCTCGAACAGTTGAGGTCGGGTTGATCGACGTGGCGCGCCCGTCCATCATTGTCGCAATGACCGGCCCAATTTCTTTCGCGCGCGCAATTGTCGCGGCGTTCGTTCTCTCGTTTGTCGCCTTTACGCCGCGAGAAGCGCGCGCGGAGATCAAGCTGCCGGCGCATGTCGTGGTCGAGCGCGACATTGCCTACGGCGCGGCCGAAGACGCCAAGCTCGATCTCTATCTGCCGAAGGAACTCGCCGGCACGGGGCTGCGGCTGCCGACCGTCCTGTGGATTCACGGCGGCGGCTGGGCCGGCGGCTCCAAGGATTTCGTCGCGCAATATGCCGGCGCTCTGGCGGCCGGCGGCTTTGCGGTCGCGGCGATGGACTACAGCCTGCCGCCGAAGGCGACCTATCCGACGCCGGTGCGGCAGGCTTTCGAGGCGTTGGCCTTTCTCGAGCGTGAGGCGGCGCGCCTGCATGTCGATCCTGCGCGCTTCTTCATCGCCGGCGATTCGGCCGGCGCGCAGATCGCCGCGCAGGCGGCCGCCGTTGCGACCTCGCCCGCCTATGCGCGGCGGATGCGGATCAGGCCGACGATTTCAGCGACAGCGCTGAAGGGCGCGCTGCTCTATTGCGGCGCCTTCGACCTCGCGACGATGGGATTTGCGGGGCCGATCACGTCCAAGCTCGACGGCCCGCTCGCGCAATATGCGGGCACGCAGACGTTTCGCGCCGACGGGAATTTCGCGACCTTTTCCGTCGCGCGCTATGTGACGCGCCGCTTTCCGCAGACCTTCATCACTGCAGGCAACGACGACGATTTCGAGGATCAGTCGCGCGCCTTCGCGGCGCGTCTGAAGAAACTCGGCGTGAAGGTGGACGAGATGTTCTTCGACGCGAATTTCACGCCGCGCCAGGGCCATGTCTATCAATTCGCGCTCGATCAGAAGCCGGCGCAGGACTCCGTCGCGCGCTCCGTCGAATTCATGAAGGGCGCGCTGGGGTGGCGGTGACGTTCAGGGATGCGTCGCGGCCAGCTCCGGCATCAGCATCGCCGCGAAGAAGGTAAAGAGAAACAGCAGCGCCCAGAAGGCCACCGCGCTGCGGCCGATGAGGCGCGAGCCGTAGGCTTCGACATGCTGCTCCCAGCCCGGCGGATTGCCCGCATAGGTCTGGATGTCGGCGCGCCAGAGATCGCTCAGCTTGAATTTCTGGTCGAGGATGGTCGGGCGTGGCAGCAGCACCGTGCCGTGCTCGGCGATGCGGCCGAAGGCGGCGATCTCGATTTCGCGCAAATAGGCGGCGATCTCGGCGATGCGCGAGAGCGCGACCCAGGCGCGCACGGCGGCGAGCAGGACGAAAACAGGCGCGAGCCAGTAGACGCCGCGACCGCCGGCCGCCGCGCCGTGCGTCAGCACCCAGGTGTAGAACAAGGCGAGCGCGCCGAGCGTCGACGTCTCGAGACGGCGCGTGTCGCGGACCTGCTCGAGGATCTCCTCGCGCAACATGCGATATTGGTCCGCGTGATCGAGTTCGCTTGCCACTTTCGCGCCCCGCGTGTCCAGCATGGTCAATGGCCCCCGAATGCGACGAGAGTGCGGACGGGAACGCCGAGGTCGCGGATTTTCTGCGCGCCGCCGAGGTCGGGCAGGTCGATGACGAAACAGGCGGCGACGACATCGGCGCCCATCTTCTGCAGCAGCTTGATCGCGCCCTCGGCCGTGCCGCCGGTAGCGATGAGGTCGTCGACGAGAATGACGCGCTCGCCCTTCGTGACCGCGTCCTCGTGCATCTCCATCTCGTCGATGCCGTATTCCAGCGAATAGGCGATCGAGACCTTGGCGTGCGGCAGCTTGCCCTTCTTGCGGATCGGAATGAAGCCGGCCGAAAGCTGGTGCGCCACCGCGCCGCCCAGAATGAAGCCGCGCGCCTCCATGCCGGCGACCTTGTCGATGCGCCCGCCGGCCCAGGGGTGGACGAGTTCGTCGACCGCGCGGCGGAAGGCGCGGGCGTCGCCGAGCAGCGTGGTGATGTCGCGGAACATGATGCCGGGCTTGGGATAGTCCGGGATGGCGCGGATGGCCTCAGTGAGGGATTTTTCGAGCGGCGTCGCGTTCATCGGCTTTTCCGGGGCTCGCTGGCGGGTGATATCAGGGTTTGATGACCACAGATCGCCGCGAAAGGAAAGCGCCATGAACGATCAGGGCCAGCGCGTCACCGTCGTCGATATCGACATTCCCTTCACGCGCCTCGTCGGCATTTTCATCAAATGGGGCATCGCCGCCGTGCCGGCGACGATCGCGCTTTCCGTGATCTTCAGCCTCGTGTTCTCGCTGCTGTGGGGCATCCTGGGCTTCGGCGCGATGAAACCGCCGACGACGCGGTTGTAGTCTTGGCGCTCCGTCTGTCTAGCTTAGCTCGGCAGGCCAAGCAGGCTGCTGATTGAAATATCCTCGTCCAGGTCGGACCAGTGGATGCCCTCGCCGGCGCCGATCAGGCGCCAGCGGCGGCGCTGCTCATCCGTGGCGTCCCGCAGGCGCGGGAACCATTCCAGCGGTACAGACACTTCCCGACCGTCCGACAAGGCGACGCGCATTGCGGCGTCGACGAACTGCACGTCGATGGCGAGCGAAGTCTGCATCGATAAATCATCGGGTGCGGAAGGCCGCGAGACAAGGCGATTTCGTGTTGCTCCGGCGCCCTACCTCCCCTTTACGGGGAGGTCGGCCGCCGAAGGCGGACGGGTGGGGTCCGACGCCGAAGGCGTCGGCATGGACGTCGCATCCTCCCACCCCACCCGGCTCGCTCCGCTCGCCACCCTCCCCGTAAAGGGGAGGGAGGCGGCAGCATCAATCACGCCGCGGTCACCCCGCCGCGTTCATCCGCGCCATGATCGGCTCGAGCTTCTTCAGCAATTCCGGATCGCGCGCTTCCGGCGCGGTGATGAGGGCGGCATCGAGCGCGCGGTCGGAGCCGATCGGGCAGGGCGCGCGTTCGGCCGGCATGTCGCGCAGGAGGCGGGCCAGCAGGCGGCTCGCGCGCGCCGCATTGTCGTGCACGATCCTGATGATCTGCGCGACGTCGACCGCGTCGTGGTCGGGATGCCAGCAGTCGAAATCCGTGACCATGGCGATGGTGGCGTAGGAAATCTCGGCTTCGCGCGCGAGTTTCACTTCCGGACAGGCGGTCATGCCGATCACGTCGTAGCCCGCCGCGCGATAGGTCAGGGATTCGGCGAGCGAAGAAAACTGCGGGCCTTCCATGCAGACGTAGGTTCCGCCCCTCTGGCAGGGAATGTTCTCGGCCTTCGCGGCTGCGGCGATGCGCTCCTGCAGCAGGGGCGCGACCGGGTGGGCCATCGAGACATGCGCCACGCAGCCGTTGCCGAAGAAGGAGGACTGCCGGCCGAAGGTGCGGTCGACGAACTGATCCACCAGCACGAACAGGCCCGGCGGCAAATGCTCGCGGAACGAACCGCAGGCCGAGACCGAGACGATGTCGGTGACGCCGACGCGCTTCATCGCGTCGATATTGGCGCGGTAGTTGATGCCGGAGGGCGATAGCCGGTGGCCGCGTCCGTGGCGCGGCAGGAAGACGGCCTCCGTCGTCCCGATCCGGCCGAAATGCAGGCTGTCGGAGGGCTCGCCCCAGGGAGTGGCGACCTTTTCCTCGCGCAGATCCTCCAGCCCCGGCAGGTTGTAGACGCCCGAGCCGCCGATGATGCCGATGATGGGTCTGGCCATGTGCTTTCCTTGCCTTGCTGCGCGCTTTTCGCTGTTGTTCGCGCGGCAGGCAAGGGTGTGCTTCGGCCGGCGGCAAATTCAGAGAGGCCGGCTTATTTCGGACCGATCGCATCCATCAGCCATGCCGCCGGCACGCCGTATATTTTCGCCAGCGCATCGACTGTATTGGCGGCAGTTCGGCGACGGCCGCTTTCGAGATCGCTGATGAATCCCTGCGCTGTTCCAATTTTGGCGGCGACCGCTTGCTGGCTCAATCCCTTCCACTTGCGGATCGCTCGGGGGAGGCTGGCGCCGCGCAACATCAGATGCGAGACCTTCGGCGGCAGGACGGCTGCGTCGCCAGCCAATTCGGCTTTCCGCCGGTCGTAGACTGCAATATCGGCGGCGTCCTCGTCATCCTCGCCGTCATGTTCGGCCGAAGCGGCGCGCGCGACGAGATCCTCGTATTCCGCGCGCGGAATGACGGCGAGTTCGTCGCCAGCGGGCGTGATGATGAACTGGGGCTTCATGTCAGTTCCTCCTGTAGGTGGTCGTCGCCCGTCTGCCGAAATAAATGGCGAGGATCGTGACTGCGTCTTCGTCGAACAGGATCCGGTAGGCGCCGACGCGCATCCGAAAACCGTCCCGCCCGGCCAGCTTCTTGACGTCTCCTCGCCCGGTCGTCGCGTAGTCGATCAGCGCGTCCGACAACTGGGTCCTCGCCTCGACCGGAAGCGCGTCCAGATCGCGCGCCGCCCGATGCGTGAGGACGATCGTCTTCATGTCTGAAATTTAGCGATAATATCGCTCTCCATCAAGCGATAATATCGCTTTATTGTATTCCGTCGGCTGTCCCGCGTGTCTGATGGAGCCGTTCACAAGGTCGTGGACGAAACCCCGCCGCCCCTTGCGCTGGCGTTCTGGGTTCGTAGATTCGCCGTTCGCCCGCGCCGTGATAGCGTCCGCCCGCCGGGCCCGGAGTTCCCATGTCCCAGTCCAAAACCAGACACGCCCGCCTGATCGTCGTCGGCTCGGGGCCGGCCGGCTATACGACCGCGATCTACGCCGCGCGCGCCATGCTGTCGCCCGTCCTGATCTCGGGCTTCGAGCCCGGCGGCCAGTTGATGATCACCACCGATGTCGAGAATTACCCAGGCTTCGCCGAGCCGATCCAGGGCCCCTGGCTGATGGAGCAGATGCGGGCGCAGGCCGAGCATGTCGGCGCCGAACTCGTCTCGGACTATGTCACCAAGGCCGAACTCGGCCAGCGGCCGTTCCGACTGACCTGCGATTCCGGGGCGGTGTGGACCTGCGACGCGCTGGTCATCGCCACCGGCGCCAAGGCCAAGTGGCTGGGCACGCCGAGCGAGGAGAAGTTCAAGGGCTACGGCGTCTCGGCCTGCGCGACCTGCGACGGCTTCTTCTACCGGGGCAAGGAGGTCGTGGTCGTCGGCGGCGGCAATTCGGCGGTCGAAGAGGCGCTCTATCTCGCCAATCTCGCCTCGAAGGTCACCGTCGTCCATCGCCGCGATTCGTTCCGCGCCGAGCGCATCCTGCAGGAGCGGCTGTTCGCCCATCCGAAGATCGAGGTCGTGTGGAATTCGGCGATCGACGAGATTCTCGGCGCGGAGGCCCCGCTGTCGGTGACATCCGTACGGTTGAAGAACGTGCAGACCGGGGCTACGGAAGAGCGCAAGGTCGACGGCGTGTTCGTCGCCATCGGCCATGCGCCTGCGTCAGAGCTGTTCGCCGGCCAGGTGGACATGAAGGCCAATGGCTACATAAAGACCGTTCCCGGTACGACGCAGACCAATATTCCCGGCGTGTTCGCCGCCGGCGACGTCGCCGACGACATCTACCGGCAGGCGGTGACGGCCGCCGGCCTCGGCTGCATGGCGGCTCTGGAGGCGGAGAAATATCTGGCGGCGCAAGAGGCGCGCGCAGCCGCAGAGTGAGGCGCGCGCAAAAAAATGAGTCGCAAGACCGCAATTAGCGCTGGAATTGTCCTACAAAAGCATGTCATGAATTGGTCGACACAAGAACGTGGCGCATAAGCCGCGCGACCTGAGCGCATAACGCTCGAAGGGGACGAGCAGGCGCCGGGTGGCCGAAGGGGAGGATTGCCGTGGATTGGGACAAGCTCCGCGTTTTCCACGCGGCGGCGGAAGCCGGCTCATTCACTCACGCCGGCGAGAGGCTCGGCCTCAGCCAGTCGGCGGTCAGCCGCCAGGTCGGCGCGCTCGAACAGGACCTCGACACGCCGCTGTTCCATCGCCACGCGCGCGGCCTGATCCTCACCGAGCAGGGCGAAATCCTGCTGCGCACGGTCAAGGACGTGATGAGCAAGCTCGACGCCGCGCGCCTGCGGCTGTCCGAGCAGCGCGAGAAGCCGCAGGGCGAATTGCGCGTCACCACGACGCTCGGTATCGGCGGGAACTGGCTTGCGCCGCAGCTCGGCGAATTTCTCGAACTCTACCCCGAGATCAAGCTGCGGCTGATCCTGACCGACGACGAGCTCGATCTCGGCATGCGCGAGGCCGACGTCGGCCTGCGCCTGCGCCAGCCTTCGCAGCCGGACCTCATCCGGCGCCGGCTGTTCACGGTGCACTACCACCTCTACGCCTCGGCCGATTACATCCGCCGTCACGGGCAGCCCAAGACGCTGGTCGATCTCGACCAGCACCGCATCCTCAGCTACGGCGCGACGGGCGCGGGCTTCCTCAACAGCCTCAACTCGCTGCTGACCGCCGGGCGCGACGCCAAGAACCCGCGCGTGCCGGCGCTATCGGTCAACAACATCACGGCGCTGCGCCAGGCGGTGGAAGCCGGCGTCGGCATCGCCGTGCTGCCGGAATATCTGCTGGCGGCGGCCGACTCAGGCCTCGTGCAGCTGCTGCCCAACGCGGAAATGCCCGAGCTCGAGTGCTATCTCGTCTATCCCGAGGAGATGAAGAACGTGGCGCGCGTGCAGGTGTTTCGCGACTTCCTCGTCGCCAATGCGCAGCGCTGGAAGTATTGAGTTGGCGCCGTGCTGCCATGCGCGATGCGCATGAAATAATTCACCTTCATGTTGACGCCGCATGTCTACCATGCGGCTTGCCGGATTGCCGGGGCGTTTGGGCGGGCGCATCATTCAGTGGTCGGTTGCGTCGTTCACTGCCTCCCCGGTGAACAGGTTTCCGATCATTCCCTCTTGAAGTCCTCCGGCGTCATGCCGGGAGCGGCCGGACGAAAGTCCGGCCTTCTTTTTTGACGCAAGTATTCGGAAGCTGCAGCCGCCGAGCCGCGACGGGCGGCGCTCGCGCGTCGATCGCCTCAGTCGAACAGGCTCGAAACCGATTCTTCCTTCGCCGTGCGCGCGATCGCTTCGCCGATCAGGCCCGCGATGGTGATGACGCGGATGTTCTTGGCGAGACGCACGGCTTCGGTCGGCGCGATCGTGTCGGTGATGACGAGTTCTTTCAGCTTCGACGACGAGATGCGCGCCGCCGCGCCGCCCGACAGAACGCCGTGGGTGATGTAGGCGGAGACGTCCTTTGCGCCCTGCTTGAGCAGGGCTTCGGCGGCGTTGCAGAGCGTGCCGCCGGAATCGACGATGTCGTCCACCAGAATGCAGCTCTTGCCGGCGACGTCGCCGATGATGTTCATCACTTCCGATTCGCCGGCGCGTTCGCGGCGCTTGTCGACGATGGCGAGCGAGGCGTCGATGCGTTTGGCGAGCGCGCGGGCGCGCACCACGCCGCCGACGTCGGGCGACACGACCATGACGTTCGACAGGTCCTTGTTGCGCTCCTTGATGTCGCGCACCATCACGGGCGCGGCGAACAGATTGTCGGTGGGAATATCGAAGAAGCCCTGGATCTGGCCGGCGTGCAGGTCGACGGTGAGCACGCGGTCGACGCCGGCGCGCGTGATGAGATTGGCGACGAGCTTGGCCGAGATCGGCGTGCGCGAGCCAGATTTGCGGTCCTGGCGGGCATAGCCGAAATAGGGAAGAACGGCGGTGATGCGACGGGCGGACGAGCGGCGCAGCGCGTCGGCCATGATGAGCACTTCCATCAGGTGGTCGTTCGCCGGGAAGGACGTCGACTGCACGATGAACGTGTCCTGGCCGCGCACGTTTTCCTGGATTTCGACGAAGATTTCCATGTCGGCGAAGCGGCGCACCGAACATTGCGTCAGCGGCGTGCCGAGATAGGCGGCTATCGCTTCGGTCAGCTGGCGGTTGGAATTTCCCGCCAGAATTTTCATGCCTGCCATTGGAGCGATCCGAGTAGCGATCTGAGCCTTGCCGAATGCGCCGCCTCTTAGCAGTCAGTTCGCGCACGAACAATACGACAACGGCATGACGGCCTTACGAAATCGGTGGACAGCGGCAAGCGTGCCGTTGCGGCGCCGCTCAGCGTGTCGTGGCGAGACCGACCCGGGCGCTCGCCGGCGCCGGCTCCTGCCGGGCGACGC
>JBDHTL010000038.1:0-26415 GCA_039808645.1 Rhodoblastus sp. | reverse complement strand
CCCTACATTGCGGGTGCGGCGCTGCGGGATGCGTGTGGATTGTATTCCCGGGGCCTTATCGACTCTCAGGGAGCTGTCCCTGTCCTTGCCCGTGGGCTTGGGCAACACGGCGCCCACCTACGCTGTAGGTTCCCGGGGTCGATGTCCCACGGTCATCGTGGCCCGCAACCCTCCTCATCGCCATTCGTCACTTCCCGTCGCGCGCAGGCCTCGGTTAGTGTTGCCGCATGACCGCCGATCCTGCGTCCAAAATCGTCCTGCGCCGCCACGCGCTTGCCCGACGCGACCTCATCGAGCCGGCGGAAGCCCATGCCGCGGCGGAAAAGATCGCTCCGCAGGGCGTGAAGCTGGTTGCTCGGTTTGTCCCGCCCGGCGGGGTCATTTCGGCCTATTGGCCGATCCGCTCCGAAGTCTCGACCCGCCCGCTGCTCGAGCGTCTCGCGCGCGAGGGCTACAGGACCGCGCTGCCTGTGATGACGGCGGCGGCCAAGCCGCTGCATTTCCGCATCTGGGCGCCGGGCGACGAACTCGCCAAGGGGCCGCTCGGCCTGTCCGAGCCGCTGGCGAGCGCGGCCACGGTCGAGCCCGACCTGATGTTCCTGCCACTCGCCTGTTTCGACGCGCAGGGGCATCGGATCGGCTATGGCGGCGGCAATTTCGACGCCACTCTGGCGGCGCAGCGGGCGCGGGGCAGGATCGTCGCCATCGGGCTCGCCTATGCCGACCAGGAAGTCGACATGATCCCGCATGAGGCGCACGACCAGCGGCTCGACTTCGTGATAACCGAGCAGCGTCTCTTCGAATGCGGGGCTTCGGGCTGAATGCGTCTTTTGTTCATCGGCGATATCGTGGGCCGCGCCGGCCGGGCCGTCCTGCTGGAGCGCCTGCCGGAGTTGCGGCGGCGCTGGAAGCTCGATTTCGTCGTCGTCAATTCCGAAAACGCCGCCGGCGGCTTCGGCGTCACCGAGGCGATCGCCGACGAGTTTCTGGCGGCCGGCGCGGACTGCCTGACGCTCGGCAACCATTCCTTCGACCAGCGCGAGGCGCTCGTCTTCATCGAACGGCAGGAGCGCCTGATCCGGCCGGTCAATTATCCGCCAGGCACGCCGGGGCGGGGCGCCTATCTCTACGAGGGCGCGAACGGCCATCGCGTGCTCGTCTGCAACGTCATGGGCCGGGTGTTCATGGACCCGCTGGACGATCCCTTCGCGGCGATCGAGCGCGAGATCGCGGCCTGCCCGCTCGGCCTCGGCTGCGACGCGGCGATCTTCGACGTCCATGCGGAAGCCTCGAGCGAAAAGCAGGCGATCGGTCATTTTTTGGACGGCCGCGTGTCGCTGGTCGTCGGCACGCACACGCATGTGCCGACCGCCGACGCGCAGATCCTGCCCCACGGCACCGCCTACCAGACCGACGCCGGCATGACCGGCGACTATGATTCCGTCATCGGCATGGACAAGGAGGAGCCGCTGCGCCGCTTCACCCGCAAGACGCCCGGCGCGCGGTTCGAGCCGGCGGACGGGGCGGCGACGCTGTGCGGCGTGGCGGTCGAGACCGGCGCCGACGGGCTGGCGACCAGGATCGCGCCGGTGCGGCTCGGCGGCCGGCTGGCGGAGGCGGTTCCGGGGTTCTGGGGCTAGCTCCGCTTTATTTGCCTCCCCCGGGCGCGTATACAGCGCCCGATTTTCATTTCTTTCGCGTGGAGCAGACGCCGATGGCCGGCCACAGCCAGTTCAAGAACATCATGCACAAGAAGGGGAAGCAGGACGCGATCCGCTCCAAGGTCTTCTCCAAACTCGCGCGCGAAATCACCGTCGCGGCCAAGATGGGCATGCCCGACCCGAACATGAACCCGCGCCTGCGCCTCGCCGTTCTGGCGGCGCGCGCGGAGAACATGCCCAAGGACAATATCGAGCGCGCGATCAAGAAGGCGTCGGGCGGCGATGCCGAGAATTACGACGAGGTGCGCTACGAGGGCCGCGCGCCCGGCGGCGTCGCCATCATCGTCGAGGCGCTGACCGACAACCGCAACCGCACGGCCGGCGAAGTGCGCTCCTATTTCTCCAAGGCGGGCGGCGAACTGGCCGCCAACGGCGCGGTCTCCTTCATGTTCGATCACGTCGGCTCGATCGAATACGACGCGAAGGTCGCTTCCGAAGACGAGATGATGGAGGCGGCGCTGGAAGCCGGCGCCGACGACGTCGCGACGACCGAGGACGGCCACGAGATCACGACCGCGATGGAGAGCTTCGCGGAAGTCGCCAAGGCGCTCGAGGCGAAATTCGGCGAGGCCCGCAAGGCGAAGATCGTCTGGAAGCCGCAGACGACGACGATGCTCGACGACGAGACGGGCGAGAAGATTCTCAAGCTCGTCGGCGCGCTCGAAGAGAATGACGACGTGCAGAACGTCTACGCCAATTTCGAGATTTCCGACGCGCTCGTCGCCAAGATGGGCGGGTGATCAGCGCGCGATGCGCAACGCGTAGGCCACAGCGCCCACGGCGAGCACGCCGGCCGCATAGAGCAGAACAAACCACCACAGGCGTCGCGCGAGCGGCGCCTGTTTCGTTGGCGGCGCATCGTTCGACATTAGTAGCCGTGATGGTCTTGCGGCGTCTTGCCGCGGAAAACCCAGTAGGCGTAGCCGGTGTAGGCAAGGATGATCACGAGCAGCGGCGCGGCGCCGACGAGCAGGAAGGCGAGGCTCTTGTCCGGCGCCGCCGCCTGCCAGATCGTGACGCTGTTGGGGACCATGTAGGGATGGAAGCTGACGCCGAGGCCTGCGAAACCGAGGACGAACAAGGCCTGCGTCGCCAGGAACGGCGTGCGCTCCCTTTCCCGCGCGATGCCCGAGATCAGCGCGAACCCGGCCGCCGCGACAAGTAGCGGCACGGGCGCGACCAGGAGAATGCGCGGCCACGAAAACCAGTTGGCCGCGTATTTCGCGTCGAGAAAGACGGTCCACAGGCTGACGGCGCCGACGGCGGCCAGGAACGCCGGCGCCAGCCAGCGCGCGAGATCGTAAGCCCGCCGCTGCAGGCGGCCGTCGGTCTTCATGATGAGCCAGCAGGCGCCCTGCAGCGCATAGCCGAGCGTCAGGCCGAGCGCGGTCAGCAGGCTGAACGGCGTCAGCCAATCCCACCAGCCGCCCGCATAGGCGCGGCCGGCGACCGGAATGCCCTGCACGAGCGCGCCGAGCGCGAGCCCCTGCGCGACCGCCGCGCCCAGCGATCCCAGCGCGAAGGCGCGATCCCAGATTTTTCGCGCGCGCGGCGTCTGCCATCTGAACTCGAAGGCGACGCCGCGAAAGACGAGCGCCAGCAGCATCAGGACGATCGGCGCGTAGAGCGCGGAAAAGATGATGGAATAGGCGAGCGGAAAGACCGCCAGCAGCCCGCCGCCGCCGAGCACGAGCCAGGTCTCGTTGCCGTCCCACACGGGCGCGATCGTCGAGAGCATGCGCCCGCGCTGCTCGCCGTCGCGCACGAAGGGAAAAAGCACGCCGATGCCGAGATCGAAACCGTCGAGCAGCGTGTAGAGCAGGACGGCGAAGGCGATGAGGCCGGCCCAGACGAGGGGAAGGTCGAGCCCATCGGTCATCGCGCAGTCCTTGCTTCCGGCGCCGCCAGGTCAGTCGCGACGCCGGGCGCGACGCCCGCGGCGCGCAGCGGCGCGTCTTCCGCCATCTCGCTCGGCGCGTCCGGCGGCCTGTTCATGAGAATGCCGATGTAGACGAAGCCGAAGGCCATGACCGTCGCGTAGACGACGATGAAGCCGACGAGCGAGGCGGCCACGGCCGGCGCGGCGATCGGCGAGACGGCGTCGGCGGTCCGCAACAGGCCCTGAACGAGGAAGGGCTGGCGGCCCACCTCCGTCGTCGTCCAGCCCGCGAGCACGGCGACGAAGCCCGACGGCCCCATGACGAGCGCGGCCCGATGCAGCCATCGGCGGTCGAACAATCCGCCGCGCCAGCGCGCGAAAAGACCCCAGAGGCCGAGCGCCGCCATGGCGAAGCCGAGCCCGACCATGATGCGGAAGCTCCAGAAGACAATGGGCGCGGGCGGCCAGTCTTCACGCGGGAAATCCTTGAGACCCGGCACGTAGCCATCGAGCGAATGCGTGAGGATGAGCGACCCGGCCAGCGGGATTTCGACTTTGTAGTTCGTGCGCGCCTGCGCCATGTCGGGCATGCCGAACAGGATGAGCGGCGCGCGTCTCTCGCCGTCGAAATGGCCTTCGATCGCCGCGATCTTGGCGGGCTGATGGGCGAGCGTGTTCAATCCGTGCCAGTCGCCCGCGAGAATCTGCGCGGGCGCGACGAGGGCGGCCATCCACATGGCCATCGAGAACATGGTGCGGACGGAGGCCGAATTGTCGCCGCGCAGGAGATGCAGCGCGCCGACCGCGCCCACGGCGAGCGAGGTCGTCAGGTAGGCGGCCAGCGCCATGTGCACGAAGCGATAGGGGAACGACGGGTTGAAAATGGCCTGGAGCCAGTCGACCGGGACGAACTGGCCCTGCGCATTGACCGCGTAGCCGGCCGGAGTCTGCATCCAGCTGTTGGCGGAGAGAATCCAGAAGGCCGAGGCGAACGTGCCGAGCGCGACCATCAATGTCGCGAAGAAATGCAGGCCCGGGCCGACGCGGTTGCGGCCGAACAGGACGATGCCGAGAAACCCGGCCTCAAGAAAGAAGGCGGAAAGGACCTCGTAGCCCATCAACGGCCCGAGGATCGGCCCGGTCTTGTCGGCGAACACGCTCCAGTTCGTTCCGAACTGGTAGCTCATGACCACGCCGCTGACGACGCCCATGCCGAAGGCGATGGCGAAAATGCGCTTCCAGTAGTCGAAGAGCCGGAGATAGACGCTCTCGCCCGTCCACAGCGACAGGAAATTCAGCGTCGTTAGATAGCTCGCCAGCCCGATCGAAAAAACCGGATAGACGATATGAAAGCCGATGGTGAAGGCGAACTGGAATCGGGCGAGTTCGATCGCGCTGAGCTCGGGCATTTCCTGAAACTGGCGCGGTCGGCGGCGGCGGCAAGGGCGCCGAGGCTGTGGCGCGGCGCCGCGGGATGCCTACCGGATCGGTCGGCGCCGTCGTAAATTGCCGCATGTCGCCAAAACCGATTCGCATCATCGGGATCGATCCGGGCCTCCGCAACACCGGCTGGGGCGTGATCGAGGCCGAGGGGTCGCGACTGTCCTTCGTCGCCTGCGGAACCGTGCATTCCGACGCGGCGCTCTCGCTCGCCGGGCGGCTGCGGCAATTGCACGAAGGTTTGGCGGACGTGCTCGCGGCGCATGCGCCGCACGAGGCGGCGGTGGAGGAAACCTTCGTCAACCGCGATCCGCAATCGGCGCTGAAGCTCGGCCAGGCGCGTGGCGTCGCGCTGCTCGCGCCGACGCTGGCGGGCCTCAGCGTCGCCGAATATGCCGCCAACCTCGTGAAGAAGACAGTGGTCGGCGCGGGCCATGCGGAGAAGGCGCAGGTGGCGATGATGGTGCGCGTGCTGCTGCCGAAATGCGACGCGAAAAGCGCCGACGCGGCGGACGCCCTGGCGGTGGCGATCTGCCACGCGCAACATCGCGGGGCGAAGGCGATCGCGGCGAGGATCGCAGGATGATCGGCAAGCTCAAGGGGCTCATCGATTCCTACGGCGAGGATTTCGTCATCCTCGACGTCAACGGCGTCGGCTATGTCGTGCAATGTTCTTCGCGCACGCTGCAGAAACTGCCGAAGATCGGCGAGGCCGCCGCGCTCGCCATCGAGACGCAGGTGCGCGAGGACGCGATAAGATTGTTCGGCTTTACGAGCGACGCCGAGCGCGACTGGTTCCGCCTGTTGCAGAACGTGCAGGGCGTGGGCGCCAAGGTGGCGCTCGCCATCCTCGGCGTGCTGGGGCCGGGCGAACTCGCCACCGCCATCGGCACGCAGGACAAGGCGGCGGTGGCGCGCGCGCCTGGCGTCGGCCCGAAGCTCGCCGCGCGCATCGTCGCGGAAATGAAGGACAAGGCGCCGGCGCTCGCCGCCGTCGATCCGGTCGTCGCGAGACTCGCCGGCGAGGACGACGCCAGGACCGCGCCAAAACCCGTGCAGGATGCGATCTCGGCGCTGGTCAATCTCGGCTACGGGCGGCCGCAGGCGGCGGCCGCGGTCGCTGCGAGCGTCAAGGCGCTCGGCGAAAGCGCCGAAACGAGCGCGCTGATCCGCCGGGGGCTGAAGGAACTGGCGAGCTAGGCTGGTGTTCGCTGTCCGTTCCTGATATTCTTACGAAGTCTCGATCGATCAGGAGGCGGCGATGGGCGTGAGCGCGAAGATCTCGTCGAAATTCCAGGTTTCCATTCCGAAGGAAGTGCGAGAGCGGCAAGGCTGGAAACCGGGTCAGGAACTCGTTTTCGTTCCACATGGCAAAGGCGTCGTGATGATGCCGAGACACGATATCGATTCCCTCCGTGGAATCGCCAAGGGCGCCAATACGGAAGGCTACCGCGACCGCAACGACCGTTACTGATGCGCGTCGTTGATACTTCCGCCTGGATCGAGTGGATCGCGGATGGTCCTGCCGGCACGGCCGTGCGCTCGGAATTTCCGGCGATGGACCAATTGCTGGTGCCGACCATCGTGCAGCTGGAGCTGGCGAAGTGGCTGGCGCGCGAGGCGCCGGAGGCGGTAGACGAAGCGGTCGCCACGACGATGGAATGTCTTGTCGTTCGCCTGGACACCGATATTGCGCTGCGCGCTGCCGAACTTGGCCGCGAGCATCGACTGCCCACGGCGGATTCGATCATCTATGCGACCGCGCGCGCCGCGGATTGCGAACTCGTGACCTGCGATGCGCATTTCGAGGGCTTGCCGAACGTGATCTACGTCGCGAAGAAGGCGTCATGACCGACGCCCCCCGCCGTCTGTTGACGCCTGAAAAACGCGACGACGATACCGATGTTTCGCTGCGTCCGCTGACGCTCGCCGATTTCACGGGCCAGGAGGCGGCGCGCAAGAACCTGCGCGTATTCATCGAGGCGGCGAAGGCGCGCGGCGACGCGCTCGACCATGTTCTGTTCGTCGGTCCGCCCGGCCTCGGCAAGACGACGCTCGCCCAGATCCTCGCGCGCGAAATGGGCGTCAATTTCCGCTCGACCTCGGGCCCGGTCATCGCCAAGGCCGGCGATCTCGCCGCCCAGCTCACCAATCTCGAGGAGCGCGACGTGCTCTTCATCGATGAAATTCACCGCCTCAACCCGGCGGTGGAGGAAATCCTCTATCCCGCGATGGAGGATTTTCAGCTCGACCTCATCATCGGCGAGGGGCCGGCGGCGCGCTCGGTGAAGATCGATCTCGCGAAATTCACGCTGGTCGGCGCGACGACGCGAGCGGGCCTGCTGACGACGCCGCTGCGCGACCGTTTCGGCATCCCCGTGCGGCTGAATTTCTACACCGTGGAGGAATTGCAGAGCATTGTTTCACGCGGCGCCCGCGTGCTCGGCGTGAACATGTCGTCCGACGGCGCGAACGAGATCGCGCGGCGCGCGCGAGGAACGCCGCGCATCGCGGGGCGCCTGCTGCGGCGCGTGCGCGATTTCGCCATCGTCGACGGCGATCCGGTCGTCAATCGCGCGGTGGCCGACAAGGCGCTGCGGTTGCTCGACGTCGACCAGATCGGCCTCGACCAGATGGACCGGCGCTATCTCGACATGATCGCGCTGAATTTCGGCGGCGGACCGGTGGGAATCGAGACGATCGCCGCCGCGCTGTCCGAACCGCGCGACGCGATCGAAGACATCATCGAGCCCTATCTGCTGCAGCAGGGCTTCCTGCAACGCACGCCGCGCGGACGCCTGCTGACGCCGCTGGCGTTCCGGCATCTGGGGCTCGCCGAGCCCTCGCGCGCGACGGCGCAATTCGGGCTGTTCGGCGAGGACGAATGAGCGCGCCGCATCGCCTTTCAGTCCGCGTCTATTACGAGGACACCGATTTCTCCGGCGTGGTCTATCACGCGTCCTACCTGCGCTTCATGGAGCGCGGGCGCACGGAACTGCTGCGCGATCTCGGCATCCACCAGCAGGCCATTCATTCGGGGAAAAGCGACCATGCGCCCTTCGCCTTCGTCGTGCGCGCGATGAACATCGACTTCCTGAAGGCCGCGAAGATGGACGACATGCTGACCGTCGAGACTTTCGCGCGCGAGGTGAAGGGCGCGTCGGCCGTGCTGGCGCAACGTGTCTTGCGCGGCGAAGAGGCATTGGTGACGGCGGATGTGCGCGTGGCGGCGGTGGCGAACGGCAAGCCGGCGCGGCTGCCGGCGGAGGTGCGGGAAAAGCTCTCGAAGTGACCTGTCATGCCCGCGCAGACGGGCATCCAGTAGACGGCGCCGATGTTCTGGATTCCCGCTTTCGCGGGAATGACATGCGGGTCAGCCCCGGATCGGCTCGTGCCGGATCGCGGTGCGCATGAAGAAATAGAGGCCGACGAAGCCGATCAACGCGAAAGCCACTTCGATGACGCGGCTGACCGTGGCGTCGAGCTGGAACAGGCCGCCGATCGCCCAGCCGGCCGCCCAGGAGGCGCCGACAAGCTCGGTGCCGACGAGGATCAGGACTGCGACGATCGTCGACAGGTTCTGGAGATTGATCGGTTTCTGCTGGGCCATGGCTCTTTTCCGGCCCCTGAGCTAGCCGAAGCGTCGGCCGCTGGCAAGTTCGGAGGTCTTTTCCGCCCTTTCGGGACGCTCCCGGCCCATTGTGCGCCGCGCCTTGACGCTTGGCCTTCCCAAGCCGTCAAATCGGAGCAGCGCGCGACCATAAGCGCGCGGGAGGGTGACATGAGGAAATCGGCACTTCTTGCTGCGGTCGGGCTGATCGCGGCGGCGCCTGCGCTTGCGGAAACGGGCATTACCGACAAGGAAATCAAGATCGGCCAGACCATGCCCTACAGCGGGCCGGCGTCCGCCTATGGCGCGGCGGGCCGCACCGAGACCGCCTACTACAACCGGCTCAACGCGCGCGGCGGCATCCACGGGCGCAAGATCAACTTCCTGACCTACGACGACGCCTACAGCCCGCCCAAGACCGTCGAGCAGACGCGCAAGCTGATCGAGCAGGACGAGATTTTCGCCAATTTCGGTTCGCTGGGCACGGCCACCAACACGGCGATCCACAAATACATGAACGGCAAGAAGGTGCCGCATCTCTTCCTGTCGACGGGCGCGGACAAGTGGAACGACCCGAAGAACTACCCCTACACGATGGCGCTGTATCCGTCCTACACGATGGAGGGCCGGGTCGCCGCCAAGTACATCCTGAAGGAAAAGCCCAACGCCAAGATCGCCGTGCTCTCGCAGAACGACGACGCGGGCCGCGACTATGTGCGCGGCTTCAAGGAAGGGCTCGGCGACAAGGTCTCGCTGATCGTGAAGGAAGTAACCTACGAAGTCTCCGATCCCACGATCGACTCGCAGATGGTGGCGCTGCGGGCATCCGGCGCGGATACGCTGTTCAACATGACGACGCCGAAATTCGCGGCGCAATCGATCCGCAAGTCGGCCGAACTCGGCTGGAAGCCGCTGCACTACATCGTGGCGGTCGCAAGCTCCATCAAGACGGTGCTGGAGCCTGCGGGGGTGGAGAATTCCAAGGGGCTCGTGACGGCGATCGCGTCGAAGATTCCGGCCGATCCGCGCTGGGCCAACGACAAGGCGACGCAGGAATATCTCGCCTTCATGAAGGAATGGAACAACAACGCCGATCCCAACGACGGCTCCAACACGACCGGCTACAATTCGGCCTGGCTGACCGAAAAGGTGCTGACCGAGTGCGGCAAGGACTGCACGCGCGAGAAGCTGATGAAGATCGTGTCCCACCTGAAGGACGTGCAGTTGCCGCTCGGCCTGCCCGGCGTCACGCTGTCGTCCTCGCCGGACAATTATTCGCTCTACGACAAGCTGCAGATCTCCCGTTTCGACGGCAAGACATGGGAGCCGATCGGCCCGGTGATCGCGGCCGGCGTGGCCCGAACCAACTGACGCCACGCGACGGCCGCCGGATTTGTCGCCGGCGGCCGTCATCGCCGCTTGCCTGGGCGCCCTGCATCTCGATGGTGGCGGACTGCCTGATTTGTGCGCTGCAAAATAATTGCGCGCGTCCGGCCTCCGGACAGCGGACGACACGTCGGGCGGGGCCGTGCAAGGAAGGAATCGGGAGTTAAGATAGCATAAATCAATCCATAACTTATCATTTCATAACTTCAAGGATTTGGCACGTCGCCTGCAAAGCCGTGGACGAATTCGCCGTTGCGAGACGCAAGGCGCTCGAAGGAGTCGTCCATGACCAAGCCCACCGCTTCCGCTTCCATGCTCGATCGGCGCGGCCTGCTCGCCGGCGCGGCCAGCGCGGCCTTCGCCGGTTTGGCGCCGCGCGGCGTGCACGCGCAGGGCGGCGGCCCCGAAACGACCAGGGCAGCGCTCGGCTACATCGCGTTGACGGACGCCGCGCCGCTGATCATCGCCCGCGACAAGGGTCTCTTCGAAAAACACGGCATGACGGGCGTGGAAGTCGCCAAGCAGGCGTCCTGGGGCGCGACACGCGACAATCTGGCGCTCGGTTCCGAGGCCAACGGCATCGACGGCGCGCACATCCTGACGCCGATGCCGTATCTCATCACGGCCGGCAAGGTGACGCAGAACAACGTTGGCGTGCCCATGTACATTCTGGCGCGCCTCAATCTCGACAGCCAGGGCATTTCCGTCGCCAACGAATACAAGGAATTGAAAGTCGGCCTCGATGCTTCCGCGCTGAAGGAAGCTTTCGCGAAGAAGAAGGCGGAAGGCAAGGAGGTCAAGGTCGCCATGACCTTCCCCGGCGGCACGCATGACGTGTGGATCCGCTACTGGCTGGCGGCCGCCGGCATCGATCCCGACAAGGATGTTTCGACCATCGTGGTGCCGCCGCCGCAGATGGTGGCGAACATGAAGGTCGGGAACATGGACGCCTTCTGCGTCGGCGAACCGTGGAACGAGCAACTGGTCAACCAGGGCATCGGCTTCACCGCCTGCACGACCGGCGAAATCTGGAAGAAGCATCCCGAAAAGTCGCTGGGCCTGCGCGCGGCCTTCGTCGACAAATATCCGAGGGCGACGCGGGCGCTGGCGATGGCCGTGCTGGAGGCCCAGCAATGGTGCGACAAGCCGGAGAACAAGGCGGAGATGGCCGCCATCCTGGGCCGCCGCCAATGGTTCAACGTGCCGCCCGCCGACGTCGCCGGCCGCCTGAAGGGCGACATCAACTACGGCAACGGCCGCATGGCCAAGGGCACGGACCTCTACATGAAGTTCTGGCAGGACCACGCGTCCTACCCGTTCCAGAGCCACGACGCCTGGTTCCTCACCGAGGACATCCGCTGGGGCAAGTTCGAGCCGGCGACCGACATAGCCGCGCTGGTGAGGAGGGTGAACCGCGAGGACATCTGGCGCGACGCCGCCCGGGCGCTTGGCGTCGCGGCAAGCGACATTCCGGCCTCGACGTCGCGCGGCAGGGAGACGTTCTTCGACGGCAAGGTCTTCGATCCCGCCAATCCCACCGCCTATCTCGCGAGCCTCGCGATCAAGCGCATCGCCTGACGCGGCGGAGGAGGTTTCGATGGCCTATGTCATGAAGAGCGAAGCGACGGCCGATCAGGCCCGATCCGCGCCGGCGATCGGCGCGCGTCTCGCGGCCGGCGCGCGGGGCGCCAGGGCGTTTGCAATCTGGTTCGGCGGCAAGGTCCTGCCGCCGCTCGTCACGGCCGCCCTGCTGTTGCTCCTGTGGCAATTGCTCTGCGCCAAGCCGGGCGCGACGCTGCCGCCGCCGTCGGCCATCTGGCGTGACGCGCGCGACCTCATCACGCAGCCCTTCTTCGACTACGGCAGCCAGGACATCGGGCTCGGCTGGCGCGTGCTCGTGTCGCTGCAGCGCGTTGCGGTCGGCTTCGGTTTCGCGGCGCTCGTCGGCATTCTCGTCGGCGCGCTGATCGGCCAGTCGGAATGGGCGATGCGCGGGCTTGATCCGATCTTCCAGGTGCTGCGCACCGTGCCGCCGCTCGCCTGGCTGCCGATCGCGCTCGCCGCCTTTCGCGACAGCCGGCCGTCTGCGATATTCGTGATCTTCATCACCTCGATCTGGCCGATCATCATCAACACAGCGGTCGGCATCCGCAACATTCCGCAGGACTATCGCAACGTCGCAGCGGTGCTGCGGCTCAATCCGTTCGAATTCTTCGCCAAAATCATGCTGCCGTCGGCCGCGCCCTACATATTCACGGGCCTGCGCATCGGCATCGGCCTCGCATGGCTCGCCATCGTCGCTGCGGAAATGCTGACGGGCGGCGTTGGCGTCGGCTTCTTCATCTGGGACGCCTGGAACTCGTCGCGACTGCCCGACATCATCGTCGCGCTCGCCTACATCGGCCTCGTCGGCTTCGCGCTCGACCGGTTCGTCGGCGCCGTCGGCGCGCTCGTTGCGCGCGGCGCATAATCAGGAAGGAAAGCATGGCTCCGCTCAAGCGCCCCTATCTCAAGCTCGACCGCATCGGCAAGACTTTCGAGCGGCGCGGCGTGCGCAGCGAAGTGCTGCGCGACATCGACGTGGCGATCGGGAAAGGCGAATTCGTCTCGATCATCGGGCATTCCGGCTGCGGCAAGTCGACGATGCTCAATCTCGTCGCGGGGCTGACGCAGGCGACGACCGGCTGCGTGCTGCTCGAAGACAAGGAGGTGAACGCGCCGGGGCCGGAGCGGGCGGTCGTGTTCCAGAACCATTCGCTGCTGCCCTGGCTGTCGGTCTACGACAACGTCCGGCTCGCCGTCGACAAGGTGTTTTCGGGCGTCAAATCCCGGGCCGAGCGGCATGAATGGACGCTCCACAATCTCGAACTCGTGCAGATGGCGCATGCGGCCGACAAGCGCCCGTCGGAAATCTCCGGCGGCATGAAGCAGCGCGTCGGCATTGCGCGCGCACTGGCGATGGAGCCCAAGGCGCTGCTGCTCGACGAGCCCTTCGGCGCGCTCGACGCGCTGACGCGCGCCCATCTGCAGGATTCGCTGATGGATATCCACCGCGCGCTCGGCAACACCGTCATCATGATCACGCACGACGTCGACGAGGCCGTGCTGCTCTCCGACCGCATCGTGATGATGACCAACGGGCCTTCGGCGACCATCGGCGAGATACTGGACGTGAAGCTGGCGCGGCCGCGCCGCCGTCTGGAACTCGTCAGCGACCCGACCTATGTCGCGGCGCGCGAGGCGGCGCTGATGTTCCTTTACGAACGTCACGCCTATGTCGAGGCCGCCTGAGAGCGGCGGTCTCTCAGGGCGAGAAGCCAGAGGTCGGCCTGAAGCGCCGGACGAAGAGATTGGCGATCACGGCCTGCGCGACATGCTCGGCCATGCAGCGGTAGCCGAGATCGTTCAGGTGGAATTCGTCCTGCGCCAGAACCGGCGCGGCGCGCGCCTGCGCGATGAAGCGCATCGCGTCGTAGCGACGGATGTAGAGCACGCCCTCGTCGGCGGCGATCTTGAACAGGGTGTCGCGAATTTCCTCGTAATTCTTGTCGCGCGCCAGCTTCGGCGTGTATTGCAGGCCGACGAGAACGACGTCGATCTTGTCCTCCTTCAGCCAGTCGACGGTCGAGCGCACGGTCGCATCGAACTGCTCGGCCGGGATGCGCGAGAGCGCGTCGTTGGTGCCGAGCTGCCAGAGCACGAGGTCCGGCCGGTTGAGCGCGACCTCCGTGCGCAGTCGCTCCGCGGTCGTGGCCGCCACCTCGCCCGAAATGCCGCGGTTGATGATCTCGACATCGACGCCCTGCAGCGCCTTGGCGAGAATCTCGCGCAATTGCGTCGGGTAATTGCGCGAGCGCGACGTGGCGCCGACGCCGTAGGTCGACGACGATCCGATGGCGAGAATGCGCGCCTTTTTCTTGGAGGCGAGGGCCGCCGCGAAATTCGGCAGGGGCGCGGGCGCCGCGATATCGCTCGCCGGCGCCTGGCACTGGGCGCTCAGCGCCGGGGGCTCGTCGGGCTTGGGCGCGGCGCTGTCCTGCGCCCATGCGAGGGGCGCCGCCAATGCGACGAAGCTCAGACTTGCGAAGAGGAGGCCCGCGACCTTGCGCGCCATTCGGTCAGCCACGCACTCAACCCCATGACAACTATACCGATTGATAACACGAGGGTATCCTTGGCGATACCGCCGCCGTACATATACGCCGCGATCTGTCCGCAAAGGCTTAACACGGAGCAGACGCAGAAGACTTCGAGGGAATTGCGGCCGAGCCGGGAAAAATACTCGCTGATCGGCTCGAACCAGGCCGGCAGCCGCGCCCAGAGACCGGAGAGGAACAGGGCGACGCAGAGGAACTGCAGTACGCGGGCGGGCGAATCGTAGGTCTTGTCGAACAGGAAGACAAGCTTCGGCTCCGGCACGTCGCCGGGCGAGGGCGAGAAGCCGTTCCACGCCGAAACCACGCCGAGGATGACGATCGGCGTCACCGCGACGCGCAGCCAGCGCCGATGCCGCCGCACCAGGGCGCCCGGACCGTCCTTGCGCGCCAGCACGAAGCCGCAGACGAAGACGAACTGCCAGCCGAGCGGATTGAAGAACCATGTGCCTTCCACCGGCCAGGTCGGCAGATTGAGGCCGGTGACGAGGGTGAACGTCCAGATCGCAAACGAGACGCCGAGCGCCAGCCAGGGCGAGAACCGGTCCAGCAGGGCGAACAGGGGCGCCATGCACATCAAGACGACATAGAGCGGCAGGATGTTGAAATAGCCGAGCTGGTGGGTGAGCAGCACGAGCCCGATATGGGTCTCGATCGGGTCCTGGAAGACCGGGCCGGCGTTGTGCCAGTCCAGCAGCGCCGGCTGGCCGAGGAAATGGCCGGCCGCCGCCAGGATCGCCAGCGCGAACATGGTGATGAGAATCTGCGCGGCGTAGATTTCGACGGCGCGCCCGAGCAGGCGGAAGGTGACGTCGTGCACGCTCGCCCGGCGCTCGTTCGAGCCGACGACGAAACGCAGCGAACAGCCGGCGAGAAAGACGAACATTTCCGCGCTGTCGCCGAGCATGAAATTGCGCGAGGTGAAGCGCTCGTAGAAAATGCCGGGCACATGGTTGATAAAGATCGTCAGCAGGGCGAAGCCGCGCCAGAAGTCGATCTCGTTGGGCGCCCGCATGCGTGCGTGCCGCTCTTCGCGCTCAGGTCTTCGCCGGCATGGCGATCTGATAGGCGGTCGTCGACTTGATCCGCTCCATCGCGAAGCGCGACGTCACGTTCTTGAGCGGGATCGTGCCGATCAGCCGCTTGTAGAAGGCGTCGTAGGCGGCCATGTCGGCCACGACGACGCGCAGCATGTAGTCGACGTCGCCGGCCATGCGGTAGAATTCCATGACCTCGGGCATGGCGGAAACGGCGGCCGCGAATTTCGACAGCCAGCCGTCGGAATGATCCGGCGCTTCGATCGAAACGAACACGGTGAGCCCGAGGCCGAGTTTCTCGGGCGCGAGCAGCGCGACGCGGCCGAGGATGACGCCGGCCGTCTCCAGCTTCTGCACGCGCTTCCAGCACGGCGTTTGCGAGAGGCCGACACGATCGGACAATTCGGCGATGGAGATCGAGGCGTCGGCCTGCAGTTCGCGCAGGATTTTGCGATCGATGGCGTCCATGGGCGAGGCTCCGCGCGAATCTGCGCCTTAGGGAAACAATTTTCGCCTGCTTGGCAAGTGCGACATGGGCGGCGCGCCGCAAACGCATATGTTGCGGGGTGCGCACGGGCCGAGGACGCGCTAGCATGCCGCAAACGACCGACGGCGCAATCGCCGCGACAGGAAGAGGAAACGAAATGTCCGAGGCTGTAGCCGACGAGGCCCCGCGTCTTGCCGACGTCTCCATCGACGACAAATACACGTTGCCGTCGGGCCGCATCTATCTTTCCGGCATTCAGGCGCTGGTCCGCCTGCCGATCCTGCAATACGAGCGCGACAAGGCGGCGGGCATCCGCACGGGCGGGTTCATCTCGGGCTATCGCGGCTCGCCGCTCGGCATGTACGACCATGCGCTGTGGCGCGCGAAGTCGCATCTGAAGGCGCACAACATCCATTTCCAACCGGGCCTGAACGAAGACCTCGCGGCGACGTCTGTGTGGGGCAGCCAGCAGGTCGGCATGTTTCCCGGCGCCAAGGTCGATGGCGTGTTCGGCATCTGGTACGGCAAGGGGCCCGGCGTCGACCGGTCGGTCGACGTGCTCAAGCACGCCAATTCCGCCGGCACGTCGAGGCACGGCGGCGTGCTGGCGTTTGCCGGCGACGATCACGGCTGCCAGTCCTCGACGCTCGCGCACCAGAGCGAACAGATCTACGCCGCCGCGCTCATGCCGATCATCAACCCGGCCAACGTGCAGGATTATCTCGATCTCGGCCTGATGGGCTTCGCGCTGTCGCGCTATTCGGGCTGCTGGGTCGGCTTCAAGACCATCGCCGAGACCGTCGAGAGCGGCGCTTCGATCCATACCGATCCCGCGCGCATCAGCATCAATATCCCGACCGATTTCGAAATGCCGCCGGATGGGCTCAACATCCGCTGGCCGGACGCCCCGCTGGTGCAGGAGGCGCGCCTGCACGGGCCGCGCATGCAAGCCGTTGCAGCATTTGCCCGCGCGAACCAGCTTGACCGCATCGTGATCGACGGCAGGCCGGCGCGGCTGGGCGTCATCACGACCGGCAAGGCCTATCTCGACGTGATGCAGGCTTTGGCCGATCTCGGCCTGTCCAACGCGCGCGCGGCGGAACTGGGGCTGCGCGTCTACAAGGTCGCGCTCACCTGGCCGCTGGAGGAGCAGGGCGCACGGCGTTTCGCCGACGGATTGCAGGACGTGCTCGTCGTCGAGGAGAAGCGCGGCTTCATCGAAGACCAGCTTGTGCGCATTCTCTACAACATGCCAGCGGACCGCAGGCCGAGCATCGTCGGCAAGCGCGACGAAGCCGGCGCGATCATGCTGCCGTCGACCAGCGAACTGAATCCCACGATGGTGGCGCGCGCCATCGTGAGCCGCATGAAGCGCCTCGGCCATGTCGACGCCGCGCTTGATCAGCGGCTTGCGCGCCTGGAGAGTTTCGAGGCGCTGGAGCGCGCGCCGTCGGCGACGCAGACGCCGCGCACGCCCTATTTCTGCTCGGGCTGTCCGCACAACACGTCGACCAAAGTGCCTGAAGGCAGTCGCGCGATGGCGGGCATCGGCTGCCACGGCATGGCGCTCTACAATCCGCTGCGCCGCACGGCGACGATCACGCATATGGGCGGCGAGGGCGCGAACTGGATCGGCCAGGCGCCCTTCACCGAAGAGCCGCACGTCTTCCAGAATCTCGGCGACGGCACCTATACGCATTCGGGCCTGCTGGCGCTGCGCGCCTCGGCGGCGGCCGGCGTGAACATCACCTACAAGATCCTCTACAACGACGCGGTGGCGATGACCGGCGGCCAGCCGGCCGAATCCGGTTTCACCGTGTCGCAGATCGCGCATCAGGTGGCGGCCGAAGGCGCGAAGAAACTCGTCATCGTCACCGACGAGCCCGAGAAATATCCGCCGGCGGGTTTCTTCCCCGCGGGCGCAAGAGTGCATCACCGCAGCGAACTCGACGCCGTGCAGAAGGAGCTTCGCGCGACGAAGGGGCTCACGGTCCTGATCTACGACCAGACCTGCGCGGCCGAGAAGCGGCGCCGTCGCAAGCGCGGCCTCTATCCCGATCCGGCCAGGCGCGCCTTCATCAACGATCTCGTGTGCGAGAGCTGCGGCGATTGCACGGAACAGTCGAATTGCGTGTCGGTGAAGCCGCTTGAAACCGTATTCGGCCGCAAGCGGCAGATCGACCAGTCGAACTGCAACAAGGATTTTTCCTGCGTCACCGGCTTCTGTCCGAGCTTCGTCACCGTCAACGGCGGCAGGCTGCGCAAGATCGAAAAGACCAAAGCCGATTCGGCGGGCATGTTCGGAAGCTTGCCCGATCCGCAGATGAAGACGCTTGCCGAACCCTACGGCATTCTCGTCACCGGCATCGGCGGCACGGGCGTCATCACCATCGGCGCGCTGATCGGCATGGCCGCGCATGTCGAGGGCAAGGGCTGCACGACGCTCGACTTCACCGGGCTCAGCCAGAAGAACGGCGCCGTGATGAGCCATGTGCGGCTCGCGCCGCAGCCGGAAGACCTCGCCGCCGTGCGCATCGCGCCGGGCGGCGCCAATCTGCTCATCGGCTGCGACATGATCGTGTCGGCGCAATCCAACGCGCTGTCGCGGCTCGAGCGCGGCGTCACGCGCGCCGTCATCAATGGCGATCTTCAACCGACGGCCGCCTTCGTCGTCAATCCCGATCTCGACTTCGCCACGGCGCAGATGAAGAAGGGTCTCGTCGACGCTTTGGGCGCCGACCGTCTCGACATCATCGACGCGACGGGGCTCGCCACCGCGCTGATGGGCGACGCCATCTTCACCAATCCCTTCATGATGGGGTTTGCCTGGCAGAAGGGCCTGCTGCCGCTGTCGCTCGCGGGGCTCGAGCGCGCGATCGAACTGAACGGCGTGGCGATCGAAGCGAACAAGGAGGCTTTCGCCTGGGGCCGGCTCGCCGCGCATGATCCCAAGCGCGTGCACGAAGCGATCCGCTCGCTCGAGATTCCCGAACCGGAAGAAGAAACGGCCGAACAGAAGCAGGCGCGGCGCATCGCCTTCCTCACCGACTATCAGGACGCCGCCTGGGCGCAACGCTACATGCGTCTCGTCGACGCTGTCTCGAAGGCCGAGCAGGCGAAGATGCGCGGCACGAGCGCGCTCAGCGATGCCGTGCGTGAATCGTTCTTCAAGCTGATGAGCTACAAGGATGAGTACGAGGTCGCGCGCCTCTACACCAACGGCGAATTCCAGAAGAAACTCGCGCGCCAATTCGACGGCGACTACACGCTCACCTTCCACATGGCGCCGCCGCTGGCCGCGCGCCGCGATCCGACGACCGGCAAGTTGCAGAAGATGACGTTCGGGCCGTGGATGCTGAAAGCGATGGGCTTGCTCGCGCGGTTCAAGAGCCTGCGCGGCGGAACGTTCGATATTTTCGGGCGCACGGAAGAACGCCGCATGGAGCGCGCGCTGATCGACGAATACGAACAGACGATGCTTGGCCTTCTCGATGCGCTGTCTTCGGACAATCACGCGACGGCGGTCGCGCTCGCGCGGCTGCCGCTGACGATCCGCGGCTTCGGGCACATCAAGGAGGCGAATGCGAAGAAAGCCGCCGCCGAGCGCCTGCGCCTGCTGCAGGCGTTCAAGTCGCCGCAGGCGATGAAAACGGCGGCTGAGTAACAAGCCGCTCGGCCCCCTCCCCGACCCTCCCCCGCTTCGCGGGAGAGGGAGCAGATTCGTGGCTTCGTCATGGTGTCGTGCTTCGAGCAGACGACCCGTGAACGCCAATAGCGATGAAGTCCCGCATCTCTCCCCCTCTCCCGCGAAGCGGGGGAGGCTGGGGGGCGATGCGGCGCTACAATATCAATCCGCCATCCACGATGATCGTCTGCCCGACGATGTAGGAGGACAGCGGCGAAGCGAGGAACAGCGCCGCGCCCGCCATGTCCTGCGGCGTGCCGAGGCGATGCAGGGGGATGCGCAACAGCGCGCCCTCGAGGCGCTTGGGATGATCGGTCGTCACCTTGGTGAGCTTGGAATCGACGAGGCCGGGCGCGATGCCGTTGACGCGAATTCCGTCCTCGGCCCAGGCCTGTCCGAGCGTGCGCGTGAGGCCGACGGCGCCGGTCTTCGACGCATTATAGGATGGATTGCCCTTGGTGGCGTGAAAGCCCGCCGTCGAGGAAACGATGATGAGCGAGCCTTTCGAGCCCGCCAGCATGTCGTGAAATTTCGCGGCGCAGGCCATGAGGCTCATCAGGTTGACTTCCATCACCTTGCGGAAGCCGGCCATTTCAAATTCGCCGCGCCTGTAGAGCACGGTGCCCTGCGAGAGAATGAGAACGTCGAGCCTGTCGAACGCCGGCTTGAAAGCCTCCACCGCGCCGGGTTCGGAAACGTCGAGCTTCTGATAGGCGAGGCCCGAGAGATCGGAGCCGTCCTCGATCTTGTATTCGTTCGCCGCGGCGCGCGTTCCCGTGACATGCACACTCGCGCCCTTGGCGCGAAAACCCTGCGCGACGCCATTGCCTATGCCGCTCGAGCCGCCGACGACGCACACGGTCTTGCCCGAGAAATCCAGTTCGTTCATGCGCGTTTCCCTTCGCTTTTCGATCGGTCGGTCGCCGCGATCATCATGCAGGCCGCGACGCTGTCAAATGCGCCATGCGAAATGCGCAGATTGGCTAGGAAGGCCGCACGGGCCATAATCGGCGCAAAGCCGCGCAGGCGCGCCACGGGAGGAGATGATGCCTGAATTGCGATCCAGGAAAGTCACGATGGGCCGCGCCGCTGCGATCTCGCGCTCGCTGTGGCGCGCGACCGGCATGAAGGACGGCGACTTCGGCAAGCCGATCGTCGCCATCGCCAATTCCTTCACGCAATTCGTGCCTGGCCACGTGCATCTGAAAGACCTCGGCCAGATGGTCGCGGCCGAGATCGCAAAGGCCGGCGGGGTCGGGCGCGAGTTCGACACGATCGCCGTCGACGACGGCATCGCGATGGGTCACGACGGCATGCTCTATTCGCTGCCCTCGCGCGATCTCATCGCGGATTCGATCGAATACATGGTGAACGCGCATCGCGCCGACGCGCTGGTCTGCATTTCCAATTGCGACAAGATCACGCCGGGCATGCTGATGGCGGCGCTGCGGCTGAACATTCCAACCGTCTTCGTCTCGGGCGGGCCGATGGAAGCCGGCCGCATGAACTGGGACGGCAAGGACGAGCGCTTCTCGGGCGTGGAAGCCTATGTCGCGACGATGAATCCCGACATCACGGATGCGAAGATTTCCGCCTACGAGCAACATGCCTGCCCGACCTGCGGCTCGTGCTCGGGCATGTTCACCGCCAATTCGATGAATTGCCTCGTCGAGGCGCTCGGCCTCGCGCTGCCGGGCAATGGCTCGATGCTGGCGACGCATGTCGATCGCAAGGACCTTTTCACGCGCGCAGCAAGCCTCGTCGTCGAGTTGGCGCATCGCTACTATCAGCAGAACGACGAGAGCGTGCTGCCGCGCTCGATCGCGACCTTCGAGGCGTTCGAGAACGCCATTCGCCTCGACATGGCGATGGGCGGCTCGACCAATACGGTGCTGCATCTGCTCGCCGCCGCGCACGAGGCGGGCGTCGATTTCACGATGAGCGACATCGACCGCGTGTCGCGCGATACGCCGCATCTGTGCAAGGTGTCGCCGTCGACGCCGGACTATTTCATGGAGGACGTGCATCGCGCCGGCGGCATCATGCGGCTGATCGGCGAACTTGACCGCATCGGCGCCGTGCATCGCAACGTGCGCACCGTGCACAGCGCGACGCTCGGCGAGGCGATGGACCGCTGGGACATTCTGCGCACGCAGGATCAGGATGTCGAAACCTTCTATCGGGCGGCGCCCGGCGGGCGCATCACGGTCGAGGGCATGTCGCAATCCATGCGCTATTCGACGCTCGACCGAGACCGCGAGAAAGGCTGCATCCGCGACGCCGCGCACGCCTATTCGCCGGACGGCGGCCTCGCCACGCTCTACGGGAATCTGGCGACGGACGGCGCGATCGTGAAGACGGCCGGCGTCGACGCCTCGCTGCACAAGTTTTCAGGAACTGCGCTCGTCGTCGACAGCGAGGACGAGGGCGCGCAGGCGATCCGTTCCGGCAAGGTTACGCCCGGCACGGTGCTGGTCGTGCGCTACGAAGGGCCGCGTGGCGGGCCGGGCATGCAGGAAATGCTGGCGCTGACGACCGCCTTGAAGGGGCGCGGGCTCGACAAGAAATGCGCGCTCGTCACCGACGGGCGCTTCTCCGGCGCGACGTCGGGTCTTTCGATCGGCCATGTCTCGCCGGAAGCGGCGTCGGGCGGCGCGATCGGTCTCGTGCAGGACGGCGACAGGATCGAGATCGACATCGCGACGCGCTCGCTGCATCTGGCCGTCAGCGGCGACGAGCTGGCGCAACGCCGCGCCGAGATGGACAAGCGCGGGCGGGCAGCCTGGAAGTCGAAGCCGCGCGAAAGAATCATGTCGGTCGCGTTGCGCCATTACGCGCTCACCGCGACTTCCGCCTCGCGCGGCGCGGTGCGCGATGTCGAGGCGGTCGAGAATGCGCTGGCGCTGGCCGGCGCCAAGCCCGCCTTCGGCGCGGCGGAAGCGAAGGCCGCGAAATGAACGATTTTCCGCTGCTGGCGCCGGCGAGCCTGCCGCCGCCGCTCGCGACCGCGCTCGGCGCCGTGGCGACCCTGCATCGCTTCGATGGCCCGGACGACCCGGCTCTCGCAAGCGTCGCCGGCGCGGTGCGCGGCATCGTCTGGACGCCGTTCGGCGGTCCGCTGACGGCGGCCTTCATGGCGCGTTTTCCGAAGCTCGAACTCGTGGCGACCATGGGCGCGGGCTACGAGCATATCGACGTCGGCTACGCCGCCGCGCATGGGATTTGCGTGACGAATACGCCGGACGCGGTGACCGAGGATACGGCGGACGCGGCCTTCGCGCTGATCCTCGACACGGTGCGTCGTTTTCCGGCCGCCGAGCGTTTCTTGCGCGCCGGCAAGTGGCAGCCGGGAAAGCCGTTCGGCGCCTCGGCCTCGCTGCGCGACAAGAGGCTCGGCATCCTCGGCTTCGGCCGCATCGGCAAGGCGGTCGCGCGGCGCGCGGAAGCGTTCGGATTGACGGTCTGCTATTGCGGACGCCGCAAGCAGGACGGCGTCGCCTATCCCTATTTCGCGAGCGCGGAAGAACTCGCGAAAAATTGCGACATCTTCCTGAACGTTCTGCCGGGCGGCGATTCGACGCGCGCGCAGGTTGGTCGGGCGATCTTCGATGCCCTGGGACCCAAGGGCTATTTCATCAATATCGGACGCGGCACGAGCGTCGACGAACCGGCGCTGGTCGCGGCGCTGAAGGAAAGCCGCATCGCCGGCGCGGGCCTGGACGTGTTCGCGAACGAGCCATCCGTGCCCGCAGATCTCGTCGCGATGGAGAATGTGGTGCTGCTGCCGCATGTCGGCGGCGCGACCGATCACGTGATGATGCTGGTCGCCACGCGACTGATCGAGAACGTGCGGTCCTTCGCCAGTGGCAAGGGGCCGCTCGATCCGGTGGCGGAGACGCCGTGGAAAGGGTGAGCAACGGCGAACAGCAATCGTAAAGCGGCCTGAACCCCCTCCCTATCCCTCCCCCGCTCCGCGGGCGAGGGCGCGCCAAACATTCGCGATCAAATGACGATGGCGTCGCGAGTTTCCTCCCTCTCCCGCGGAGCGGGGGAGGGCGGGGAGGGGGCGTCGCCGCCACGATAATCTGTGCGCGGCGCGCCCGATCAGTTCGCGCTCTGCACGTTGCCGAACAGCTGCCACACGTCGCCGTCGAACTTCTGCAGATACATTTTCTTGATCGGATAGAAGTCCGTCGCCGAGGTCTTCACCTCGACGCCCGGCAGCAGCATCTCCGGCGCGAAGTTCAGATTGGCCGCCTCCTTCATGATGCATTCGGAGGAGACGTTGTCGCCGCATTGTTCGATCACCTTCACCATCGTCTGCGCGACGGTGTAGCCGTAGACGTTGAGGCCGTCGATCAGATCGCCGCTCGGGTAATATTCCTTCATGAAGGCGAGCCAGTTCTTGTAGCCGGCGTCGTTCTGCCACTGCTTGTCGGCGGGGTCCTTGATGTAGGAGGCGGTGATGAGGCCCTTGGCGTTGTCGAGGCCCGCGGGCTTCAGCACCGCGCCGACCGAAGCCGAGACGTTGGCGAGATAGAAGGTCGGCTTCCAGCCGATCTCCGCCACACGCCGGATCGCCTGCGCGGCCTGCTTCGGGATGGCGTGCATGAAAAGCACGTCGGCGCCGGAATTCTTCAGCGCCACGATCTTGGAATCGATCGTCGGATCGGTCGATTCGTAGGTCGTCTCGAAGATCACGAATTTCTTCACGTTCTCGGGAGAGCCGAGGCCCGCCTTGAAGCCGTTGGCGTAATCGCGGCCAGCGTCGTCGTTCTGGTAGAAGATCGCGACCCTGGCGTTCGGGTTCGTCGCCATCACATGGCGCGCGTAGATCGACGCCTCGATGTGATAGTTCGGCTGGAAGCCGATCGTGTAGGGGAAGTTCTTGGGGTCGCCGAACATGGTCGCGCCGGCGCCGACGAAGAGCTGCGGAACCTTCTTCTCGTTGAGATACTTGCGCACGACGACGCCCGTCGGCGTGCCGAGCGGATTGAGAATGGCGGCGACGCCGTCCTGCTCGACCAGCTTGCGCGTCTGCTCGAAGGTTTTCGGCGGGCTGTAGCCGTCGTCGACGGAGAGGAACTTGATCTTGCGGCCCTTCACGCCGCCCTTGGCGTTGATCATGTTGAAATAGGCTTCCTCGGCCTTGGCGATGGTCGAATAGGCCGAGGCCGCGCCCGAATAGGCGGTTGTCTGGCCGATCCTGATTTCCGTCGCCGTCACGCCCTGGCTCTGGGCCTGCGCAAGCGACGCGCCGGCGGCGACGATCGCCGCGAGCGCGAGAACGCCCGTCTTCAATTTCATCCGATCCTCCCTGAGCGCGTCTCGCGCCTGTCTCCCTGCGCAAGCATCGTAGGGGCATCGACGGGAAGTTGGGAATTGCGCGCGCGGCGGGGCCGCCATGTGCGGTGCGCTGCGGCAGGAAGCGGCCGCGCGTCAGGGAACGAGAACGGCTGCGCCCTGCAGGCGGCCGTCGCGCAGATCCGCCAGCGCGCGATTGGCGTCCTCGAGCGCGTAGCGCTGCACATGCATGTCGATCTTCACCTGGCCCGCAAGGGCCAGAAACTCGCGGGCGTCGTCGCGCGTGAGATTGGCGACTGAGACGATGCTGCGCTCCTCCCACAGCCTGGCGTAGGGGAAGGTGGGAATGTCGCTCATGTGGATGCCGCCGCACACGACGGCTCCGCCCTTGCGCACATGGCTGAGGGCAAGCGGCACGAGCGCGCCGACCGGCGCGAAGACGATGGCCGCGTCGAGCGGCTGCGGCGGCGCCTCGTCCGAGCCGCCCGCCCAGACGGCGCCGAGCGACAGCGCGAATTGCTTCGCCGCCTCGTCGCCGGGCCGCACGAAGGCGAAAATGCGCTTGCCCTGCGCGCGCGCCACCTGCGCGATGATATGGGCGGCGGCGCCGAAGCCGTAGATGCCGATATTCTGCGCCGCGCCCGCCATCTTCAGCGAGCGCCAGCCGATCAGGCCGGCGCAGAGCAGCGGCGCCTGCTCGGCGGGATCGTCCTGCTGCGGCAGCGCGAAGCAATAGGAAGCGTCGGCGATGGCGTGGCTCGCATAGCCGCCGTCGCGCGTGTAGCCGGTGAAGAGCGGATCGTCGCACAGGTTCTCGCGCCCGCCCATGCAATAGGGGCAATGGCCGCAGGTATGGCCGAGCCAGGGCACGCCGACGCGCTGGCCCAGGGCAAAGCCGGAGACGGCCGCGCCGATGGCGTCGACCGTGCCCACGATCTCGTGGCCGGGAACGACGGGCAGCGCCGGCTTCGGCAAGTCGCCGTCGACGACGTGCAGATCGGTGCGACAGACGCCGCAGGCGAGAACCTTCAGCCGGATTTCGCCCGCGCCGGGCGCGGGCAGGGGGCGCTCCTCGACAAGGAGCGGCGAATTGGGCGCATGCAGAACAAGCGCGCGCATGAGGGAGGCCGGGGCCGACATGAGTCTTGCCAGCATACCGGCTCGGCGGCGCCTGTGCGAAGGGAATTATTGCCCATTCCCAATGGACCGTTCGATGGGGTCGGAACACATTTCAGCCATCGAATTCGATCAACGTTTCGGAAACGCGCGGGCGGCGCGCCTCGATCCGTGCGGCAACGGACCTCAGGCTGGCGGCATGACGAAAATCCTATGGGTTGGAACCCTCAAGCTTGCGTTCTAGTTTCTGCACAACCGCGTTTCCACACCGGAGGGCGGTGGGCGCGTCGGGCGTCTCCAAGGCGATCCCCGCGTTGCCCGTCCATGTAACTGGTAGAGGCTTTCATGAAGAAATCGATCGCTATCGCGCCGGCCATGCTGGCGTTCCTCGTCGTGGCCGCCGTCGCCCAGCCCGCCCCCTCCGCCGCTCCGAAACCGGCGACGCCTGCAGCCTCGCCGACGGGCGGCAAACGCGACCATTGCCGGGCGCAGGCGTCTTCGTTGCGCGGGCCCGAGCGGGCGGATTCCATGCAGCTCTGCATGGAAGAAGCGCGTCTGGCTTGCCTGAAGCAGGCGATCGCCGAGAAGGTCGCGGG
>JBDHTL010000037.1:0-26739 GCA_039808645.1 Rhodoblastus sp. | reverse complement strand
TTCACCCAGCCGCTCATGTACCGCAAGATCAAGGCGCACAAGACGACGCTGGAGATCTACAGCGAGAAGCTGATCTCGGAAGGCATTCTGACCCGCGGCGAGATCGACAAGCTGATGGGCGACTGGCGGCATCGGCTCGAGGCCGAATTCGAGGCGGGCCAGGCCTACAAGCCGAACAAGGCGGATTGGCTCGATGGCCGCTGGTCGGGCCTCAAGGCCGTGACCGAGAACGACGACGACCGCCGCGGCCGCACCGGCGTCGACATCGCGCACCTGAAGATGCTCGGCGTCAAGCTCAACGAGACGCCCGACGGCTTCAACGTCCATCGCACGATCAAGCGATTCCTCGACAATCGCCGCAAGATGGTCGAGACCGGCCAGGGGATCGACTGGGCGATGGCCGAAGCGCTGGCTTTCGCCACCTTCCTGTGGGACGGCCATCGCGTGCGCCTGTCGGGCCAGGATGTCGAGCGCGGCACCTTCTCGCAGCGCCATTCCATGCTGATCGACCAGGAGACCGAGCGCCGCTACGCGCCGCTCAATCACCTGAACGAAGGCAAACAGGGCAAGTACGAAGTCATCAATTCCATGCTGTCGGAAGAAGCCGTGCTCGGCTTCGAATACGGCTATTCGCTCGCCGAGCCGGAAGCGCTGACCTTGTGGGAGGCGCAGTTCGGCGACTTCGCCAACGGCGCGCAGGTCCTGTTCGACCAGTTCATCTCGTCGGGCGAACGCAAGTGGCTGCGCATGTCCGGTCTCGTCTGCCTGCTGCCCCACGGCTACGAGGGCCAGGGACCGGAACATTCCTCGGCGCGCCTCGAGCGCTATCTGCAGCTTTGCGCCGAGGACAACATGCAGGTCGCCAATTGCACGACGCCGGCGAACTATTTCCACATCCTGCGTCGCCAGTTGCAGCGTGATTTCCGCAAGCCGCTCATCATCATGACGCCCAAGTCGCTGCTGCGTCACAAGCGTTGCGTCTCGACGATCGAGGAGATGGGGCCGAACTCGTACTTCCAGCGCTGGATCGCCGACGACGCCGAACGTTTGAAGGACGAGAAGATCAAGCTCGTGAAGGACGACAAGATCCGTCGCGTCATCCTGTGCTCGGGCAAGGTCTACTACGATCTCTACGAGGAGCGCGAGAAGCGCGGGATCGACGACGTCTATCTGCTGCGCGTCGAGCAGCTCTATCCATTCCCGCTGAAATCGCTCGTCCACGAGATGAGCCGTTTCAAGAAGGCCGATGTGGCGTGGTGCCAGGAAGAGCCCAAGAACATGGGCGCGTGGAGCTTCGTCGAGCCCTATCTCGAATGGGTGCTTGGCCAGGCCGGGCTCAAGTCGAAGCGTCCGACCTATGTCGGCCGTCCGGCCTCCGCCGCCACCGCGACAGGCACCATGTCGCGCCATCTCGCGCAATTGAAGGCCTTCCTCGATGAGGCCTTCGCGTAATCGGTTTCATTCCTACAGGGACGCCGGAAGCGGCGAGCAAGAACATGGCGACTGAAATTCGGGTGCCGACCCTCGGCGAATCCGTCTCCGAGGCGACGATCGGCAAGTGGTTCAAGAAGCCCGGCGACGTGGTGAAGGCCGACGAACCATTGGTCGAACTCGAGACCGACAAGGTGACGCTCGAAGTCAACGCGCCGGCCTCCGGCGTGCTGGCCGAAATCGCCGCCAAGGACGGCGAGACGGTGACGCCGGGCGCTCTGCTCGGCCAGATTGCGGAAGGCGTTGCCGGCGCCGCTGCGGCGGCGCCGAAGTCCGCTGCGCCTGCGCCCGCCAAGGCCGCCGCGCCCGCGCCTGCCGCTGCGCCCACCGGCGGAACCGCCATGCCGCCGTCGCCCGCCGCCGCCAAGATCGCCGCCGACTCGGGCGTCAGCACGAACGGCGTCGCCGGCTCCGGCAAGCGCGGCCAAGTGCTCAAGGGCGACGTGCTCGCCCATATCGCCAACCCGCCTGCGGCTGCGCCCGCCGCTGCTCCGGTCGCTGCGCGCCCGGCCTCGCAGCCTGCGGACGCCTCGCGTGAAGAGCGCGTGCGCATGACCAAGCTGCGCCAGACCATCGCGCGCCGCCTCAAGGACGCGCAGAACGTCGCGGCCATGCTCACGACCTTCAACGAAGTCGACATGGGCGCGATGATGGCGCTGCGTTCGCAATACAAGGACGCCTTCGAGAAGAAGCACGGCGTCAAGCTCGGCTTCATGGGCTTCTTCGTGAAGGCCTGCTGCCAGGCGCTGAAGGAAGTGCCGGCCGTCAACGCCGAGATCGATGGCACGGACATCATCTATAAGAACTTCTGCCACATCGGCGTGGCGGTGGGCACCGACAAGGGCCTCGTCGTGCCGGTCGTGCGCGACGCGGACCAGATGTCGATTGCGCAGGTGGAAAAGGCGATCGGCGATTTCGGCAAGCGCGCCCGCGACGGCAAGCTCGGCATCGAGGACATGCAGGGCGGCACGTTCACCATCTCGAACGGCGGCGTCTACGGCTCGCTCATGTCGACGCCGATCCTCAACGCGCCGCAGTCCGGCATTCTCGGCATGCACAAGATCCAGGATCGCCCGATGGTCGTCGGCGGCAAGATCGAAATCCGCCCGATGATGTATCTCGCGCTCTCCTACGATCACCGCATCGTCGACGGCAAGGAAGCTGTCACCTTCCTCGTGCGCGTGAAGGAAAACCTGGAAGATCCCGCGCGCCTCGTGCTCGATCTCTGATTCCTCTTTTCAGCAATGTCGTCCCCGCGAAAGCGGGGACCCAGTTCTCTCCGGTCCAGTTCAGATGACTGGATTCCCGCTTTCGCGGGAATGACAAAGCGCCGGAATGCAGCATTTCGGAGTTTCCATGTCCTACGATCTCATCGTCATCGGCGCCGGCCCCGGCGGCTACGTCTGCGCCATTCGCGCTGCGCAGCTTGGGATGAAGGTCGCCATCGTCGAGAAGCGCAAGACGCTTGGCGGCACCTGCCTCAACGTCGGCTGCATTCCCTCCAAGGCGCTGCTGCATGCTTCCGAAATGTTCGAGGAAGCGACGCACGACTTCCCGGCGCTCGGCGTGATCGTCGGCAAGCCGAAGCTCGATCTCGCCGCCATGATGAAGCACAAGGCCGACACCGTCGCCGCCAACGTCAACGGCGTCGCGTTCCTCATGAAGAAGAACAAGGTGGACGTGCTGTCGGGCGCGGGCCGCATCGCCGGCGCCGGCAAGGTCGAAGTAAAGGCCGAGGACGGGTCGCTCGCAACGCACGAGACAAAGAATATCGTCATCGCCACGGGCTCCGACGTCGCCGTGCTGCGCGACAAGACCGGCGCGCCGATCGCGGTCGACGAGAAGGTGGTGATCTCCTCCACCGGCGCGCTCGAACTCGGCTCCGTGCCGAAAAAACTCGTCGTCGTCGGCGCGGGCGTGATCGGTCTCGAACTCGGCTCCGTCTGGCGCCGTCTCGGCGCGGAGGTGACCGTCATCGAATATCTCGACCGCATCCTGCCCGGCATGGACGGCGAAGTGGTCAAGCAGTTCCAACGCATGCTCGAGAAGCAGGGCTTTGCGTTCAAGCTCGCCTCCAAGGTGACGGAAGTCGCCGTGAAGGGCGCCAACGCCAAGGTGACCTTCGAGCCGGTGACCGGCGGCGAGGCGCAGACGATCGACGCCGACCGCGTGCTGATCGCCACGGGCCGCGCGCCCTACACGGAAGGCTTGGGTCTTGAGGAAGCCGGCGTCGCCCTGGAGCGCGGCCGCGTCGTCATCGACGATCATTTCGCCTCGAACGTGCCTGGCGTCTACGCCATCGGCGACGTCGTGCGCGGCCCGATGCTCGCGCACAAGGCCGAGGACGAGGGCATTGCAGTGGCCGAAATTTTGGCCGGCCAGCATGGCCATGTGAATTACCAAGTCATTCCCGGCGTGGTCTATACGTCGCCTGAGATTGCGACCGTCGGCGCGACCGAGGAGACGCTCAAGGAAAAGGGCGTCGCCTACAAGGTCGGCAAGTTCCCGCTGACGGCGAACGGCCGCGCCCGCGCCATGCGCAAGGCCGACGGCTTCGTAAAAATCCTGGCCGACGCCGCCACGGACCGGGTGCTCGGCGCGCATATCGTCGGTTTCGGCGCGGGCGAACTCGTCGCGGAAGCCTGCGTGCTGATGGAGTTCGGCGGCTCGGCCGAAGACCTGGCCCGCACCTGCCACGCCCACCCGACCGTCTCGGAAGCCGTCAAGGAAGCCGCCCTCGCGGTCGACAAGCGCGCCATTCATACCTGAGCGCCACTGCCGGCCCTGGTGGGCGGAAGTCGTCACCGGGATCGATAACAGCACGGCGCTGATCCCCGGATCGGCCTTCTTGGGCCCTCCGGGGTGACATTCATGCGCGGTCGCGCCGCGACGCGCTGCGCATAAATCCGCCGCCTTTAAGCCGGAAATTCAGTTTTCCGTGCGACAAAGGCGCAGATGCAAGCTCGTCTGATCAGGTTTCTCTGGACCCTGCTGGCCGCGATCTTCCTGGTCGAGGCCTGGCTCTGGGACGTGCTCGGGCGGCTGGTTTCGGCGATCGTCGCCGTGCTGCCGCTGGCGACGCTCAAGCGGACGCTGCAACGGATGATCGACACGCTGCCGGCGACCTTCGCGCTGACGCTCTTCATCATTCCCGTCCTTGTCGTGCTGCCCTTCAAGATCGCCGGCCTGGCGCTGATCGCGGGCGGCCGCGTCCTGTCCGGAGGCTGCGTCTTTCTGCTGGCGAAGACGGCCGGCCTCGGCGTCACGGCCTTCGTGTTCGACGTCTGCCATGCCCGGCTGATGACGCTGTCCTGGTTCGCGCGACTGTACGCGCTTGTCATCGCCTTCCGCGACTGGGCGCACGCCAAGGTCGACCCCTACAAGGCGGCGATCCGCATGCGCGTCGCCGAACTGCGCGCAAGGTTGCGCGAAAGATTCGCAAGCGAGGCGCCTTCGCTCATGCGCAGGCTGGCCTCTCTGCGCGCCCGCGTTCACGCGCGCGGCCGCGAGACGTACTGATCGTCATTTCGCGCGCGCCGCCAGCGCGACGCCGCAGGCGGTGAGCGCCATGCCGACGATCTGCACGTGGGTGAGGTTCTCGCCGAACAGGACATAGGCCTGAATCGCCGACAGCGGCGGCACGAGAAAGATGAGCTGCGCCGACCGCGAGACCTCGCCACGCCGGATCAGCAGCAACAGAAGCGCGATCGCGCCGATCGACAGCGCCACCACCGACCAAGCGAGAACGGCGAAGGCGGTCGGCGTCCAGTCGATCCGGAACTCGCCGGCGAGCGCCGCCATTGGAACGCCCGCCGCCAGCGCGCCGACATATTGCAGCGTCGCAACCGCGCGCAGGTCGCCGGTATGGATGAACCGCTTTTGATAGAACGTGCCCGCGGTGACGCCGATCATGGCGATGAAATTGACGCCGATCGGGACGAGCGCGGCGCGCAGTTGCGCGGGATCGAGGCCGACCAGCTTCGGCGCCAGCACGAGGCATATGCCGGCAAAGCCGATGGCGACGCCGCTCCACCGCGCCAGCCCGATGCGCTCGCCGACCAGCGCCGGCGCCAGGAAGGCGGTCATGATCGGTTGCAGCGCAGCCAGCAGCGCCGAGATCGAGGCCGGCACGCCCTGCTCGATCGCCCACCATACGCCGCCCAGGTAGACGGCATGGAGTAGCACGCCCGAGACCATGGCGTGCGTCGCCTCCGTGGCGCTGCGTGGCCATTGCGCGCCCGCGTACAGCGCGAAGACGGCGAGCGCCAGCCCGGCGCAGAAGTAGCGCACGCACAGGAAAGCGAGCGGATCGGCGAAATCGACCGTATAACGCGCCACGATCCAGCCGGTCGACCAGATCAATGGAAACAGGAACGGCGCGAGCCGGACGAGCATCGGGACTCCTCGATCGCGTGGGAGGACGGCGTCGCCCGACCGCAATAGAATGTTCGATTCTAACGGCTTTGGGCGCGCAAGGCGCGCTTTGACCCCATTTTGCTGGCCGGCGCGTTGTGGGAATGCGAATCTCTCTTTAGCGGCTCACGAGGCGGGCATACAAATGATCGGTCGGCTCTGGCGGATCTTCTACCGGTCCTGGAACCAGTTTTCCGAGGATGACGGCTGGGCAATCGCGAGCCATATCGCGCTGTCCGGCCTGACTTCGCTGTTCCCGTTCCTCATTCTTGTCGGCACGCTCGCGGGTTTCATCGGCACGCCCGACCTTGCCGCGCGCGCCACCGCGCTTCTGTTCGAGAGCTGGCCGCCGCAGGTGGCGGGTCCGATCGCGCACGAGGTCGAAAGCGTCCTGACCCAGCCGCGCACCGGCCTCGCCACGCTGAGCGCCTTGCTCGCCGTCTATTTCGCCTCCAGCGCCGTGGACGCCGTCCGCATCGGCCTCAACCGCGCCTACGACGCGACGGACGCCCGCGCCTGGTGGGTGCTTCGGCTCGAAAGCGTCCTGTTCGTTCTGCTCGGCGCGGTCGCGCTGATGGGATTCACCTTCCTTGTCGTGCTGGAGCCGATCGTCTGGGCGCAAGCGGTGCGATGGCTGCCGGACCTCGCGCATCTGCAGAGCGTCTTCGACGCATTCCGGCTCGCCACGATCTCGTTGATCCTGCTCGCCACCCTCGTCTTCGCGCACAAGTACCTGGCCGCCGGGCGTCGGACCCTGGCGCAGGTCTCGCCCGGCATCGGGCTAACTCTCGTTCTCTGGTTGATCTTCGGCGAGGGTTTCGGTTTCTACCTCGCCCGGTTCTCGCAGAACTACGTGACGACCTACGCGGGCCTGGCTTCGGTGATGATCGCGCTGGTGTTTCTGTACGTGCTCTCCGCGATCTTCATTTTCGGCGGCGAGGTGAACTCGTCCATCGTCGCGACCGCGCGCAAAAAAGCCGGCGCGCAGGAGGCCCCGCGCGCCGGCGATTGAATCCTTGGTCCGCGATCAGGCGCCCTTGCCGGCCTCGATCACGTCCTCGACCGTGCGCAGGCCGGGCTTCGGCGAATTGACGAGCACGGCCATGTTGCCGGGCGCATGCTGGTTCTTCCACATCTTCATGTGCGCCAGCGGAATCTTGTCCCACGGGAAGACTTCCGACATGCAGGGATCGACACGGCGATCCAGCACGAACTTGTTGGCGGCCGACGCCTGCTTCAGATGGGCGAAATGCGAGCCTTGGATGCGCTTCTGGCGCATCCACACGTAGCGGGCGTCGAAGGTCAGGTTGAAGCCCGTCGTGCCCGCGCAGAACACGACCATGCCGCCGCGCTTCACCACGAGGCAGGAGAGCGGGAAGGTCGATTCGCCGGGATGTTCGAAGACGGTGTCGACGTCCTTCTTGCCGGTGATGTCCCAGATCGCCTTGCCGAAGCCGCGCGCGGCCTTGGTCCACGCGTTGAACTCGGGCGAATTGACCTTGGGCAACTGGCCCCAGCAGCCCTCGAAATCCTTGCGGTTGATGACGCCCTTGGCCCCGAGGCTCATGACGTAGTCGCGCTTGGATTCGTCCGAGATCACGCCGATGGCGTTGGCGCCGGCGGCTGCGATCAGCTGCACGCCGAACACGCCGAGGCCGCCAGACGCGCCCCACACAAGCACGTTGTCGCCGGGCTTCAGGCGGTGCGGCTCGTGGCCGAACAGCATGCGGTAGGCGGTCGCCAGCGTCAGCGTATAGCAGGCGGCCTCTTCCCAGGTCAGGTGCTTCGGCCGTTCCATCAACTGGCGGTCCTGCACGCGGCAGAACTGGGCGAAGGAGCCGTCCGGCGTCTCATAGCCCCAGATGCGCTGCGAGGACGAGAACATCGGGTCGCCGCCGTTGCATTCCTCGTCGTCGCCGTCGTCCTGGTTGCAGTGGATGACGACCTCGTCGCCGACCTTCCAGCGCTTCACCTTGGAGCCGACCGCCCAGACGATGCCCGAGGCGTCGGAACCGGCGATATGATAGGGCTGCTTGTGGCCGTCGAGCGTCGAGATCGGCTCGCCGAGCGCGGCCCAGACGCCGTTGTAGTTGACGCCGGCGGCCATGACGTAGACCAGCACGTCGTGGCTATCGAGCTGCCAGGTGGGCACGACTTCGAGCTGCATCGCCGTGTCCGGCGGGCCGTGCCGCTCCTTGCGGATCACCCAGGCGTGCATGTTCTTCGGCACATGGCCGAGCGGCGGAATCTCGCCGAGATCGTAGAGATCCTTGAGTTCGCCCTGGCCCTTGCCTTCGACGAGCTTGAGTCCGGTCACCTGCTGCTCCCTCGATCAAAGACCCTTCACGGGTCCGTCATCTTACCTAGTTCGCTGCATTGCACTATACAAATTGCAGCGCAAAGCAAGATGGTTCATTAGTAAACGGTATCGCCCGCCTCTTTATGAGGCGATTTCCGCTTCCTTTGCAATGCCGCGGGCCTTGGAGTTTGGTCGACTACCGGCCGATTGCCAGCCCCGGGGCCGAGCGGATAGGGATGCGCCACGGCTGAGCAGGCTGACGAGGTTCAAATGGTCGAGAACAGGTCCCATCGCGACAAGCCCTGGATTTTCCGCACCTATGCCGGCCATTCGACGGCCTCCGAGTCCAACAAGCTGTACAAGGGCAATCTGGCCAAGGGCCAGACCGGCCTCTCCATCGCCTTCGATCTGCCGACCCAGACCGGCTACGATTCCGATCACCAATTGGCGCGCGGCGAGGTCGGCAAGGTCGGCGTCCCCGTCTCGCATCTCGGCGACATGCGGACCCTGTTCGACGGCATTCCGATCGCGCAGATGAATACGTCCATGACCATCAACGCCACGGCGCCCTGGCTGATGGCCCTCTACATCGCCGCCGCCGACGAGCAGGGCGCGCCGCGCACCGCGCTGCAGGGCACGACCCAGAACGACATCATCAAGGAATATTTGTCGCGCGGCACGTATGTCTTTCCGCCCGCGCCTTCGCTGCGGCTGACGCGCGACATGATTCTGTTCACCACCGCGCAGGTTCCGAAGTGGAACCCGATGAACGTCTGCTCCTACCACCTGCAGGAAGCCGGCGCGACGCCGGTGCAGGAGCTCTCCTACGCGCTCGCCACCGCCGTCGCCGTGCTCGACACGGTGAAGGCCGCCGGCGTTTCGGAGCAAGAGTTCGAGGACGTCGTCGGCCGCATCTCCTTCTTCGTCAACGCCGGCATGCGCTTCGTCACCGAACTCTGCAAGATGCGCGCCTTCACGGAACTCTGGGACGAGATCACGCGCGATCGCTACGGCGTGAAGAACGAGAAGATGCGCCGCTTCCGCTACGGCGTGCAGGTCAACTCGCTCGGACTCACCGAACAGCAGCCGGAAAACAACGTCTACCGCATCCTGCTCGAGACGCTGGCCGTCGTTCTCTCGAAGAACGCGCGCGCGCGCGCCGTGCAATTGCCGGCGTGGAACGAGGCGCTGGGGCTGCCGCGCCCGTTCGATCAGCAATGGTCGCTGCGCATGCAGCAAATCCTCGCCTACGAAACAGACCTGCTCGAATATGCCGACATTTTCGACGGTTCCGCCGAGATCACGCGCAAGGTGGAAGAACTCAAAGCAGCCGCGCGCGAAGAACTCGCGGCGATCGACGCGATGGGCGGCGCGGTCGCGGCCATCGACACCGGCTACATGAAGTCAAAGCTCGTCGAGTCCAACACGCGCCGTCTCGAGGCGATCGAGAAGGGCGAACAGATCGTCGTCGGCGTGAACAAGTTCGTGGAGACCGAACCGTCGCCGCTCACCGCAGGCGAAGGCGCGATCATGGTCGTGCCGGAAGGCGTCGAGGCGCAGCAGGTCGAGCGCCTCAAGGCCTGGCGTTCTTCGCGCGACCAGAAGGCGGTGGACAAGGCGCTCGCCGATCTTCGCGCGGCGGCGTCGGAAGGCCGCTCGGTTATGGAGCCCTCGATCGTCGCCGCCAAGGCCGGCGTGACGACGGGCGAATGGGGCGCGACCTTGCGTGAAATCTTCGGTGAATATCGTGCGCCGACCGGCGTCGGCCGCGCCGCGCGGCAGACTTCGGGCGACATCGCCGGCGTGCGTGAAAACGTCGAACGCGTGTCGCAGGCTCTGGGCCGACGCATCAAGTTCCTCGTCGGCAAGCCTGGCCTCGACGGCCATTCCAACGGCGCCGAGCAGATCGCCGTGCGCGCGCGCGATTGCGGCATGGAAGTCGTCTACGAGGGTATCCGCCTGACGCCGGCCGAAATCGTTAATGCCGCGCTCGAAGAAGGCGTGCATTGCGTCGGCCTGTCGATCCTGTCGGGCTCGCATGTGCCGCTGGTGCGCGACATCATGGAGAGGATGCGCGCGGAAGGTCTGAACGACATTCCAGTCATCGTCGGCGGCATCATTCCGCCCGAGGACGAGAAGGTGCTGAAGGCGGCCGGCGTGACGGCGGTCTACACGCCGAAGGATTTCGATCTCAACGCCATCATGTCGGACATCGTCCGCATCGTCGACGACGGACACAAGAGGGCGGCGTGAATGGACCGCGAGCCTTCAGGCTCGCTCTGGCGATTGCGAGCCTGAAGGCTCGCGGTCCGGTCGTGATCTTGGTTAGCGTTCCGTAAACCGGCGCCGCGTAGGGTCGCGCCTCGGCCAACAACACACGGATCGAACATGGCGTCAGCCTGCACCAACGGCCTGGACACGGGCTTTATCGAACTCGGCTACGCCAAGGTCGCCGCGCTCGGCGTCGTTCAGGGCATTACCGAACTGCTGCCGATCTCCTCCACCGCGCATATGCGCATCGTGCCGGCGCTGTTCGGCTGGCGCGATCCTGGCTCGGCCTTCTCCGCGGCCATGCAGGCGGCCGCCGTCATCGCTGTCATCGCCTATTTCTGGAAGGATGTGCGCGGACTTGCCTTCGGCTCCATCGGCGCCGTCGTTCGCCGCGACTTCAGCGACCACAATTTCCGCTTCGCCATGTGGATCGTGCTGGCGACATTGCCAATCGTGATCGCGGGCCTCCTGATGGCGCCCTTGCTCAACGCCTGCGACACGCCCTTGCGCAGCCTGCCGGTCATCGGCATTTCCATGATCACGCTGGCGATCATTCTCGCCATCGCCGAAATCTACTGCGACCATTCCCGAAAGTTCGACCAGATCAACCTGAAGGACGCGCTGGTCGTCGGCGTCGCCCAATGCGGCGCGCTCATTCCCGGCGTGTCGCGCTCCGGCTCGACGCTGACCGCCGCTCTCTTCCGCGATCTCAATCGCGAGGACGCCGCGCGCTTCTCCTTCCTGCTGGGATTGCCGGCGATTGCAGGCGCGGGCCTGAAGGAATTCCACGTCCTCTACAAAGCGGGCCTCAGCGCCTACGGCTGGTCGGTGCTCGGCGTCGGCCTGATCGTCGCCTCGATCTCCGCCTTCGCGGCGATCTGGGGCCTGCTGCGGATCCTCGAGAAATTTTCCGCCTGGCCGTTCGTCATCTATCGCGGCCTCATCGGCGTCTTCCTGCTGGTCGGCGCCTACATGGGTTTCCTCAAGTAGACGGCAAAAAGGGCGGCCCGCGGGCCGCCCTTTTCAATTTGGTCAGTGCAGCGAGTCCGCGCCTTTCGGGAAGTTCACGACGGAGCCGCCGCCGGCCTCGTCATTCGCGACCTCGCCCTTCGCCACGGTCTTGCCGTTGATCGTCAGACCTGCGGGCCCCGTCGAAAGCGCCACGCTCTCGCCATCCGCGACGTCGCCGGCAAGAATCATCTCGGCCAGCGGGTCCTGCACCGCCTTCTGGATGACGCGCTTGAGCGGACGCGCGCCATAGGCGGCGTCGTAACCGCGATCGGCGAGCCACGCGCGCGCCTTGGCGTCGAGGTTGAGCGCGATCTTGCGATCTTCGAGCAGCTTCGCCAGGCGACCGAACTGGATGTCGACGATCGCGCCCATGTCCGAACGGCGCAGCCGATGGAACAGGATGATCTCGTCGATGCGGTTGAGGAACTCGGGCCGGAAGTGCGAGCGCACGACCTGCATGACCTCGTTCTGCACCGCGCTCGAATCCTCGCCCTCCTTCTGCATGACGAGGAATTCGGCGCCGAGGTTCGACGTCATGATGATCAGGACGTTGCGGAAATCGACCGTGCGGCCCTGCCCGTCGGTGAGCCGGCCGTCGTCGAGAACCTGCAACAGGACATTGAACACGTCCGGATGCGCCTTCTCGATTTCGTCGAACAGCACAACCTGGTAGGGCCGCCGCCGCACCGCTTCCGTCAGCGCGCCGCCTTCCTCGTAGCCGACATAGCCGGGAGGCGCGCCGATCAACCGCGAAACCGAGTGCTTCTCCATGTATTCGGACATGTCGAGGCGCACCATCGCGGTCTCGTCGTCGAACAGAAAGCTCGCGAGCGCCTTGGTGAGCTCGGTCTTGCCGACGCCCGTCGGTCCGAGGAACATGAACGAGCCGATCGGCCTGTTCGGGTCCTGCAGGCCGGCGCGCGCGCGGCGCACGGCGGTCGAGACGGCCGCAACCGCCTCCTTCTGGCCGACGACGCGCTTGGCGAGTTGCTGCTCCATCTTGAGCAGCTTGTCCTTCTCGCCTTCCAGCATCTTGTCGACCGGCACGCCGGTCCAGCGCGAGACGACCTGCGCGACGTGATCGGGCGTCACCGCCTCTTCGACGAGCGCGGAAGCGCTCGAGGATTCGGCCTCGCCGAGCTTCTTCTCGAGATCGGGGATGACGCCGTAGGTCAGTTCGCCCGCGCGCTGAAATTCGCCGCGGCGTTGCGCCTGCGCGAGTTCGTTGCGCGCCTGCTCCAACTGTTCCTTCAGCTTCTGCGCAGAGCCGAGCTTGTCCTTCTCGGCGCGCCAGCGCTGCGTCAGCGCCGCCGACTTCTCCTCGAGATCGGCGAGCTCGCTCTCGAGCTTGACGAGCCGGTCCTTGGAAGCCCGGTCGCTTTCCTTCTTCAGCGCCTCCTGCTCGATCTTGAGCTGGATGATGCGCCGGTCGAATTCGTCGAGTTCCTCGGGCTTGGAATCCACCTGCATGCGCAGGCGCGAGCCCGCCTCGTCGACGAGGTCGATCGCCTTGTCGGGCAGGAAGCGGTCGGTGATGTAGCGGTTCGAGAGGGTCGCGGCCGCGACCAGCGCTGCGTCGGTGACGCGCACGCCGTGGTGCAGCTCGTATTTCTCCTTCAGGCCGCGCAGGATCGAGATCGTGTCCTCGACCGTCGGCTCCGACACGAACACGGGCTGGAAGCGCCGCGCGAGCGCGGCGTCCTTCTCGACATGCTTGCGGTATTCGTCGAGCGTGGTCGCGCCGATGCAATGCAGCTCGCCGCGCGCGAGCGCGGGCTTGAGCAGGTTCGACGCGTCCATCGCGCCGTCCGCCTTGCCGGCGCCGACGAGCGTATGCATCTCGTCGATGAAGAGAATGATGCCGCCTTCGGCCGCCGTCACCTCGTTGAGGACCGCCTTCAGCCGCTCCTCGAATTCGCCGCGATATTTCGCGCCAGCGATCAGCGCGCCCATGTCGAGCGCGAGCAGCTTCTTGTCCTTGAGCGATTCCGGCACGTCGCCGTTGACGATGCGCAGCGCGAGGCCTTCCACGATCGCGGTCTTGCCGACGCCGGGCTCGCCGATCAGCACGGGATTATTCTTCGTGCGCCGCGACAGAACCTGCACGGTGCGGCGGATTTCCTCGTCGCGGCCGATCACAGGGTCGAGCTTGCCGGAGCGCGCGGCCTCGGTCAGATCGCGCGCATATTTCTTCAGTGCGTCATAAGCGTTTTCGGCCGAGGCGCTGTCGGCGGTGCGACCCTTGCGCAAATCCTCGATCGCGGCGTTCAGAGTCTGCGCGGTCACGCCGGCATTGGCCAGTATCTTCGCGGATTCGGAGCCCTTCTCCATCGCGAGCGCGAGCAGCAGCCGCTCGACCGTGACAAAACTGTCGCCAGCCTTCTGCGCGATCTTCTCGGCATTGTCGAACAGGCGCGCGGTGGTGGGACTGAGATAGAGCTGACCAGCGCCCGAACCCTGCACCTTCGGGAGCTTGGATAGGGCCAGCTCGACCTGCTGCAGCGCCTCGCGGGAGCGACCGCCGGCCTTGTCGATCAGGCCCGCGGCCAAACCTTCGGGATCGTCCAGCAGCACCTTGAGCAGATGCTCGGGCGTGAACTGCTGATGCCCTTCGCGGATCGCGAGCGACTGCGCCGATTGCACGAATCCGCGCGCGCGCTCGGTGTACTTTTCCATATTCATGCCGACCTCCTAGCCCGCCGACCAAGCCCCGTAGCAGCTCGGTCGCGGCAATACTCGAACGATTCGGTCCCATGAGCGACCGTCGTCCGAGATTTAGGAAGCCAGCTCAGCTTCGTGTAGGCCCTGCGACACGCCTGCGACGACAAATCGGCGGCGCCTGCGGCTTATTCCCCTTCGGGCTGGCCGCCCGTCTCGGCCGGCGCATCGCCGCCTTCCGCGCCTGCGCCGACCAGGCCGGGCCGGCCGCGGCGACGGCGGCGCGGACGCAGGTGGTAGCCGCCCGCGTCCTGCTGCTCTTCGCCCTCGAGGGCCGGAAGATCGGGCTGCGGCGCGTCGGCCGGCAGCGGCCGCGCCGCGGGCGCGGTGATGAAGGCCGGCAAGCCCGCCGAGGTTTCGGGCTCGGCCGGGGGGACGCGAACCTCGTCCTGCGATCGGGCCTCGGCCTGACCGTCGGCCGGCGGCCGCTGGTCGCGGAAGCGGCGGTTGTCGCGGTTGAAGCCCTGACCCTGCTGATTGCGGTCGCTGTAGGGACGCTCGTGGCGCGGCGGGCGATCCTGACGATCCTGCCGCTCCTGGCCTGGCTGGCGATCGCCGCCATTGTAGGGCTGGCGCTCCTGATAGCCGGGCGGCGGCGTGAACTGCGGCTGCTGCGGCTGGAACTGCGCCTGCGGCAGGCGCTCGGCGACCGAAGCGAAACGGTCGTTGACGACATCGTCCTCGTCGTCGTCGATCTCGCTCTCGACGGCCGGACGCGGGGGCTGGCCGGGTTGGGGCGGCAATAGGGCCTGCTGCGCGGCCATGGCGGCGGCGATCAGCCGGTAATAATGCTCGGCGTGCTGCAGGTAGCTTTCCGCCATCACCGGATCGCCGCTCGACTGCGCATCGCGGGCAAGCTGAAGATACTTTTCCGCGATATGCTGCGCGGTGCCGCGCACCTTCACGTCCGGTCCGTTCGACTCGTATGCGCGCGTCAGCGGATTGGGGCCCTTGCGGTTGTTGCGCCCGCGCATTCTCTTGTTCTGACTAGGTCTCATGACGATCCTTGACTTGAACTAACCGCAGGCCTGTCTGGCGCGGATGACATTCCGACGACGTTCCGCCGCAATCGAGCGGGCGGAGGCTGACCGGTCGGATCGGGTGCGAAGGCCGCTCGAGTGTGGAGCGGCGGACATGTTCTCAAACGGCGCAATCCTGAGCTTTGGGTCCGTGCGTTCCAAACGGGCGCTTGTCGGACTTTTGAAGCGCTCCTGCCGGCGCTCCGCACAGCGCCTGCGACCCTACGCGAGCCTCCAGCCTTCTAGAACCGGCGAAACTGCAGCGCTGGGAAACGGCAAAATACGTCTTGCCCGAACTTCCAGCCCTCACACGGCCAGAGGCTCTGGAAACCCTTATTAGTCGGTTTCCGCGCCTTCGCCAAGGCCTCTGGCCCGGAAACGCGCAAATGTTTGGAAATGTTGCCAATCGATCACGCGGCAACGAATGCCGAGGCGCGCGCTCGTCCCGCAAGATCTTGTTCGGCGTCGACGTTTTTCAACCCCGCCGCGGCTGCGAGCCGCGCCACGTCTCCAGCCTGTCCGAAACCGAATTCGACGGCGATGGCGCCGCCGAGGGCGAGCATGCGCGGCGCCGCCGCGAACAATGCCCTGTAAGCGTCGAGCCCATCCGCGCCGCCGTCCAGCGCCAGCCGCGGATCGTGGTTCCGCACCTCGCGGTCGAGCGCGGCGATGGCGTCGGCGGGAATGTAGGGCGGGTTGGACACGATCAGGTCGAACCGTCCCGCCAGCGCCTCGCACCAGCGTCCCCGCATGACCGCCGCACGCCCGCCGAGGCCGCACGCGGCGATATTGGCCAACGTCGCGGCGCAGGCGGCCGCCGAAAGATCGACGCCGACGCCGAAAGCGCTTTCGCACTCGCTGAGGAGGGCGCACAGGAGAGCCCCGGAACCGCAGCCGAGATCGAGAATTCGGCCCGGCTGCCGGCCGTCCCCGGCCGCGATCCTCAGCGCCAGCCGCACGAGCGCCTCGCTGTCGGCGCGAGGATCGAGCACGCCCGGCCACACTTGCAGATCGAGCGTCCAGAACGGGCGGCGCCCGAGGATGCGGCTGGCGGGCTCGCCGGCCGCCCGACGTCCCAGATAGTCGCGGTACCGCGCCGCCTGTTCCGGCAAGACCGGATCGTCAGCGGCGGCGACCAGCGCCAGACGGTCGACGCCGCAGGCCCCGAGCAGCAGCAGCCGCGCATCGTCGCCGGCGGTTTCGACGCCGGCGTCGCGCAGGAACGTTCGGCCCGCCGCGAGCGTCTCCGCGCGCGACCGGCCGATCGGCATGTCCGCCGCCTCAGACGCCGGCATTGGCGCTGAGCGCGCGCGCCAGCCATTTGGAGAGGCGTCGGGCGACATCGGGACCGTTCTCCGGCGCTTCGCCCTCGGCAAGCTGCGCGAGATCGAAGACGAGACGGCTTGCCTCGTCGAACTCGGCGCGATCGCCGGACGCCGCGCGCGCCACAAGCGCTGCGACCAGCGGGTGGCCGGTATTCACCTCCAGCACTGGCCGCATCGCGGCGTCGAGGCGGCCCGCGCTCGCGAGAATCCGCGCGAGCGTCCGGTCCGGCGCCATTTCGCTCGCAACCAGACAGGCCGGGCTGTCGGCAAGACGTTCGGAGGCGCGCACATCGGACACGCGCTCGCCCAGCGCTTCCTTCATCTTCGTGATCGCGGTCGCCGTGGCGGGGTCGAGCTCGGGCGTGGCTTTGGCCTCGCCGCCGTCGACGAGCGGTATTTGCGAAATGTCGGCCGCGCCCTGTGTCACAGAACGGAACGGCTTTCCGTCGAAGCCGACGGCGCTCGAAACCCAGAACGAATCGACCGGATCGGACAAGAGCAGCGTCTCGATCCCGCGCGCGCGGAACCCCTCGAGATGCGGGCTCGACGCGATCGCCGCGGCGTCCGTTCCCGTCAGGTAGTAGATGGCGGTCTGGTTCGGCCGGAGGCCGGCGACGTATTGCGCGAGCGTCCGGTCGCCTTCGCCATGCGTCGAGGTGGTGAAACGCGCCATCGCGAACAAGGCGTCCCGGCGTTCCGGCTCCTCGTAGAGGCCTTCCTTCAGCACCGCGCCGAAATTCTTCCAGACGGACGCGAATTTCTCCGCGTCGTTTTCGGCGAGCCTGGTCAATTCCTGAACCACGCGACCCACCACCGCCTTGCGAATCGCCCCGAGCACGGGGCTCTTCTGCACGATCTCGCGCGAGACGTTGAGCGGCACGTCGGCGGAATCCACCACCAGCGTCACGAACCGCAGCCACGGCGGCAGCAGGTCCGCGTCGGTCGAGACCAGTACGCGCCGAACGTAGAGACGCGAGCGCCCTTTGCGTTCGGGATTGAACAGGTCGAATGGCCGCGATCCGGGAATGAAGGCGAGCGCGTCGAATTCATGGCGGCCTTCCGCGCGCCAGTGGATCGTCAGCGCCGGCTCGTCGAACTGACCGGCGATCGTCCGGTAGAATTCCGCGTATTGCTCCGGACTGACATCGGCGCGGGGTCGCGCCCAGAGCGCGGAACCCTCGCTCGCCTTCTGCTCCTCGCCGCCGGCCGCGCGCACGGCGATCGGCACGGGAATGCCGGCCGAATGCTCGCCGACGATCCGCTGCAGGGTAGCGACGTCGAGATAGGCGTCCGCATCCTTCTTGAGATGCAGCACGACCCGCGTGCCGGCCTCCGGAGGCTCGTCGCAAGCCGCGACCGAATAGGAGCTCTTGCCGTCCGACGACCATTTCCAGCCCTCCGGCTGCCCCGCCCGACGCGAGTAGACGTCGACGTGGTCGGCGACGATGAAGGACGAATAGAAGCCGATGCCGAAGCGCCCGATGAGCGATTCCGCCGGGCCTTTGCCGCCTGCGCCTTCGAGCTTCTCGAGAAAGGCGCGCGTGCCGGAATTGGCGATGACGCCGAGCGACTGCTCGAGGTCTTCGCGGCCCATGCCGATCCCGTTGTCCTCTATGGCGAGCGTCCTGGCCTGCGCGTCGGCCTCGATGACGATCCGGAACGCCGCGCCCGATCCGGCGATCTGCCCCGTCGTGGTTTCGAACCTCAGTTTTTCACAGGCGTCCGCGGCGTTCGAAATGAGTTCGCGCAGGAAGATGTCGCGATCGGAATAGATGGAATGGACGACGAGATCGAGAAGGCGGGCGACGTCGGCCTGGAACGGCCGCTCGACGGGCCCGGCCGATGCGGCGGCCGCCGCGTCGTTTGCTGTTTCGGTCATGAATGATCGATCTCCGCTTGGAACGAAGGAAAGCGTCACTCATATCGAAAGGCGGCGGGAAAATTCAACGGCGCGCGAAAAGGCCGGCTGCGGGGCGACGCAGCCGGCCTGGAACAGAACGCGGGCACTTGCTGACTCGCCTCAAAAAAACGGCCCGATCCGCCATTGCGCCGCCGGGGGGCTGGGGGGCTGACGAAATCCGGCGACACGACGAATCGGGCCATCGAGGCAACGGCAACAATCTGGTCGCGCTCTGGGGCCGGGCAAAGGCGAGACTTAGGCAAAACAATGATATTTCGACATTTGCTCCGACGCTTGCCGTTACCCGACATTCGTAGGAACATATCTCCGCGGAGCAGCAAATGTCGGATTCGGAGATCGCCGACCCAGAGCGGCAGGGCGCGGACGTGGTGTCGGTCGCCTTTCGGCGGCAGATGGCTGCGCCGACGTCCAGCCATCCTGAACCGCTTGCCGCGAAGCAAGTATCGTTCGACCGCCGCGAACTTCAGATGATCCTGAACCTGTATGGCCGCCGGGTCGCCGAAGGCGAATGGCGCGATTATGCGATCGGCTTCAGCCCGATCAAGGCGGTATTCGCCGTGTTCCGCCGCGCGTCGGAGACGCCGCTCTACACGATCGAAAAGAACCCGGCCCTGTCGCGTCGCCAGGGCGCCTATTCCGTCGTCTCGGCCGACGGGTTCATTCTCAAGCGCGGCCACGAACTCGATCGCGTACTGGCCGTCCTCGACAAGAAGATAAAGCTGGTCGTCACATGAAAACGCCCCGCCGGAGGCGGGGCGTTCTCGATTGCGATTTAGGAGCCGATCACTCGTTGCGGCTGCCGGTCAGCGACAGGATCGACTGGAAGATGTTGATGAAGTCGAGATACAGCATCAGCGCGCCGTTGACCGACTTCTTCGTCGCCGTCTCGTGGTCGTCCGAAGCGTAGTACATCTCCTTGATCGCCTGCGTGTCCCAGGCAGTGAGACCCGCGAAGATCAGCACCGACAGGATCGAGAGGCCGAACTGGAAGGCCGAGCTCTGCACGAACACGTTCACGAGGCTCGCGATCACCAGACCGATCAGGCCCATCACCAGGAACGAACCGAAGGCCGAGAGGTCACGACGCGTCGTGTAGCCGTACAGGCTGAGCCCGCCGAAGGCCGCCGCGGTGATGAAGAAGGCGCGGGTCACCGACGCGCCGGTGAAAACCAGCAGCGCCGTCGACAGCGACAGGCCCATCACGGCCGCGAAGGCCAGGAACATGTTGCGCGCGGAGGCCGCCGACATGCGGTCGACGCGGAACGAGAAGATGAAGATGAACGCGAGAGGCGCGAGCATCACCACCCATTTCAGCGGGCTGCCGTACATGGCGGCGCCGAAATTGGTCAGGTACTGGCCGCCGAACTTGTAGGCAGTCGGAACGGCCGACACCGCCAGCATGTTCGTGGCGAGAGCCACCAGGCCGGTCACGGCCAGACCCAGCGTCATGTAGTTGTAAACGCCAAGCATATAGGCGCGCAGGCCCTGATCGATCTGCTGAACACCGGCCTGGCCTACGCTCGTGCCCCATTGGACACGGGCGTTGCGGTCATAGTCGGACATTTATCCCTCTCCTTCGCGGCGTGAAGGCCGCGCATTTCAGCGCGCAGAGGCGCGCATCGCCAAGGAATATGATCGGCGTCTGCAATAAAGACAAGGAGGCCGGGCCGTTGGCGTAAATGAACTTTCCTTCACAATTCCCGGAGAACGCGGGCGGGTTTTGCCCCCAGCGTCCGCCAGGTGGCCGCCAATCCGAGAGCGACCGTGGTGACGCAACCTATGGCGACGACGGCCGCAAGCCCCGGCCAGTCGAACTGAAAATCGAGTTTCATCAAGCGTGTAACGATAAGTTGCGCGGCCACCGAGCCTGCCGCCAGAGCGAAGATCGAAGTCGCCGCGCCGAGCAGGAGGAATTCGAGCAGATAGGCGAGGATCAACCGGCGCCGCGTCGCGCCCAGCATGCGCAGCACCACGGCGTCGTAGAGCCGGGCTCGCTGTCCGGCCGCCAATGCGCCCCCGAGCGTCAGCAGCGCCGTGACCAGGGTGACCGATGAGGCCGCGCGAATGGCGGTCGAGATCTTTTCCGTCAGCGACAGCGCCTGCTGAAGCGCCTCGCGCACGGCCAGCGTGACGACGGTCGGATAGGCTTTCGAAATGTCGCTGACGAGCGCCCCCGAACGGCTCGGACTTCCGGGCGGCGTGGTCAGGGAAATCAACTCGGTGTGCGGCGCGCCGGCAAACGTGGCGGGCGTGAAGACGAGTACGAAATTGATCCCGAAGCTTCGCCAGTCGACCTCGCGCAGATTGACGATCCTGGCCACAATCTCGCGGCCCATCACATTGACCGCGATTTCGTCGCCGATCGCGAGTCCGAGGCCGCGCGCGATATCGCCGTCGAACGAAACCAGCGGCGGACCCTTGTAGTCGGCCGGCCACCATTGCCCGGCGGTTACTCTCGAGCCTGGCGGCGGGGTCGCCGCGAATGTGACGCCGCGGTCGCCGTCGAGCACCCAGGCGGCATTCTGATCGGCCTTCACGTCTTCCGCGCGACGCGCGCCGACGCGTACGATACGGCCGCGCAGCATCGGCACCTGTTCCATCGTCGCATCGGGATAACGCGAAGCCAGCATCTCGCGGAAAGCGTTCGCCTGGGCGCTCTGCACGTCGACAAAGAAATAATCGGGCGTGCGGCCGGGATCGCCGGAGGCGAGCTGGCGGCGCACGTTCCCGTCGACGCCGACGATGACGACGAGCAGCGTCAACCCCAGCCCGAGCGACGTAACGACAGGCCGCGTGACCGCGCCGGGGCGCCTGATGTTGCCCAGCGCCAGGCGCGCCACGAGATTGCGCGCATTCGCGCCGAGCGCCGCCGCATGAGCGACGGCCCAGCCGACAAGCCGCAGAACGGCGGCGGAGGCGGCGACGCCCGCGATCGCCAGCAGTGCGATCTCCTTCTCGCTGGAAAGGGCGTAGACGAGGCCGATCATCGTTGCGAAGGCCGCGAGCGCGCCGACGACGTAGCGCGCCCGCAAACGCCCGCTCTCCATCGTGGCTGCCGAGCGGAACAGAACGGCGACCGGCGTGTCGTGCGCCCGACCGGCGGGCGCGACGACGAAGGTCAGCGCAGAGAGAAGGCCGATCGCCACGCCCGCCAGAACGGCGCGCCCGGAGAAGATCGGCTCGAACGGCAGGTCGATGGCCGACCCCGCGAAATATGCGGCGACGAAGGGCGAGGCCGCGCCGACCGCTGCGCCGACAACCGCGCCGGCCAGGGCAATGAGCATCATCTCCACGAGCACGAGCGTGAAGGCGACCCCGCCCGAGGCGCCGACGGCCTTGAGGATCGCGATCGATTCGCGCTTTCGGTCGACGAAGGCGCCGACAGCGATCGATATGCCGACGCCGCCGACGATCAGCGAAACGACGCCGATCAGCGCCATGAACTGGGTGAAACGCTCGATATTGCGTGTGAGCTGAGGCGAGACGTTCGCGCGCGTCCTCGCATCCCAGCCGGCCGTCGGAAACCGCTTGAGAATATTGTCGGCGATCGCCTTGACGCGCGCGTCGTCCACGCCCGGCTCGGCGAGCGCCAGCCGGGCCACCCAGCGGGTAAGCGAGGCGGTCGAACCGAGGCCGCTGGCCTCGAAGCCGGCGCGCGAGATCATGACGCGCGAGCCGAAGCCGATGCCCGTGGAGATGCGATCGGGCTCGGAGCGAATCTCGCCGCGCAGGACGAAACGCGCGCCGCCGAGATCGAAACTGTCGCCGATCCGAATGCCGGCGCGGTCGACGAAAGCGGCGTCGGCGACCGCGCCGAAAACGCCTTCATGCGCGGCGAGCGCCAGATCGAGCGGCTGGACGGGCTCCAGCGCCACCTCGCCGACGAGGGGATAGGCCTTGTCCACCACTTTGGCGTCGACCATCACCGCCCGATCGTCCGGCGTGCGCGCCATGGCGCGCAGGATGCCGATTTCCGACAGGCGCCCCAGCGCGGCGAGATCGACGCGCTCCTGCGGCGTGAGTACGCGCAGCGAGCGCGCCAGCGTGAGGTCGCCGCCGAGCATCGCGCGACCCTGTGCGCCGAACGACGCCAGCAGCGATTGCGAGATCGCCGCGACGCTCGTCACCGCCGCGACGCCGATGGCGACACATATGAGGAAGATGCGAAATCCTTTCAGCCCGCCACGAAGGTCGCGGCTGGCGAAGGACAGGATGGTCGCGAGAAGCCTCATGACGCGGCGGCGCTTGCCTGAACGACGCCCGAACTCTCGACCTGCCCCGCGTGCAGGCGCACTACGTCGTCACAACGCGCAGCGAGCGACAGATCGTGCGTGACCATCACCAGCGTAGCGCGGCGCGCGGCGCATTGGTCGAGCAGGAGATCGATGATGCTCGCGCCTGTGCGCTCGTCGAGGTTTCCTGTCGGCTCGTCGGCGAGCAGAATGGCCGGATCGCCGACGAGCGCACGGGCCAGCGCCACGCGCTGCTGCTCGCCGCCCGACAATTGCGAGGGATAATGCGCAGCGCGCTCGCCGAGCCCGACCGCGACGAGTTCCGCCTTCGCCCGCGCGAAAGCGTCGCCCACGCCCGCTAGCTCGAGCGGAACCGCGACATTCTCGAGCGCCGTCATGGTCGGCATCAGGTGAAAGGACTGGAAGACGATGCCGATCGTCTGGCCGCGAAATTCGGCGAGTTCGTCCTCGCCCATCGCGGTGATCGCCCGGCCTTCGATCTCGACCGAGCCGGAATCGGGCCGTTCGAGACCCGCGAGCGTCATCAGCAAGGTCGATTTCCCGCAGCCGGAAGGTCCGACGATCGCGGTCGCCTTTCCACGCCGGAAGTTGAGCGATATGCCTTTGAGGACTTCGACCCGCGTCGGGCCTGATCCGAGGCTGAGGCGCAGCGATTTAAGGACGATCGCCGAATGTTCGTCGGCGCGCGCCGGGAGGGATGGGTTTGGCATTTGTCTGGTCGGGTCGGTCGCTTCGAGGGATGGCGCAGGCTGGCGGGAAAGCCAGACATAAGGTCGCGGGGCTGCTACTTCAATTTGTCTGCCTGGCGCTGATGAGCGCGGCGGCCGGCGCCGCCGGCGCGCCGATCCGGATCGTCGCTTTTGGCGACAGCCTGTCGGCCGGATATGAATTGCCGGCGACCGCGGCCTTCCCGATGGTTCTCGAAAGACGCCTGCGCGCGGACGGTTTCACGGTTGAGATCGCCAACGCCGGCGTATCGGGCGACACGAGCTCCGGGGGCCTCGCGCGGCTCGACTGGTCCGTGCCGGAGGGGACCGACCTCGTCATCGTCGAACTCGGCGCCAACGACATGCTGCGCGGCGCGCCGCCCGATGAAACGGCCAGGGCGCTGGCGCAGATTGTTGAGCGCCTCCAGGCGCGCAAGATCGCGGTCGTGGTGGCCGGCATGAAGTCGATCGCCAACTGGGGCGAGGCCTATCGGGCGCGATTCGAGGCGATCTATCCAGATATCGCCAGCCGGTACGGCGCGCCGCTCTATCCGTTCTTTCTCGACGGCGTGTCGGGCGATCGAACGCTGACGCTGGCCGACGGCCTGCATCCCAGCGCGGCCGGGGTCGAAAAGATCGTCGCGGGCTTCGCGCCCTTTCTCGAGAAGGTTCTGGTCGAGACGTTCGGGGCGCGCGTGAAAGCGAACAATTAGGCGACGGAGAGACGGGATGCCGCGCCTTTTCACCGGGCTGGAAATTCCGGCCGAGATCACGACGGAACTGGGATTGCTGCGCGGCGGTCTCCCCGGCGCGCGCTGGATCGAACCCGGCGATTACCACCTGACGCTGCGGTTCATCGGCGACATCGATCGGGAACTGGCAAACGACATCGCCGCAGGCCTCGATTCCGTCAATGCGGCGGCCTTCGACGTCACGCTGCAGCGGCTTGCCGTCTTCGGCGCCGACAAGCCGCGCGCCCTGATCGCCCGGGCGTCCGACAATGCGCCATTGATGGCGGTGCAGGTCGCGCACGAACGCCTGCTGCGCCGCCTCGGCGCGCCCGCCGACACGCGAAAATTCACGCCGCATGTGACGCTGGCGCGGCTGCGCGGCGTCAATGCCTCCGCCGTCGGCGGCTACATCGAGACGCGCGGCGATATGCGGCCGCTGACATTCCGGGCGGAGCGGTTCGTTTTGTATTCGTCGCGGGAATCGACCGGTGGCGGTCCCTACAGGATCGAGGCCGTCTATCCTTTTGGCGCGGACCGCGCCCGCGGATGGGCCGACCGATAGGCGGAAAGAAGCCGGTGGGTGTCGATGGCCGTATAGACCTGCGTCGTCGACAGGGAGGCGTGCCCGAGCAGTTCCTGAATCGAGCGGAGATCACCGCCCCGCCCGAGAAGATGGGTCGCAAACGAATGACGCAGCGCATGCGGCGTCGCCGTTTCCGGCAGCCCAAGAGCTCCGCGCATCCGCTCCACCGCCAGCTGGATGACGCGCGGCGAAAGCGGTCCGCCCCGCGCTCCGACGAACAACGGTCCATCCGGCGCGAGCTGATAGGGGCAGAGGTCCAGGTAGCTCTCGACCGCCCTGCGCACCGGCTCGATCGCCGGGGCGCTGCGCGTCTTCCTGCCCTTACCGCGCACCGTGACGGTGTCGCGCCGGCCGATCGGGGCGTCTGCCCGGGCCAGGCTCAGCGCTTCGGAAATGCGCAGGCCGCAGCCGTAGAGCAGCGACAGGACCGCGGCGTCGCGCGCGAGAATCCAGGGCGAACGCGCCTCGCCGACGCGCGAACGCGCATCCGAGAGGTCGCAGGCCTCGCCGACTGTCAGCGCTTTCGGCAGTCTGCGCGCGGTCTTCGGCGTCCGGACGGAGTCAAAGGCCGCAATTTTCGCGTGGCCCTCCCGGTCCAGAAACCTCAGGAAGGAACGAATTCCCGCCAACCCGCGCACCAGCGACCGGCTGCCTGCGCCGGCGTCCCGGCGCGTCGCGAGAAACGCGCGCGCGTCCGTCTGGGCTAGGTCGGCAAGATCGGGGAGCGTGACCGCGGCGCCGTTCCGGTCGGACAAAAAATCGAGAAACTGGCGAAGGTCCCGAGCATAGGCGTCGAGCGTGAGCCCGGCCATTCTCCGTTCGCCGGACAAATGCGAGAGCCAGGCGTCCGCAAGGCCGCGCAGCCTTGCGTCGGCTGCGCGAAACCGGTTGGGAAGAAGCGTGGCTTTGGCCGCAGTCATCGTCTCGTCGGCGGTTTCACGCGACGATCCGGCGAAGCTGTTAACGAAACGTTATTTGCCGGCCTTGATCTCGGCGACCGCGGCCGCCATCAGCTCGTCCATCGTTCGGCGGATCTGGTGATCGGATTGCTCGACGCCGCCCTTGGCGAAATCGGCAACGATCTTGCGGATCACGTCGTCGTCGCCGGCCTCCTCGAGATCGGCGGCCATCACTTCCTTGAAATAGGCGTCCGGATCGGTCCGGCCGAGCTTTTCGGCCGCCCAGGCCGCGAGACGCTTGTTGCGGCGAGCGGTGGCGCGAAACCGCAATTCCTCGTCATGCGCGAACTTCTTCTCAAAACTGTCTTCGCGCTTGTCGAAGGTCGTCATCGCTGGGCCTCGAGATTCATGGCGCGCCTCGCCGGAGGGCTGGGCGGATACGGCCTGATATAGCGATCCGTCGCCCGGGCGCCTAGCGCCTGCGACCTCGTCCGCATCAGGAAAAAGGCTTACGCGGGATATCGGGCCGGGTCGGGTTGTATCGCGGTCGGGAAAGCGATAGGACCTCACGAATTGCGCGCGAGCCTGTAGCGGGTCGCGCGCGAGGATTCTCGAACCACGGTTGCACGTCATGAACCGCCGTCGTCGCATCTACGAAGGCAAGGCCAAGGTTCTTTACGAAGGCCCGGAGCCCGGCACGCTCGTCCAGCACTTCAAGGACGACGCGACCGCGTTCAACGCCAAGAAGCACGAGGTCATCGACGGCAAGGGCGTCCTGAACAACCGCATCTCGGAATTCATCTTCCAGCACCTCAACAACATCGGGGTGCCGACACATTTCATTCGCCGCCTGAACATGCGCGAACAGCTGATTCGCGAGGTCGAGATCGTTCCGCTCGAGGTCGTCGTGCGCAACGTGGCGGCCGGCTCGCTGTCGCAGCGCCTGGGGATCGAGGAAGGGACGCAACTGCCGCGCTCGATCATCGAATTCTACTACAAGAACGACGCGCTCAACGATCCCATGGTGTCGGAAGAGCACATCACCGCCTTCGGCTGGGCGAGCCCGCAGGAGATCGACGACATCATGGCGCTCGCCAT
>JBDHTL010000036.1:0-26895 GCA_039808645.1 Rhodoblastus sp. | reverse complement strand
GCCCCCCCCCAATTCGGGAGAGCGGTCAAGGGCCGAGATTCGGCCTGGCTCAGGCCGAAGCTTGCGCGCTGGCCCTGGCCTTGAGCTCTTCCACCTTGTTGGTGCGCTCCCAGGGAAGGTCGAGCTCGGGACGGCCAAAATGACCGTAGGCGGCCGTCTGGCGATAGATGGGACGGCGCAGATCGAGCTGCTTGACGATGGCGCCGGGGCGCAGGTCGAACACCTCGGCCACCAGCTTATCCAAAGCGTCATTGGAGAGGCGCCCGGTGCCGAAGGCATCGACGGCCACAGAGGTGGGCTGGGCCACGCCGATGGCGTAGGACAGAGCCACTTCGCAGCGGTCGGCAAGACCGGCGGCCACGATGTTCTTGGCCACCCAGCGGGCCGCGTAGTTGGCCGAGCGGTCCACCTTGGTCGGATCCTTGCCGGAGAACGCTCCCCCGCCGTGACGAGCCATGCCGCCGTAGGTATCGACGATGATCTTGCGGCCGGTCAAGCCGGTGTCGCCTTCGGGTCCACCGATCACGAACTTGCCGGTGGGATTGACCAGGATGCGAGGGAAGGTCAGCGTGTCGCCCTCGAACTTGAGGTACTTGGCGTCGACCACGGGCTTGATCACGTGCTCGATGAGATCCTTGCGGATCTGCTCGATCTCGACACCGTCATCGTGTTGGGTGGAGATCAAGATGGTGTCGATGGCGCTGGGCTCGCCGTTCTCGTACTTCACGGTCACCTGGGTCTTGCCATCGGGGCGAAGATACTTGACGGTGCCGTCCTTGCGAACCTTAGCCATACGCTCGGCCAACTTGTGGCTCATGTGGATTCCGAGAGGCATCAACTCCTCGGTCTCCTTGCAGGCGTAGCCGAACATCAGGCCCTGATCGCCAGCGCCCATCTGCTCCTCGAGCTTTTCCGACTTCTCCCCACGCTTCTCCAGCGCCGCGTCCACGCCCTGGGCGATGTCGGGGCTCTGCGGATCGATGGAGAGCAGCACCGCGCAGCTCTTGCCGTCGATCCCATAAGCGGGGTCGGTGTATCCGATCTCGGTCAGAGTGCGGCGCACGACCTGCGTGAGGTCGACACGCGCCGTCGACGTGATCTGGCCGGCCAGATGAATACAACCGGTGTGCGCGAAAGCCTCGCAGGCCACGCGGGCGGCGGGGTCCTGCTCCAGGTAGGCGTCGAGCACGGCGTCAGAGATCTGATCGCAAACTTTGTCGGGGTGTCCTTCGGTTACGGACTCCGAGGTAAACAGGTGATAACTCAACCGAAATGTCCTCCAGTGGATATTTGTCCCAGGTGGCTACGCGTGAGCGCTTGGCCCAGGTTGGGTAGTGTTGGCCAGTGGCGGACACTACAAATGCAAATGGCCGACCCAGGTCGAACCTGTGGCCGGCCATTCGGGTAAAGACTCTTCTCTTGAACTCCGCATCGGGCTTCGCGTACGAAGTTTCCCCCGATAGACTGGTGAGTCTCCGCGCCTCCTTAACCGGAAACACGCGGAAGCGTTGCTCTTTAAGAGCGTTACCAGCTGGCTTTGCGCATGCCGGGCACCATGCCCTTGTGCGCGAGCTCGCGCAAAACGATGCGCGAGACCTTGAACTTGCGATACACGGCCTTGGGACGGCCGGAGATCTGACAGCGGTTCAGAACGCGCACCTTCGCGCCGTTGCGCAATCGCGCGAAGCCCGACGTCGCCACCTTCGCCGGCGGCGCCAATCCGGACTGGATCACCGCGAGGCGCTCGTTCTGCTGGCCGACGACGACATTGGTCTGCTCGACCGTCCCGTCCTCCTTCACCACGTAGACGAAGGCGCCGTTCGGTCCGCGCTGCACGGCGGCCGTCGGCGCGACGACGGCGTTCTTCAGCACGTCGACGGTCAGGCGGATGTTGACGAACTGGCCGGGCCACAGGGCGAGGTCGGCATTGTCGAACACCGCCTTGATCTTCACCGTGCCGGTCGTTGGATCGACCTGGTTGTCGACCACCGTCACCTGGCCGCGCGCGACCGCCGTCGTCATGCCGGAATCGAACGCCTGCGCGTCGAGCGGCCCGCGCGCCAGCGCCGTCGTGACGCTGCGCAGATTCTGCTGCGCCAGCGTGAACACCACCGCGATCGGCTTGATCTGCGTGATGACGACGATGCCGTTGGTTCCGTTCGCCTGCACGAGATTGCCGGGATCGACGAGACGCATGCCGGTGCGCCCGTCGAGCGGCGAGCGGATCGTCGTATAGCCGAGGATCGCCTTGGCATTGTCGATGTTGGCCTGGTCCTGCTTTACCTGCGCGTCGAGCTGCGCGACCAGCGCGCGCTGTGTGTCGGCCTGCTGCTTGGGCCCGAAATTGCCCTGCGCGAGCCGCGTGTAGCGTTCGAGATCCATCTTTGCATTGGCGAGCTGCGCCTCGTCCTGCGCCTTCTTGGCGACGGCCTGGTCGTATTGCGCCTGATAGGTGGTGGCATCGATGCGCGCGAGCAGGTCGCCCGCCTTCACGTCCTGGCCTTCCTTGAAATTCACTTCCGTCAGCTTGCCGTCGACCTGCGAGCGCACCGTGACGGTATTGAGCGCCTGCGTCGTGCCGATCGCGTCGAGCGTCACGGGCACATCCGCGTGACGCAGGTCGAAGGCGGTGATGACGACCGGCCCGTCGAAGCCGCCGCGCCCGCCGCCCGCCGGACCCCGCCCGCCCGGCGCGGAGGCCTCCTGCTGATCCGCCGTCTTCGTTCCGGGCAGCCTGACGTAGCCCGTGCGCCAGCCGGCATACGCGAGCACGGCGATCAGCGCGATGATGAGCGAAAGTCGTTTCACGGAATGAAGCCTTTGGGGTCGCTGAAGGCGGCCTGTTCTTCGAGCCGCGCCAGCTCGCGCTTGACGTCGGACCAGCCGCCGCCGAGCGCTTGGTAGAGCGACACCAGCGCCTGGAAGCGCGCGATCCGCGTCTGCGCCACGAGATCGAGATTCTGGAACAGCGTCGTCTGGGTCGTCGACAGCGTCACGATGTCGATCGTGCCTTCCTGCAAGCGCTTGATCGCCGCATTGTAGGCGCGGCGCGAGGCGGCGGCGGCGGCCTGCTGCAATCCCTCGCGCTGCGTGTTCTTCTGAACGGCGATCAGCGCGTTCTCGACGTCCGAGAAGGCGGTGAGGATCTGCTTGTGATAATCGTGCAGCAGTTCGGCGTAGCGGCCGCGCTGCAGGTCGAGCTGGCTCTGCAGGTTGCGTCCGTCGGTGATCGGCTGCATCAGTTGCGCGGCATAGCTCCACGCCACCGCCTCGGGCCGCAGCAGGAACTTGAGCAGCTGCGCCTGCACGCCGTAGGAGCCGGTCAGCGTGATCGACGGGAACATGGCGGCGCGCGCCGAGGCGACCGAGAGATCGGCCGACGCCACCCTGGCTTCCGCTTCCACGATGTCGGGCCGGCGCAGCAGCAATTGCGACGGCAGGCCCGGCTGCACGCGCGGCGCGCGCAGGCTGGCGAGGCTGCCGCCCTTGATGTCGATGAACTCCGGCGCCTGCCCGACCAGCACCGCGATCAGGTTGCGCGTCTGCGCCACCGTCTGTTCCAGCGTCGGAATATTGGCGCGCTGCGTGGCGAGCACGCTCTCCTGCTGCGCGAGATCGAGCTCCGAGGCCGTGCCGACGGCGACGCGCGCCTTGATCGCCTGCAGCACCTCGCTGGCGATCCGAACGTTGTCGCGCGCGATGCGCAGACGGTCCTGCGCGCCGAGCACGGCGAAATAGGAATTGACCAGCGAGGCGAGGGTGGCGATCTGCACCACCGCGCGGTCGTAGCGGCTGGCTTCCGCCAGCAGTCGCGCCGCGCCGGAGGCGTCGCGGTTCTTGCCCCAGAAATCGAGTTCGTAGCTCGCGTTCAGGCCGAGCACGTTCAACGAACGATAGGAGCCGCTGAAACGCCGCCCGCCGTCGTCCTGCGTGGGCGGCAGCATGCTCGTCGCCGTGCCCGGCGAGCGCGAGCGCTGCGTCGAATCGTTCATCGTGACGAGTGGGAACAGCGCGGCGGACGAAACCTTGGCCTGCGCGTCCGCCTGGTCGATGCGCGCGACCGCCGCCGCTATATCGAGATTGTCGGCGAGCGCCCGGTCGACCAGCGCCGAAAGTTCACGCGAACCGAAAGTATCGGCCCAGCGGTCGGGCACGGGATCGGCCGGCTTTTCCGCGGCCGTCTTGTATTTCGGCGGATCGGGAATGGCGAAGGAAGGCTTGTTCCAGTCGAGGTCGCAGCCCGACGCTGCGAATCCCATGAACAGGACGGCCGCCAGACGCAATGCGCGGGCTCTAGGGGTCAGACCTCGAAACGACAACGACCTTTTCCACGATTTCCGCGCATTTCACGCCGGAAGCGGCGGCCGCCGAGCGCCCCGCAGACTTATCCGAATCCGCAAGCGCTGAACAGTTAAGGACCGTTAAGGGTTGAACTGTGGCGGGGCGCGACATTTGTCCGCCTTGCGCCTTCTCTCCGTCGGGCGTCTGATCGAAGCGAGGCGCGCCCATGGAACCCGGATCCGACCCGATGGACCTGTGGCTCTGGCCGTTCCGCGTCGGGCTCGGCCTGATGGGCGGCGGACCGGCGCCAACCCGCATCGACTGGACAACGCCCAACGAAATCGTCGCCGACTTCACCACCATGCGGCTGCGCGCCTTCGTTTCGCAGGGCGCGGCGCCCGTCATCGTCGTCGCGCCCTACGCCGTGCACGACGCAGGGCTCGCCGATCTCGCGCCCGGCCACAGCCTGATCGAGCGGCTGAGCGCGGAAGGTTTCGGCCCCATCCTGCTCACCGAATGGAAGTCGGCGACCACGGCCACGCGCGGCCTGTCGATTGACGCCTGCCTCGCCGACCTCAATGCGGCGGTCGATCTCGCGCCCTGCCCGCCGGTTCTCGTCGGACTGTGCCAGGGCGGCTGGCTGTCGCTGCTCATGGCCGCCGCCTTTCCCGCCAAGATCGCCAGGCTGGCGCTGGCCGGATCGCCGGTCGACACGTCGCATCCCTCGCAGATCGCCGAATCCGCGCGCAACGTCTCCCCGGAAATGGTCGAGGACCTGGTCGCGGCCGGCGGCGGCCTGGTGTCGGGCCGCACGACCCTCGGCGCCTTCCGCGGCCTCGGCGCCTCCGAGACGGACGCCTGCGACACTCTCCAGATCGAGCCGCCGGGCCCGCCCGGCGTTCTCGCGCGCTTTGCGGCCTGGGACGAGCGGACGGTCGATCTGCCCGGCCGCTACTACGCCGACGCGCTGAACTGGCTATTCCGCGACAACAGGTTCGCGTCCGGCGATTTTCCGGCTTTCGGCCGCCCGACGCCGCTGTCGCGCGTCACCGCGCCGATCTTCGTGCTGGCCGGCGCGCGCGACGCCGTCGTTCCCCACGCACAGGCGTTCGGCGCGCTCGAGCTCGTCGGCACGCCGGCCCCAAACCGCGCCAGGCTGCTGGCCGATTGCGGCCACCTGTCGCTGTTCCTCGGCGCCCGGACGCTGGCGCAGGAATGGCGGGAAATCGCGGGATGGATGCGAGGCTAGGAGGTCGCCGGCAGACGAGCGTCCGCCGTCCGGTCACGGCAGCCGGTGAAACCCCTGCTCCGCGTAGATCAGCGGGCGGGCGTCGTGCGAGGCGGCGTCGACGACCTCGCCGATCACGATCGTATGCGAGCCGTAATCGTGCATGTGGGCGAGCCGGCAGTCGAAATGCGCGACCGCGCCGTCCAGCGTCGGTCCCCCCGGCCCTTGCGCCCATCGCCCGAGCGAAAACCGCCGCTCGTGCGGCGTGGCCGGCGAGGCGAAGGCGGCGGCGAGTTCGCTCTGGTCCTGCGCCAGAACATTGGCGGCGAATACCCGGTTCTCGGCGATGCGCCTCAGCGTCGTCGAATCCCTGCGGATGCAGACCAGCACCGAGGGCGGCTCGAGCGACAGCGAGCAGAAGCTGGAAACGGTGATGCCGCCCCGCCCGGCCGGCCCGTGGGTCGTCACGACGGCGACGCCCGCCGCCGTCCGCCGCATGGCGTCGCGGAACTGGTCGACGAGGGTGGACGCTTTCAACTTCCGGTCGACGGCGAGCATCAATGCGGTTTCCTGCCGCCGGCGGTCCGGCGTTCATTCACCGTGGAACATATATGTTTCCCGGCGGTGAAGACGAGGCCGGCCCCTTTCGCTCCGCGCCGACTTGCGGGCATGATGGCGCAAACAGGAGGCAAACATGTCCGTCGATCTCGCCCGCGCGTCCGCCGATCTCGAGCGCTTGCTGAAGGTGCGCTCCATCCCCTTCTGCATGAAGCTCTACGAGCGCAGCGCCGACATGGAGCAGATCGCGCGCATCCGCCGGCCCAAGGCCGTCCATACGCTCGACCAGGTCGTCGCGCAGGCCGCGCGCCTCGGCTGGACGGTTGGCATTACGGCCGACGACCTCGTGGGCGCCCAATGCCGCGCCGTGGTCGGGCTGGGCCACGCCAAGACCGACGACTGGAAGTCGGGCAGGCACATGACCGGCGTCTGGTATTCGACGATCGAGGACGCCGGCGCGCATCAGGCCGCCATGAACTGCGTGCCTGACGGGAAATACGAGGCGCTGGTCGTCTCGCCGCTGGCCGCCGGCCGCGTCGAAAATCCGGACATCGCGCTGTTCTACGCCACGCCCGGCGCGATGATGTATTTCATCAACGGCCTGCAATGGGCGGGCTACAAGCGCTTCGACTGGAGCGTGGTCGGCGAGAGCGCCTGCGCCGACAGCTGGGGCCGCGCGCTGACCAGGCGCGAGCCTTCGCTCTCCATCCCCTGCTTCGCCGAACGTCGCTACGGCGGCGTGCTGGATGACGAAATGCTGATGGCGCTGCCGCCCGACATGCTCGCCCAGGCGGTCGCCGGCATGGAGGCGCTGGCGAAGAACGGTTTCCGCTATCCCTTCCCGCAATACGGCGTGCAGCAGGACGTGCGCGACGGCATGGCGGCGAGCTATCCGGACCGGGCGAAGGCGTGAGGTAGCTCCCTCCTTCTTGCGGAGGAGGGGGAACGCCCTCGCCCCTGCCGCGCCGCGCGCGCCGGATCGAGCGCCGGGCCGGGCCAGCGCGACATGCGCCTGGCCGTCCCGGCTGGATCGTGGGCGGAACGCCACACCTCCGGAAAATCGCCGGCCGCCGCCTTCAAATCGGCCCAATCGGCCTATTTTTTCGCGCATGGATTCTGGGGCCGACGCCATGACACACGCCTTGCCTATCGCTGCAACGTCCGGTCGCCGCTGGACAATGGCCGCCGCCATCGCGGTCGCGGTCGGTCTCGGCGCGTCGGCCGCATCGCTCGCCGGCAAGGCGGGCGGGCCCGAGCCCAAGCACGCCGCCCGGCTCGACGCCGGGCCGACGGCGAAGCGGGAACTCGCCTTCTACCCGCACGAGCGGGCTGCCGACGACAGCATCCGCAATTTCAAGCCCGGCAAGGCCTGGACGATCGAGACGACGCCGGCGTTCGAGCCCGCGCCGACGCCCGTGGCACAGGACAAGGGGCCGACGACCGCCAGGGCGAAGCTCGCCGCGGCGCCGCGCCCGCCGGTCCGCCCGACGACGCTCGCCCATGCGGCCCCGACCAGACCCGTGGCGGAGGACTTCGCGCCGCGCTTCGCCGATCTCCCCGCGGACCGCCGGGCGGCTGCGGGCGGCGGTTTCAGGATGTCCAGTTTCGTGCCGACCGGCGCGGACGTCGTGAAGCGCATCGGCGGCCTTGGCGAGACCATGCGCGAATCGATCGGCTCGGTCGGCTCGTCGCTCGGCAAGCTGATGCGGATTTCGTCCCGGTGACGCGCGTCCCGCACGCGTTGCGGGCGTAGGCGACGAGGACTGCGCGGACGGCTATCCGAAGATGAAGCGCATCATGCCGCGCCGCGGACGCGCGGCGCTGCGCAATTCGTCCATCGTCGTCTTCTTGGCGGGCAGGACCGGCTGCGGCCGGACGCGGCCGTGGTCCTCGTCGGGCAGGATGAAGCGGACGCCGACGTCGACGCCCTTGCGCCACACGACTTCGCCGCGCGCCTCATACTCGCCGAAGCGGATGACGAACTGGCGGGGAATGGCGGTCTCGGAGGCGGCCATGAGCCGCGCGCCGTTCGGCGACAGGTCCTTGATCGCGACCTCGACCGAGCGGCCCGCCGTATCGTAGACGCGCGCGCGCGCCTGCATCGGGGTCCTGAGGCCCAACCGGCGTCCGTTTGTGCCGCTTCTGTTGCCCATTCGCGGTGCTCCGACACGCTTTGGACAAGAAGTAGGTGTCGCAACTTAACATCGCGTGAAGGCAGCGCCGGGCATATATGCCGAAAATGCGAGGCAATTCAGGGTCAGGCGGGCTTCGCCATCGCCCGCGCCTTGAGGTCGAAGCCGGGATCGGCCGCCTCCCCCGGGCTCAGCGCCGCGCCGGAACCGATCAGCCGCCGGGCGATCATGTGGTCGGCGGCGCGGTTGACGGATTCGACCACGCGCAGCTTGCCGCCCGAAAAGCCGAAGACCGAGAAGCTGCGGATCGACGGATCGCCGCGCGTGACGAACGTGTCGCAATCCATGTTGAGGCCGGCGATCTGCAGTTTCAGGTCGCCCTGGTCGCTCCAGAACCACGGCAGCGCATCGTAGCGCGCCGGCTTGCCCGTCAGCTTGCGCGCGACGACGCGCGCCTGGTCGGTGGCGTTCTGCACCGATTCGAGTCGGAAGCGGCGGCCGGCATAGACGTTCGGATGGGCGCAGCAATCGCCGATCGCGGAAATATGCGGGTCGGACGTCGTCAGCGCCTCGTCCACCACGACGCCGTTGTCCACGACGAGTCCGGCCGCCGAGGCGAGGCTTTCGTTGGCCAGAATGCCGATGCCGACGAGCGCCAGATCGGCCGGAAACCGGCGCCCGTCCGACAGATGCACCGCCGTCACGCGGCCGGCCGCGCCCTCGATCGAGGCGACGCCTGCGCCCAGATGCAGCTTCACGCCGAAGCCGCGGTGCGCGTCGGCGTAGAAATCGGAAATGGTCTGCGACACCGCCCGCCCCATCACGCGCGGCGCGATCTCGACGACCTGGACCTCGGCGCCCTTGGCGGCCGCCGTCGCGGCGAATTCGAGACCGATGAACCCTGCGCCGATGACGACGACATGCGCCGCGCTTTCGAGCCTGGCCTTCAGTCGCGCCGCGTCGTTCATGTCGCGCAGCGCCAGCACGCCCTCGAGTTCGACGCCGGCGAAGGCAGCCGGACGTGGCAGCGCGCCGGTCGCCAGGATCAGATGATCGTAGGCCAGCCTCGCGCCCGAGGCGAGCCGCACGACGCGGCCCGCGCGGTCGATCTCGATGACGATTTCGCCGAGACGCAGGTCGATCCGCTTCTCGCCGTAGAAGGTCGGCCCGCGCAGGATCAGCGATTCCGCCGTCGCCTCGCCCTTGATGAAAGCCTTGGAGAGCGGCGGGCGCTGATAGGGCGCGTTCGGATCGTCCGAAACGAGCGCGATCGGGCCCGCATAGCCCTCCTCGCGTAGCGAGGCCGCGGCCTGCACCCCGCCGTGCCCCGCTCCGACGATGACGATCCCCGCCCCTTCGCTCATGCGATCCTCCCGAATTTTGCTAGTCCTTGCCACGGCGATGGCGAACCGTCGAGACGGCGGCGCGCAGTTGCACGGAGATTGGATGGCCCGCGTCACGTTTTGGATCGGCGTTCATGGGAGCCATGCCGCGACGCCGTGGCGACACGGAGCCTGCGAAAGGCTAGGCAGGACAGGTCTGCCGCCGGCGCGCCGAAAATGCTGGAATCGTTCTGGATCATGCTTGTCGCCAAGATGACGACGACCGCGGTCGTCGTGGTCGCGGCCTCGAGGCTCGTCGAGCGCGCCGGGCCCTTTCTCGGCGCCATGATCGCGACCCTGCCGATCTCGGCCGGACCGTCGTACATTTTCCTGGCGGCCGAGCACGGCGCGGAATTCGTCCATCGCGCCGCGCTGACCAGCCTCGCCACGAACGCCGCGACGTTCGGCTTCGGCGCACTCTACGCTTTGCTCGCGCGGCGGGCGCCGCTCTGGTTCGCGCTCGGCGTTTCGTTCGGCCTCTGGATTGTCGCCGCACTCGCCATCGTCGCGACGCCCTGGACGTTTGCAGCGGCCGGGCTGCTGAATGTCGCGGCATTTGTTCCTGCCTATCTCGCGACGCGCGACTGCCGTGCGACCGCTCCCGGCCGCCCGCCGCAGACGCGCTGGTGGGATATCCCGTTTCGCGCGGCTCTCGTCATGAGCCTGGTCGGCCTCACGGTCGTCGTCGGCCGCTTTCTCGGGGCCGCCGCGGCGGGCGTCGCGGCGCTCGTGCCTATCGTCCTGTTCTCGCTCGCGATCATTCTGCAACCGCGTATCGGCGGCGTCGGCGCGAGCGCGGTGATTTCGCATGCGCTTCCGGGCCTCGTCGGCTTCGGCGTCGCAGTCGCGGTCCTGCATCTGGCGACCCTGCCGCTCGGCGCGCCCCTCGCGCTCGCGCTGGCCCTGTGCGTCTGCATTTTCTGGAATCTCGGCCTCGCCCTGGCGCGCCATGTTCCTATCGGCCGCGCCGGGCGGCGTTGACAGCGGGTCGGCCGGAGCCGAGGACGAGAGGAAACTGACGCAGGCCGTTCTCGCGCGCATCGCGGAGGCCCCCGACCCGCGCATTCGCGAGATGCTTCAGGCGCTCGTCCATCACCGGCACGCGTTCGTGCGCGAGACGCGCCCGTCCGAGGCCGAATGGGCCGCGGCGATCGACTTCCTGACGCGCGTGCGCGGCCGTAGTCCTCGGCCGCGCCAGGCCCGTTGCGCGCTCAATTGCCGTTTGTATGCTGACGACGCGCCGCATGGCGCCCGCCCGAGCAATTCCGGAGACAGCAATGGCGCAGGAAGCGACGACCGAAACGGCGGGCAAGCTCGTCATCCGCAATATCGGCCTCATGCTGTCGGGGGCGCTCGAACGTCCGATACTCGACGGCGACGCGATCGTGTGCGTGGACGGCAGGATCGCCGCCATCGGCCGGCTGAAGGACCTCGATACGGAAGGCGCGCGGACGATCGTCGACGCCAATGGCGCAACGCTCGCGCCGGGGCTGATCGACAGCCACGTCCATCCCGTCGCGGGCGACTGGACGCCGCGCCAGAGCCAGCTCAACTGGATCGATTCCTCGATGCACGGCGGCGTCACCACCATGATTTCGGCGGGCGAGGTCCATACGCCCGGCCGCGCCCGCGACATCGTCGGGCTGAAGGCGATGGCGATCGCCGCGCAGCGCGCCTACACGAATTTTCGTCCGGGCGGCGTGAAGCTGCACGCCGGCGCGCCGGTCATCGAGAACGGCATGGTCGAGAGCGACTTCGCCGAGCTCGCATCCGCCGGGGTCAAGCTGCTCGGCGAAATCGGCCTCGGCGGCGTCAAGGACGGGCCGACCGGCCGCAAGATGGTGGAATGGGCGCGCAAGCACGGCATCCAGTCGACCATTCACACCGGCGGCCCGTCGATTCCGGGCTCCGGCCTGATCGACAAGGACATCGTCCTCGAATGCGACGCCGACATCGTCGGCCATATCAACGGCGGCCACACCGCTTTGCCCGACGACCAGATCCGCTGCATCTGCGAGGGCTGCAAGCGCGGGCTGGAGCTGGTCCACAACGGCAACGAGCGCTCCGCCCTGGTCACGCTGCGCACGGCGCGCGAGATGAACGAATTGTCCCGCGTCATTCTGGGAACCGACGGTCCGGCCGGCTCCGGCGTCCAGCCGCTCGGCATATTGCGCATGGTTTCGATGCTGTCGTCGCTCGGCGACGTGCCGGCCGAAATCGCATTCTGTTTTGCGACCGGCAATACGGCCCGCATGCGCAATCTCGACTGCGGCCTGCTCGAAGTCGGCCGCGCCGCCGACTTCGTGTTGATGGACAGGGCGCAGCATTCCCCGGCCGGCTCGCTTCTGGAAAGCGTTCGCCTCGGCGATCTGCCGGGCGTGGGCATGGTGGTCATCGACGGCCTCGTCCGCGCCGGGCGCAGCCGCAACACGCCGCCTGCGACACGCATTCCCGAGGTGATCGCGGCTGAAGCTATTTGATCCGCGCCAGCAGGCCGAGCAGCGTCTCGCGCTCCTGCCGGTCCAGCGGCGCGACCGTCTCCTCGGTGATCGCGGCGGCAATGGGAATCGCGCGCCGGACGAAATCCCTGCCCGCCTCCGAGAGATCGATGGTCAGGCGCCGGCTGTCGGCGGGATCCGCATTGACGACGACAAGCTCGCGCGCAAGCAGGCGGTCCACCACGCCCTTGATCGTCGCCGCATCCATCGCGACATGACGGCCGAGAAGATTTTGCGAGCACCCGCCGATTTCGTGGAGCTTGGCGAGGGTCGCCCATTGCGTCGCCGTGATGTCGCTCAGCATCATCCGAGCGAAAATGGCCGTGTGGCGTTGCTGCGCCTGGCGCAGGAGAAAACCGACCTGCTCGTCCAGAACATAGTCGATCTCTTCGTGGTCCATCGCGGCATGGGTGAGGCTATCGATCATCGGTCTCTCGCAGCATTTCACGCGCACCATCGGCCGTCGCCCGCGTCTTGACAAGGCGAGGGGCGCATTTGACTATTTGTGCACGAACGGTTGACGCCGCACACGACGGCCGCAAGCGGAAAGCGGGGTGGCATGTTGCATCGTCCGCAATCGACCGCCGAAGCGCTCGCTCTGCTCAGCCTTCCGGACGCCAGGATTCTGGCTGGCGGCACGGACGTCTATCCCGCGCTTGTCGATCGTCCGCCGCCGACGCGGCTCGTCGACATATCCGGACTGCCCGACCTCCGCGGCGTCCGGCGCGACGGGAAATCGATCCGCATCGGCGCCGCGACGACATGGACCGAAATCGCGCGCGCCGGTCTGCCGCCCGCCTTCGACATGCTGCGGCTGGCGGCGCGCGACGTCGGCGCCGTGCAAATCCAGAACCGCGCCACGATCGGCGGCAATCTCTGCAACGCTTCGCCGGCCGCCGACGGCGTTCCGCCGCTGCTGGCGCTCGATGCGCGGGTCGAACTCGCCTCCCCGGGCGGCGTTCGCGTTCTCGCGCTCGACGATTTTCTGCGCGGCAATCGCCGCACGGCGCGCGCGCCGGACGAAATCATGACCGCCATCGTCGTCGACGATGTTGCTGGGGCGCGTTCGACTTTCCTGAAGCTCGGCGCCCGCAGCCATCTCGTGATTTCGATCGTGATGGTCGCCGCTTTGCTCGTCGTCGACGGCGAAGGCGCGATCGCGGAGGCGCGACTTGCCGTCGGCTCGGCCTCCGCCGTCGCGCGACGTCTGCGCGATCTCGAGAGACGCCTCGTCGGCCTGTCCGCAAACGACGCGATCGCGGATGTCTTGACGTCGACGGATTTGTCGATCCTGAACCCGATCGGCGATCTCCGCGCGACGGCGGACTACAGGCTCGAGGCCGCGCTCGAACTCCTGCGTCGCGCGCTCGCGCAATTGGCAAGACCCGCCGATGGATGACAATGCGCACCGGATCACGCTCGTCGTCAACAGCGAGCGACGGTCGCTGGAGGCGAGCGGCGTCGAGCGCCTGACTTCCGTGCTGCGCGACGCGTTTGGACAGATCGGCACAAAGGTCGGCTGCGAGGCCGGCGATTGCGGCGCCTGCACCGTTTTGATCGACGGCGAGCCCGCCTGCGCCTGTCTCGTGGCTGTCGGACAGGTCGAAGGCGCCTCGGTCGTGACCATCGAAGGCGTCGCGCGTCACACGCGATCCGGCGCGCGTCTGCTCGACGCCTTCCACCGGGCCGGCGCGGCCCAGTGCGGCGCGTGCACGCCGGGCATGATCGTCTCCGCCGCCGCGCTCCTCGACGCGACGCCGCTGCCGACCGACAGCCAGATCGACGCCGCGCTCGGCGGCGTCCTCTGCCGCTGCACCGGATATCGAAAGATCCTCGATGCCGTGCGCATGGCGGCCGGCGACGACCAGCCAGCGCTCGGCGGCGTTCAGGGCCATGTGGGCCAGTCCATCGCGAGACTGGACGGACGCGCAAAGGTGGAAGGGCGCGATCCATTCGGCGCCGACGTCATTCCCTCGGACGCTCTCTTCCTGCGCGCCATCCGCTCGCCGCATCATCGCGCTCGCTTCACATTCGGAGACATTGGCGCGTGGCTCGCGTCGCATCCGGAGATCGACCGCGTCCTGACCGCCGCCGACATACCGGGACGCAATCTGCACGGCGTCATTCCGCCTTTCGCCGACCAGCCCGTATTTGCGGTCGGGGAAACGCGCTTCAAGGGCGAGGCGGTCGCGGCGGTCGTCGGATCGCGCGCAGCGATGGAACGCCTCGATCTCGGCCAATTCCCCGTCGGCTGGCAGGCGCTGCCGCATCTGCTCGGCATCGACGCGGCCCTGGCCACGGGCGCGCCGCTCGTTCACGACAAACGACCGGACAATATTCTGGTGCATGGTCGCGTAGAGAAGGGCGACGTCGCGGCCGATCGCGCCGATGCGGAGCTGACGGTCGAGGGCGCGTTCGAAACCGGGTTCGTCGAACATGCCTATATCGAACCCGAGGCCGGCTTCGCGCGGCGCGTCGGCGACAGGATGGAGATCGCCGCCTGCACGCAGGCGCCCTACATGGACCGCGACGATGTCGCTGCAATTCTCGGCATTGCGCCGGCGGACGTCAGGATCATCCCGACAGCCGTCGGCGGCGGCTTCGGCTCCAAGCTCGATCTCTCGGTTCAACCTTATATCGCGTTGGCCGCGTGGTTGACGAACAGGCCAGTCGCGATGGTCTATTCCCGACCGGAATCGATCGCCACGACGACGAAGCGCCACCCGTCGCGGATCAAGTCCCGCATCTCCGCGAGCGGCGACGGCAAACTGACCGCGATCGACTTTCAGGCCGATTTCGACACGGGCGCCTATGCGAGTTGGGGGCCGACCGTCGCCAATCGCGTGCCGGTCCACGCAAGCGGACCTTATTTCGTGCCCAACTATCGCGCGCGCACCCGCGCGATCCATACCAATTGCGCGCCATCGGGCGCCTTCCGTGGCTTCGGCGTGCCGCAGATGGCGGTCGCGCAGGAACAATTGCTGGACGAACTGGCGGACCGTCTCGGGATGGACCCGCTCGAATTCCGGATTCTCAACGCGCTCGATGGCGAGACGCCGACGGCGACCGGACAGGCGCTCGGCGATGGAGTCGCATTCAAGGCGTGCCTGACGTCGTTGCGCCAGGATTGGCGCGCGATGCGGCGCGCCGCCGAGGATTTCAACAGGCAATCCCCCGGAGCGCTGCGGCGCGGCGTCGGCATCGCCGGCATGTGGTACGGCTGCGGCAACACATCCCTGCCCAATCCCTCCACCATCCGCATCGGTCTCAAAGCCGACGGGAGAATTGCGCTGCATCAGGGCGCGGTCGATATCGGCCAGGGTTCGAATACGGCGATCACGCAGATCGCCGCCAGCGCGCTCGGCGTCGGCATCGAGAGTTTCGACCTGGTTTCCGGCGATACGGATCTGACGCCCGATTGCGGAAAAACCTCCGCATCGCGCCAGACCTTCGTCACGGGCCGCGCCGCGGAAGCCGCGGCGCTCGCTCTGCGCGCGCAGCTCCTGCGGCTGGCGAATGTCTCCGACGCCGCCGAAATCCGCCTCGAAAGCGACCGCATCGTACTGGTCGACAAGGGGCGGCGGCACCAGATTCCGCTCTCGTCGATGAACGCGGGCGCGTTCGGCTACCTGCTCGCCGCCGAAGAAACATTCGATCCGCCGACGACCCCTCTCGACGCCAACGGCCAGGGGACGCCTTACGCAGTCTACGGCTTCGGCGCGCATATGGCCGAGGTCGACGTCGACGTTCGGCTTGGAACCGTGAAGGTCCGGCGGGTCATCGCCGCGCATGACGTCGGCCGCGCCATCAATCCGGCGCTTCTGGAAGGCCAGATCGAAGGCGGCGTGATGCAGGGGCTCGGCTTCGCCCTGATGGAAGAGTTCCACCCCGGGCGCGGCGAAAACCTGCACGATTATCTGATCCCCACCATCGGGGACACGCCGACGATCGAATCGATACTGATCGAGACGCCCAATTCCATCGGGCCTTACGGCGCCAAGGGCGTCGGCGAGCAGGCGCTCATCCCGACCGCGCCGGCGATCTTCAACGCCATTCGCCACGCGACGGGCGTCGTCGTCCGCCGCGCGCCGGCGACGCCCGACCGTCTTCTGGCGGCGATCAAGCAGACGGCGACGCGGTAGCGACCGCTTCAGCGCAGGCCGTCTTCGCCCTTGATCTCGTCGATCTTCAGACCGCCGACGCGCGGCAGGGGGCGTCCGGAATCGGTGATCGCGATCGCCACCATGATTTCGTCGGCGCGCGGCGCGTCGACGATGCGCACTTCCATGCCGTCGAAATGGCTGCGCACGAAAGCCGCGTCCTTGTGGCCGAGCGGAATGTCGAGCGCAACGCCGGGGCCACCGCGCTTCTTGGAGGACGGGATCAACGCGGCGCCCTTGCCGAGCGCCTTGCGCACGGGCGCGCCGAGTTTCGGATGCAGGATCGCCGCGGCATGTTCGAGTTCGCCGTTCTCGCCCACCGCGGCGGCTTTGCCGTAGCTCTGGACCTTGTCGCCCGCGATCCCCAACGCCGCGATCGCGCGCTCGGTGAGCAGCGCGCCGAGCGCCTCCCCGATATCCGTCAATTCGGAGAGGTCCTCGACGTAGCGTCCGGACGCCGGGTTGGCGATCACCGCGATCGCCGCCGCACGCCGCGTCGGCGGATCGACCGGGCGGCCCATCTCCGACCGCGTTTCCTCGATGACGGTCACGAGTTTGCGGATGTAAGGCGCCATCCCCGCCTCTCCTTGATCGACAGCGAACCGCTGTCCGTTGACGGACAAGAACCGGAAGACTCGCCGGGCAGCCTGCCGACCACCCGCGTCGCTCCGCGCAACCGCATGGACGCCGCGACGATGGCGCCGGCCGCCAGCAATCGGCGCGCCTCCGTCTCCCCGGCGGCGAGCGCGCGCGCGACGTCGAGATCAGACAATGCGCCGACGCTGCGCGTGACGAGACGATCGCCCAGATCCGATTGCGGGTCGCACTGGTTTGCCGGCGTGCGAAAGATGCCGGAATGCCCCGGCAGATCGACCGCATTGGCGATGAGCGTCGCCGCCGCGTCCGCGCGCGCGGCGTCGACGCCGAGAACGGTGACGGCGTCGGCTATTCCAAGTGAAAAACTGCGGCCGCGCCAACCGCTCGTCGCCACGCCGCAAACGCCGTGCGCTGCCTTGAGACTCGCCGCTGCGAACAGGCTCGGTCGGTCGGGCCTGTCCACGAGTCCGACCTTCAGTGCGGCGCCATCGGCGATATGCACCGCTATGTCGCCGCCGTTGTTGACGTAGGCGCGCTGCAGCGACGCTGCTTCGAGCATCTGCTTCAGGACTTCATCGGCCACAGCGCCGGCGACCGCCGCCATGGGGGTTATGAACCTGTGCCCGCTCAACGGCCGCGTCGCCGCGACCATGCGTCGTGCGACGGCGCCGAACGGAAGCGGACCGGCCGGGCGCGCGGGCGAACGAAGATAAGACAGTTCCGCGCACAATTCGTCGAGGATGGACGAGAACCTGGATATGGCCGCGCCGAAAGCGGCGCGCCGCGCCGACTCGGCCGCGTCGGCAAACAGGATTAGATCGATGGGCCCGTCGTTCAGGTGAAGCCGTCCGTCATCGAGCAGAGAAATCTGCATGCGAGGGTTCATTAGCGGCCCGTCCCGCTGTCCAGTGGCCAGGGAAGCGTCCGATCGAACGACCCGCGCAGCTTCCCCGCTTCACGGACGATCTCCTCGAGCGGACGAACATGGGCGACATGTCCGCCGAGCGCCGCATAGTCGTCGAGCGGCATCGTGAATTCGATCGGGGCCACGATCGCCGGCGTCGGGACGTATCCGAAAGAATTGGCCGGCAGCAGAGTCACATCGACCATGAAGGTTATGCCGCCGCCGGGCCATACGTAGACCGGCGCGCCTCCTGCCGTCACGCGGGTCAGGGCGGACTTGACGGATTGCGTGAGGCGCACGGGGTTTTCCGTGACGCCGGCGCGCAACGATCCGCCCGCGCCCGCCATGAACAGGACGCTGCACAGCGCAGGTTCGCAATTCTCCTTGATGCGGGCGACCGACCCCGACAGTGTCTCCGGCAGGTCGCGTTCGATCGGTTTCAGGCTGTCGTCGAGTTCGTAATAGGCGAAGTGCTCCCCAGTCGTAGACACCATCAGCATGCGAAGTCCCGGCCGCGCGCCCTTGCTCATCTCGAACTCCTGCAGGATTTCGAGCGGATCGGAAATGTTCGTGCCGCCCCACCCCACGCCGGGTTCGGCGACATGAAAATATCGTCCGGGCGTCGACTTGCGCCCTCTCAACCGGATGCCCGTCGGCTCCGCGCCCAGCAGCCTGCCGGCCTGATGCTCCGACATCACGCCGGTGATGTGATCGTCGACGACGACGACTTCATCAACCTTTCCGAACCATTGCCTCGCGAACATTCCTATCGTCGCCGAACCGCAACCCACGCGCATGCGCTCTTCGATCACGCCATTGACGACGGGCGCAGCGCCCGCCTGGACGATGACGGCCGCGCCATCATCGACCGTGAGTTCGACGGCGCGTCCACTCGCCAGGTCCATGATTGTCCGGCACGTGACCCGCCCTTCGTTCTTGCCGCCGTGGGTAAGGTGATTGACGCCGCCGAGCGACAGCATCTGCGAGCCGTATTCGCCGGTGGTGACATGCCCGACCGGCTCGCCCTCGGCGCGGACGACGCTGCATTCGCGACCCAGATACCGATCCGTGTCGATCTTCACCTTCAGGCCGCAATAGGAGTAGATGCCCTCGGTGACGACCGTCACCACATCGACGCCCTCGACACGCGATGAGACGATGAACGGCGCCGGCTTGTAGTCGGGATATGTCGTGCCGGCGCCGACGGCCGTGACGAACGTCTCCCGGCCTCCGACGATCTCGCCCTCCCAATCCGCAGCGCCCGCGAGAAATTGCTTGATGCGCCCGCCGCCGCCGATCGTTCTCTCCAGAAGCAGATGCGGATCGGTGCGAACGAGAACGCCGTCGGCATTGGCGTAGCGGTCGCAAGCGCCGGCCGCGCCAGGCTTGATGATGCACATGACCGGGCACGCATCGCAGCGAACTTTTCCGTCGGCCACCGCTGCCATGGCGCTTCCTTTCGCGGATCCGGGCCGCCGATTTACAGCCGACCCAAAACCATTAGTATGCAAATACTCGACTTGGCGCGTGCAGTCTGTCAAGCAAGCCGAAGCTCGCAAGGACGCATGGTCGAGCCGGAAACTCGACGTCGGGTTCCGGTGTGGATGGTCGTCAACCGATGTCGGTCTCGAGGCTCGCGAGCACAGGAGGCAGGAATGAAGGCCAAGCTGCTGGGTAGCGTCGTCGCGATTGCAGTTCTCTCCGTCAGTTCGCTGGCATTCGCGCAATCCCCGATAAGAATCGGCGAGGTCAACAGCTACAAGGCGCAAGCGGCCTTCCTGGAGCCCTATCGCCGCGGCATGGAACTGGCTGTCGAGCAGATCAACGCCGCGGGCGGCGCGGCGGGCCGCAAGATCGAGGTCATCACGCGCGACGACAACGCCAATCCCGGCGACGCGGTGCGCATGGCCGAGGAACTCCTTTCCGCCGAGAAGGTCGACTTGCTCGCTGGCGGCTTCCTCTCGAACATCGGCGTCGCCCTGGGCGATTTCGCCAAGCAGCGGAAAGTTCTCTACCTCGCCTCCGAGCCGCTGACCGACAAGATCGTCTGGCAGGGCGGCAATCGCTATACGTTCCGGCTGCGGCCCTCCACTTACATGCAATCGGCCATGCTCGTCCCGGAAGCCGCGAAGCTCGGCAAGAAGCGTTGGGCGCTCGTCTATCCGAACTACGAATATGGACAGTCGGCCGCGGCGACCTTCAAGGCGCTGTTGAAAGCGGCGCAACCCGACGTCGAATTCGTCAACGAACAGGCGACGCCGCTCGGCAAGATCGAAGCGGGCGCGGTTGCGCAGGCGCTCGCCGACGCCAAGCCCGACGCGATCTTCAACGTCCTGTTCGGCGCGGACCTGGCCAAGTTCGTTCGCGAAGGTTCGCTGCGCGGCCTGTTTCAGTCCACGTCGGTCGTCAGCCTTTTGACCGGCGAACCGGAATACCTCGATCCGCTGAAGGACGAGGCGCCGACGGGATGGATCGTGACGGGCTATCCCTGGTACGCCATCGCCAGTCCCGAACACAAGGCGTTCCTCGACGCCTATACGAAGAAGTTCAACGACTATCCGCGCCTCGGCTCCGTCGTCGGCTATTCCACGATCAAGGCGATCTCGGCGGCGATAGGCAAGGCGGGCGGAGTCGACACGGACAAGCTCGTGCAGGCGTTCTCCGGGCTGGAATTCGAATCGCCGCTGGGCAAGGCGACGTTCCGCGCGATCGATCACCAATCCACGATGGGCGCCTACGTCGGCAAGATCGCGGTGAAGGACGGCAAGGGCGTCATGGTCGACTTCGTGTATCGGGACGGCGCGGCCTATTTGCCGAGCGACGAGGAGGTTCGGAAGCTGCGTCCGGCCGATTGACGCCGCATTGACAGCACCGTAGCGGAAGCCGACCCGATGAGCCTCTCCGGCCTGCTCGTTCAAGCGCTGAACGGGCTTGCCGCCGCCTCGACGCTGTTCCTGCTTGCGTCTGGACTTTCGCTGATCTTCGGCGTCACGCGCATCGTGAACTTCGCGCATGGCTCGTTCTACATGCTCGGAGCCTATGTCGCGTGGTCGCTGAGCCAGCGACTGCAGGGGCCATTCGGATTCTGGGTTGCCGTCTTCGGCAGCGCGGCGGCGATCGGCGTTGTCGGCCTCGCCGTCGAATTCCTCATCTTGCGCCGCATCTACCGGGCGCCCGAACTGTTCCAATTGCTCGCGACATTCGCCCTGACACTCGTCGTCAAGGACGCCGCGCTCGCCATCTGGGGCGCGGAAGATTTGTTGGGCCCGCGCGCGCCCGGCTTGGCCGGCGCGGTATCGATCCTCGATCGACGGATCCCCGAATACGATCTTGTCCTCATCGTGTCCGGCCCTCTCGTTCTGATCGCGCTGCAATTGCTTCTGACACGAACGCGCTGGGGCATTCTCGTGCGGGCGGCGACGCAGGACCGGGAAATGGTGTCCGCGCTCGGCGTCAACCAAACGGTGCTCTTCACGAGCGTGTTCGCCCTCGGCGCGGCGCTCGCGGGCCTGGGCGGCGCATTGCAGCTGCCGCGCGAGCCGGCGACCCTCTCCATGGATCTGGCTTCGATCGGCGACGCTTTCGTGGTCGTCGTCGTCGGCGGGATGGGCTCCATTCCCGGCGCCTTCGTCGCTGCGGTGCTGATCGCCGAAATAAAGGCCCTGTGCATCGCGCTCGGCGAATGGCAGACGCCGCTCGGGTTTTCGATCGCCTTTCCCAAATTCACTCTGGTGGCCGAATTTGCCGTCATGGCCGTGGTGCTCGCCTTAAGACCTTCCGGTCTGCTCGGCCGTCCGGACGTCTCGATCCGCGCGCCGGCTCAGGTCGCTACTCTGGCGGCCGCGCCCGGGACCGCGCAGAATGTCGTCGCGGCGGTCGCCGTGGTCCTCTTGTTGCTTGCGCCGGCTTTCACCGACAACAGATCGTATCTGCTTGTATTCGGCATCGACGTCCTCATCGCGATCTTGTTCGCGGCCTCGCTTCATTTCGTGATGGGGCCCGGCGGCATGCATTCGTTCGGGCATGCCGCCTATTTCGGGCTTGGCGCCTATGCGGCCGCGCTCGTCAGCAAGACCCTGGGCTGGCCGATGTGGGCGGCGCTCGCTGCGGCGCCGGTGGGCGGATTGATCGGCGCGATCCTGTGCGGCTGGTTCTGCGTGAGGCTCTCCGGCGTCTATCTCGCGATGCTCACGCTTGCCTTCAGTCAGATCGTCTGGTCCATCGTCTATCAGTGGGATGCGGTGACAGGCGGCAGCAACGGGGTCGTCGGCGTATGGCCGTCGTCGTGGTTTTCGTCCAAGGACGCCTTCTACATCCTCTCCCTTCTGCTGTGCTGCGCTGGCGTGTTTGTCCTCAGGCGCGTCCTCTTCGCGCCTTTCGGCTACGCCTTGAGAGCCGCTCGCGACTCCGTCCTGCGAAGCGGAGCGATCGGGCTCGACGTCCGCAGGATCCAGTGGATCGGCTTCTCCATCGCGGGCGCCTTCGCTGGCCTCGCCGGCGGGTTGTTCGCCTTTTCGAAGGGAAGCATCTCGCCCGAGACGCTCGGAGTCGGCCGTTCGATCGATGGTCTCGTAATGGTTCTTCTCGGCGGCGTCGACACGGTCTCGGGCCCGATCGTCGGCGCGGCCGTCTTCCTCTTTCTGCAAGACCAGATCTCCCGCCACGTTGAATATTGGCGCGCAATTCTCGGCCTCTTCGTCATTGCGCTCGTCATGCTGTTTCCAGCGGGCATTGTCGGAACCATCCGCTCGTGGACCTCGCGTCCATGAGTCTGCTCGCCGTACATGGTCTGTCGAAAAGCTTCGGCGGCGTCCACGCCGTCGTCGACGTCGATTTTTCTCTCGAAGCCGGCGAAATGCTCGCCATGATCGGCCCCAACGGCGCCGGCAAGTCGACCTGCTTCAATATGCTCAATGGCCAGTTGAAGCCGGATTTCGGGCGAATAGTGCTTGCGGGACGAGACATCGTCGGCCTGCCGCCGCATTCCATCTGGCGTCTGGGGGTCGGGCGGACATTTCAGATCGCCGCGACCTTTCCGTCCATGACAGTCGTGGAGAATGTCCAGCTCGCAGTCCTTTCGCAGGAGAACGCAATCACGAGATTCTGGCGGCCTGTCGCGCGCTATCCGATGAACAGGGCGCGCGATCTTCTCGAGCAGGTCGGCATGGCGGCTCAGGCCGACAAGCCCTGCGGCGACCTGGCTTACGGCGACATCAAGCGCGTCGAGCTCGCCATCGCTCTCGCGAATGAACCGAAGCTGCTGCTCATGGACGAGCCGACCGCGGGCATGGCGCCGAAAGAGCGGATCGCGATGATGACGCTGACGCGGGAACTCGCGCGTCGGCGCAGTATCGGCGTCCTGTTCACCGAACATTCGATGGACGCCGTCTTCGGATTTTCCGACCGTCTGCTGGTGTTGGCGCGCGGCAGGCTGATTGCCCAGGGAACCCCGGCGGAGGTCCGCGCAAATCCTTCCGCCCGAAGCGCCTATTTCGGGTCCGAGCGCGCCTTCGAGGGACTCCAGCCGTGAGCGAGCCGCTCCTGACCGTCCGCAAACTCGATGCATTCTATGGCGCGGCGCAGATTCTCTTTGCCGTCGATCTGGAGTTGCGGCCGGGCGAAGTCGTCGCGCTGATGGGGAGAAACGGCGCGGGCAAGACGACGACGATCGAATCGATCATGGGGCTCGTCGCGCGCCGCTCCGGCTCGGCCGTCTTCCGCGGTCACGAACTGATCCGGCTGAGGCCTTATGAAATCGTCCGGCTCGGGCTCGGCTTCGTTCCCGAAGACAGGCGAATATTTTCCGATCTCACCGTTATGGAAAATCTGGAGGTCGGACGCCGCTCCAAAACGACCTCGTCCGGCGCCACCGCGGAAACATGGACGCCGGAGCGATTGTTTCATCTGTTTCCCAATCTTGCGGAAGCGCGAAACCGACTCGCCGGCCGCATGTCCGGCGGCGAACAGCAAATGCTGACGATCGCGCGCACCTTGATGGGCAATCCGCTGGCGATACTTCTCGACGAACCGTCCGAAGGCATTGCGCCGATCATCGTGGAACAGATGATCGGCATGATCAGCCGCCTCAAACAGGCCGGCGTGGCGATCCTGGTGTCGGAACAGAACCTGCCCTTTGCCGCAGCCGTCGCAGATCGCGCCTACATCCTCGAGCATGGCCAGGTGAGATATTCGGGCGACATGCAGAGTCTCGCAGCAAACGAAGACCTGAAGCGCGCCTATCTCGAGCTTTGAGCGGCTTTTCCGTCGGGCGCGAACACGGCTGTCAGACGCCCGTCCTCGGAGCGGATCTCCTGCAGACGACCCAGGCCGACCGCAGCCTCGCCGGGCCGGAGTTCAAACGAGCCTGTCGTCCCCAGGACCACGACGCGATCACGCAGAACGCGCCTCAACTGCGGTCCTGTCGCGGCAGGTTTGCCGATGGTCGCCGTCGGCGCGTAGTCGACGGACTGCGTCCGCAGCTCGCCGCCAACCACGACGACGCGTTCGGAAGGCCCAGAGCCGGACGAAGCAACGCGATCGTCTCTGGCGCGCGACGGTTTGGCGAACAGAGCCAGATGCTCGGATCCGTGAACTGCAGGCGAACCGTCGTTCTGCGCGATCGCGATGCAAGCGAAGGCCGTGATAGCCGCCGCGAGCCCGACGCCTGTGACAGTCATCAACTGGTCGCCGCTGGACATTATTCCTCCCAGATGCCGCATCACCGTGCAGGATTTGCTATTCGCGCATAGGCATGCTCGCTGAATCTGTACACTTGACCTCCGACATACGAGCCACTGATGATGAGAGCGACAAAGACCGCGATAATCTTCGGCACGAAGGTCAGGGTCGCCTCCTGAATCTGCGTGAGCGCTTGAAACAGCGCCACGAGAATTCCGATCGTCATTGCCGCGCCGACGGCAGGCGCTGAACCGAGAATGACGGTTGTGAGGGCAAGACGCATCAGGTCGAGGGCATCGATCTCGTTCACTTTGAAATGGTCACGTCGCTGGTGATCGGCAACATGGCGCCGTTGTCGAGCGTCGCGACCAGCGCGCCGTTGGAAATCGTGACGGCGACGACGACGCCGGATACCGACCCGTCCAACGAAGCGACGGTCCTGCCCAGCAGCGCCTCGGCATCCGCGAGCGTCGAGTTCTGCAGGATCTGGTCGAGCTTTGCATTGGCCTGAACGGCCTGTTCGACGCTCGAAAAGGTCGCCAGCTGCGACACCCATTGCGTGGAATCGGTCGGGCTGGTCGGATCCTGACTTTTCATCTGCGCCAGCAAGAGTTTGAGGAAATCGTTGTATCCGAGCGTGGAGCCGAGGGACCCGCCCGCTCTCGCCGCTGCGGCTGGCGTGCTGGAAGGCGATGCGACGGCGTTCAGTTGCATGGCGTCGATTCCTTCAGTTCAGCAAGCGCCGTGAGACGGTTCGCTTCTTCCATTCGGTAGAGTTCCCGAACCTCCCGCAGAGCGTCGAACGAACGCCCCGATCCCAGAAGCGCGCCAACCTTCTCCAGAAGAGCCCGTTCGGAGCGTCCCTGCATGCCCGACAACAGCGTCTCGATCATGTGTAGAGCCGACATTCGTATGGCCTTGGACGCGTCGGGCTCCATGAGCATCGTCTGGACAGCAAAATAGATTTTTCGAAGCGGCGTCGTCGCCTCTGCGGCCTGCATGACGTGGCTTTCGAGAAGAAACGTGACATCGTTCAGGAGCCGAAGCGAAACGCGTCTGTCGACACTGAACACGGCGCCGTTCATGTATATCTTTTCGCCCGCGCGCAGAGAGATTTTCATGATCGCGTCTTCAACCCGTCACGAATCGTCGCGTTCATCTCGATCAACAGAGCGAGATTGTCCGCTCTTCCATTTCTTTGTTCGGCAGAACGTTCGAAAATCCATCGTCCAATGGCGAGAACATTTTCACGAACACGGAGCGGCAGGGCGTTTTCCGGCCCTGACACGTCCTTCATGAAAATCGCCCAGAGCGACTCCATGGCGTCGAGAGCTTCACATAGCAGCTTTTCATTCGGAAAAGCTGCTTGCGCCGCATTCAATCGACCGAGCACGACTTCCAGCGCGCGGTGCTCGCGCCGCCGCGCCTCGGCCTGATCGTCAGCCGCAATCTCCGAATAGGCAGAATGATACATGACACGTCTCTAGACGAAGTTGGCCAGGCTCAATTGCGCAAGTTTGACGGTGACCTGATAGCTCGCCTGCAACTGGGCGGTCAGAGTGGACATGCGAATGGAAATTTCGGCAGGGTCTACGGTTTCCAGGTCGTCCAGTCGAATTCTCAACTGTGTCTGTTGCGCGCCGAGCTGCGTGCTCGCATCCGCGATCCGACTACGTTTCAACCCGACCCCAGCGGTCAATTCCGACAATTCGCGGATCGCGTCGCCCAAAGCCTTCGTCGCTTCGGAAACAAGGACGTCCCGTGCATCCCGGTTGAGCGTCTCGAGACCAGGTCCCGCGATCATCGCAAACGATTTCACCAGGTCTCGTATCGCCGGCGAAGCCGCCGTCGCAGAATTTACGATCGTGCCGGACGCTGAAATCCGGATCTCGTCGGACGTGTCCGTCGCATTCGCCCAATTCGCCTTCCAGCCATCGGCATCGAACAGCTGCGCGAACTCCTCGTCGAGAAACGACCGCAAGTCCGCAGCCGAAATGCCCGCATTTGCCGGATCTCCGGGCTCCCTGCCGAACCTGCCCCGGAAAGCGCGGATCAGGGTCTGCCCCGGCCCGTCCACGGCCGCATTCGAGAATTCCTTCAAGGGCGGGCCGACGACGCCTCGCCCCGACAAGACGTAGGCGCCGTCGAACGTCGTATTCGCGTTCGATATCAATTGACCCAGCGCCGCAAGCGCTTCGTCCGAGATTTCCGTATCCGCCGCCGCGCCCGCGCCACGGGAAAGCAGGGTCTTCTGCATGGATTGCGCAATTACGGTGAGCGAGTCGAGAACAGTGTCGATGGCGGAGAACCGAGCCGATGCGGCGTCGTTGGAATGCAGGTAGGCGTCGGCCTCGGCCAGTTGCGACCGAAGCGAGGCGGCCACGCTCGATCGGCTCCCGAGGACGAGGCCGACGTCATGATGGCGACCGCTCGAAAGCTCCTGCTGCCCGCGCGTGAGTTCGGTTTGCAGCCGAGCC
>JBDHTL010000035.1:0-27116 GCA_039808645.1 Rhodoblastus sp. | reverse complement strand
ATTGGTCAGCGCATCGGCCAGATCGCCCGCGCTGCGGGCGGCGAGCGCGGACAGGACGGAATCGTCGGCGGCGGCCCAGGGATCGGCTGCGCCGCCCTTGACCGGGATTTCGTCGCTCAACCGCGCGACGCGCTTGCGCGCGCGGTCGAACAGGTCGACGACGTAGGAAATGCGGGTGACGCCCGCTTCGCCATTGCCGGCGTCGATATAGACGCGGGCGAGATAGGCGGCCTTGCCCGGCTCGACCGTCGTCAATTCCTGCGCGCCGGCCAATTGCGCGAAAGCCAGCGCGAAACGGTCGTTCACGTCCTGCGGCGCGCCGGCGACGCTGGCCAGCGCGACCGTGGCGCCGCGCGGGCTGACGCCGGGCCTGCGGGCGATTCTGGAGGGGGCGGCGGCGGGCTCGACGCGGACCTGGCTCGCCGTGTCCACGCAACCGGCGAGCGGCAGGCAGAGGGCCGCGCCCAGAAGGGCGACGGGGGACGTCAGCTTGCGTCCAGCCTGCACGAAAACCTCTCCCCCGCTTTGCGCCCGGCCGGAGCCGGAGGCTTTAACGAAGCGTTAAACATTCGGGGGCCGCCCGTCCAGCCGGCTGGGAAAGGATGATTAATGCGGGAAGGGCGAGGGAGAGGTCGCGCGCGCCTGCGCTGTCAGCGCGTCCGCGCAGCCCGCCGATTTCTGCCGACCTCTCCACAAGGGAGGGGACTGGCGCGCGCATCGGCTCAGTCCGCCTCCGCAACCTTCCGCGCCACGAACGTCATCCGCTTCTGGTTGTGCCCGATGTTCCGCGCCGCCCGCTCGCAGGAGAAATCGTGCTCGGCCAGGATCTCGCGCATGTCGGCCTCGTCGTGGAAGGACAGGCCGTATTGCTGGCGCAGCGTGCGGTAGTCCGAGAGCGCGGTGCGCACGAGGCCGGCGAGCGCCGCGAACAGGAAGCCGCCATGCAGGCCGAAGTCGAGCAGCGCACGCGCGTCGTCGAGCGGGCTCACGTCCTTCGGGATGATGTCGGCCAGCACGAGCCTGCCGTCGTCCTTCAGCTTGTCGTGGAACAGGCCGAGCAGGCGCGCCAGTTCCGCCTCGCCGACATATTGCAGCACGGAAACGACGACGATCATGTCGAGGGAGCGTTCGGGGATCGCCGCGACGCCGGCCTCGTCCAGCACGGCGACGTTCGGGCGATTAACGTTGGCGGCGACGAGTTTCGCGCGCACGCTCGGCGCGGTGTCGAAGAGATAGAGTCTGCCGCAGCGCTCGGAAACGTAGGCGGCGCCGAGCGCCTCGCCGCAGCCGTAGTCGAGGATTTGGGCGTCGGGGCTCGGGATATGCGCGGCGCCGCCCTTGGCGACGAGATCGGCGTGCAGCAGCTTGTGGCGCTCGCTGACGTAGAGCGCGTGATCGCGGTCGAAGAAGTCGCGCCAGGTCATGACAACCATATCCTCGGGCGCCCTCCCTCCCCTTTACGGGGAGGGTGTCGCCGCAGGCGACGGGTGGGGTTCGCGCCGCCACCCAAATGACGAAGGTTGGTCCCGGTCGTTTGGGCCCCTCCCGGCGCTTCGCGCCACCCTCCCCGTAAAGGGGAGGGAGTGCGCTCACCCCTTCGCCTTGTCCATCATCTCGACGAAGCGCGTGAACAGGTAGTGCGAATCCTGGGGGCCGGGCGATGCCTCGGGGTGGTGCTGCACGGAAAACGCCGGGCGGTCGTCGAGCGCGATGCCGCAATTCGAGCCGTCGAACAGCGAGCGGTGCGTTTCTTTCGCGTTTGCCGGCAGCGTGTCGACGTCGACGGCGAAGCCGTGGTTCATCGAGACGATCTCGACCTTGCCGGTCGTGTAGTCCATGACCGGATGGTTCGCGCCGTGATGGCCCTGGTGCATCTTCTTCGTCTTCGCGCCGACGGCGAGCGCCATCATCTGGTGGCCGAGACAGATGCCGAAGGTCGGAACCTTCTCGTCCAGAAGCTTCCTGATCGTCGGCACGGAATATTCGCCGGTCGCGGCGGGATCGCCGGGGCCGTTCGACAGGAACACGCCGTCCGGCCTCATCGCCAGAATGTCGTCGGCGCTGGTCGTCGCGGGCACGACTGTCACGTCGCAGCCGGCGTCGGCGAGAAGGCGCAGGATGTTGCGCTTCACGCCGAAGTCGATCGCCACCACCTTGCGCTTGGGCGCATCGAGATGGCCGTAGCCGGCGCCAAGCGTCCAGGTCGTCTCGTTCCAGCCGTAGCGCTGGGCTGCGGTGACGCCCGGCACGAGGTCGAGCCCGTCCATGGAATGAATGCCGGCGGCGCGCTTCTTCAGCGCCTCCACGTCGAACTTGCCGTCCGGCGCATGCGCGATGACGGCGTTGGGCATGCCCTTGTCGCGGATGCGGGCGGTCAGTGCGCGCGTGTCGACGCCGCAGATGCCGACAATGCCGCGCGCCTTCAGCCAGGCGTCGAAATGTTTCTGCGCGCGGAAGTTGGAGGGGGCGGTGATCGGGGCCTGTAGCACGGTTCCGCGCACGCCGGAGCTCGCCGCCATGTTGACGGTTTCGATGTCCTCGTCGTTGACGCCGACATTGCCGATATGGGGGAAGGTGAAGGTGACGATCTGTCCGGCGTAGGATGGGTCGGTGAGGATTTCCTCGTAGCCGGTCATGGCCGTGTTGAAGCAGACTTCGCCATCAGCCGCGCCTTCCGCGCCGAGGCCGAAACCCTCGATGACTGTTCCGTCGGCCAGCACCAGCAGGGCGGTCGGCGTGCGGATGGTCCAGGGCGCGCTCGTGGTCGAGGTCTTTTCGGCTTGATCGGCTGTCATCTGCGCTCTACACCCTTGGCCCTTCGGGACCCCGGCATTTTCGCCCTGCGCCGAAGGGCCCGGCGCACACGTCGAAGTCGGATATATCCGGCTTCGAACTTGAGGCGGCGGGCGTCACAGGGCGCGCGAGGTCAGGGGTCGAAATCGGCGCGGAAGCTAGGGGAGGGGCGCCGGCCCGTCAACCCCGCAAGCGGCCGCGTCAACCACGGAATTCGAGAAGCGACATGCGCGAAAAATTCACTTCCGATCTCAAAGAGGCGATGAAGGCCGGCGACAAGATGCGCGTGGCGACGATCCGTCTCATCACGGCGGCCCTGAAGGACCGCGACATTCTCGCGCGCGGCGAGGGCAAGACGGTGAGCGACGAGGACATTCTCGCGCTGCTGCAGAAGATGGTGAAGAGCCGCCAGGAATCGCTCGACATCTACGAGAAGAACAACCGGCCGGAACTCGCCGCGCAGGAGAAGGGCGAGATCGAAGTCATCTCCTCCTATCTGCCCAAGCAGATGGACGAAACGGCAGTGACTGCAGCCATCAAGGCGGCGATCGCGGAGACGGGCGCCGCCTCCATGAAGGACATGGGCAAGGTCGTCGGCGCGCTGAAGGCGAAATATACGGGCCAGATGGATTTCGCCAAGGCGAGCGCGGCCGTGAAGGCGGCGCTGTCGGGCTAAATCCGCTGGACCGCCGGCCTCCGGCCGACCCTGATGGCGAAGCCGGCCGGAGGCCGGCGGTCCCGGCGCTGCAAACTCTCGCGGCTCACTCCATGCGCCTGCACCTGCAATTCTCCGCCTTCTTCATCGTCGGCCTGGCGACCATCGCCACGCATTACGGCCTGCTGATCGCGCTGGTGCAGCTTTTCCACGTCGCGCCGGTGCCGGCGACGCTGGTCGGCTATGTCGGCGGCGGCTTCGTTTCCTACACGCTCAACCGCGCGCATGTGTTCGAGACCGAGCGCAATCATGTCGCGGCGCTCTGGCGATTCGTCGGCGTGGCGGCGGTCGGCTTCGTGCTGACCGGCCTGTTGATGCACCTGTTCGTCGACCGGCTCGGCGCGCCCTACCTTCCCGCGCAATTGGTCACGACCGGCATCGTGATGTTCTGGAGCTTCTTCGGCCACAAGTTCTGGACCTTCGGCGAGAAGCTCGGCCGATGAGCGAGACGAACATATCGCCTGCGGCGGCTCTGCTCGGACGCGAGATTCTGTCGGGCGATCTGGAAAGGGGCGAAGTCTTCGTGCGCTTCACGGCGCGGCAGGATTTCTTCAATCGCAACGGCATCGTGCATGGCGGCTTCATCGCCGCCATGCTGGATTCGGTGACCGGCCTCGCCGTGGCCGGGCGCGTGCCCGAAGGCAGCTGGGCGGTCACTGCGCGCCTCGACACACGCTTTCTGAAGCCTGCCGGCGCCGGTCCGATTTTCGGCCGCGCGCGCGTGATCGAGGGCGATGCGCGCAATGTGCGGATCGAGGGCGAGCTGAGCGACGGGACGGGCGCGGCGATCGCCAAGGCGACCGCGGAGATGCGGATTTTGAAGCGGCGCTAAGCCTGTAACGCTTTGATTGACACTGTCGCGTTATGCGTTACATTCGTCCAGAATGATCAAGAGTTTCCGAAGCCGCCCGCTCAAGCGCTTCTGGACGAAGAGCGACGCCTCCGGACTGCGGCATGACTGGGTGCGCAGGATCGAGCGCCAATTGACCGTCCTGGACAGCGCGACGAGCCCGGAGGAACTGGACGTCGTTACGTTCGGCTTTCACCGGCTGACGGGCGATCAGGCCGGGCGCTTCGCGGTGACGGTTTCGCGCAACTGGCGGTTGACCTTTGCTTTTGACGGGCAGGACGCCGTCGATGTCGATCTGGAGGATTATCATGGCCGCTAGGGACAAGAACCGTCCGCCCGTTCATCCCGGCGAGATTTTGCGCGAGGACGTGTTGCCGGGCCTCGGCATGTCGGTGACGAAAGCCGCCGAAATTCTCGGCGTGACGCGGCAGGCGCTGCATCGCGTATTGGCGGGAACGGCGTCCATATCGCCGGAAATGGCGCTGCGCGTCGGCAAGTTCTGCGGCAATGGGCCGGAGGTCTGGATGCGGATGCAGGCGGCCTATGATCTCTGGCACGCGGAAAAGCGGATGGCGGACGAGATCGCGGGAATCAAGACGCAACGAGCGGCATAGAGGCGAGACGCGAACCCGAAGCCTGCGGTCACGGCCATTTCACCGTCGGCGGCATTGACGACAGGATAGAGGCGACGTTGCCGCCGGTCTTGAGGCCAAAGATCGTGCCGCGGTCGTAGAGCAGGTTGAACTCGACGTAGCGGCCGCGCCGCACGCATTGCTCCTCGCGGTCGGCGTCCGTCCACGGCTTGCCGAAATTTTCACGCACGATGCGCGGATAGACGTTCAGGAAGCTCACGCCCACGTCGCGCGTGAAGGCGAAATCCCTGTCCCAGCCGCTGTTGGCGGCGTCGCCGGCGCTGTTCAGGTAGTCGTAGAAAATGCCGCCGATCCCGCGCGGCTCGTTGCGGTGCTTGAGAAAGAAATATTCGTCGCACCACGCCTTGTAGCGTGCGTAATCGGCGACGCCTGCGTGACGCTCGCATGCTCCGCGCATCGCGGCGTGGAAGGCGACCGCGTCGGCGTCGTCCTGCGTGCGGCGGCGATCGAGCACGGGCGTCAGGTCCGCGCCGCCGCCGAACCAGGCTTTCGTCGTCACGACGAAGCGCGTGTTCATGTGCACGGTCGGGACGTTCGGGTTCCAGGGATGGGCGATGAGCGAAATGCCGCCCGCCCAGAAGCGCGGGTCTTCGGCCGCGCCGGGAATCTGTGCGGCGAATTCCGGCGCGAAGGTCCCGAAGACGGTGGACGTGTGCACGCCCGCCTTCTCGAACACGCGGCCCCTGAGCATCGCCATGCGGCCGCCGCCGCCCGGCGCGCCCGTGTGATCGGTTCGGTTCCAGGGGGCGATGTTCGCACGGCCGGGTTCACGCGCCTCTGCGAAGAACGGTCCCGGACATTCGTCCTCCAGCCCCTCGAAGGCGGCAAGAATGCGGGTCTGCAGGTCGGCGAACCAGTTGGCGGCTTCCGTCTTGCGCGTTTCGAGAAGGTCTTGCGTCATGCGGCCAGACATCGGGCGGCCGCAGGGCGTCGTCAACTCGCGGTCTGCCGCAGCGCCTCGCCCAGAACCATGGCCGCCGCCACCGCGACGTTGAGCGAGCGCAGCGCCGGCCTGATCGGCACCACGAGGCGGGCGTCCGCGGCCGCATGCACGTCGGCCGGCGCACCGGCCGATTCGCGTCCGACCATCACGACGTCGTCCGGCCGGAATGCGAAGTCCGTGTAGGGAACGGCCCCCTGCGTCGTCAGCAGGACGAGGCGGCGGCCGGCCGCGCGCCGCCAATCCTCGAAGGCGGCGAAGGAAACGTGGCGGGCGATATCCACGGCGTCGAGATAATCCATGCCGGCGCGGCGGAAATGCCGGTCCGAGACCGGAAAACCGGCGGGTTCGACGATGGCGGCGCCCAGGCCGAGGCAGGCGCAGGTCCGCAGCATCGTGCCCGCGTTCTGGGGAATGTCCGGCTGGAAAAGCGCGAGGATCAGTCGGGTCTGGGCCGTCATCGACACCCTTTGGGAGCCCTGAAAACCTTACGCCTTTCGCATGAGCGGAGGTCTATGGACAAGGGCGCGCAACGGTGCGACATAACGCCCCGTCGTGTGTGGAAGCGCTGGACACTTGTTGGTCGGCATTGCCGCGCGCGGCGCTTGAGGCTAGAAGCCGGACCGACCGCCGCGCGCGCGGCTCCTGAAGCTTGGGGAATAGCTGACGTGGCGACGAACTCGACTGCCGAACCGACCCGCCGGGACATGCTCTATATCGCGACCGGCGCAGCGAGCGCCGTGGCCGTGGGCGCGGTCGCCTGGCCCTTCATTGCCCAGATGAACCCGGACGCCTCAACGCTGGCGCTGGCCTCGACCGAACTCGACATCGGCGCGATAGCCGAAGGCCAGATCGTCACGATCAAGTGGCGCGGCAAGCCGGTCTTCGTCCGCCACCGCACCGCCAAGGAGATCAAGGAAGCGCAGGACGTCGACGTCGCCAAGCTGCCCGATCCGCAGCCCGATTCGGCCCGCGTGAAGAAGCCGGAATGGCTGGTCGTCGTCGGCGTGTGCACGCACCTCGGCTGCATCCCGCTCGGTCACCAGGGCCAGTTCGACGGCTGGTTCTGCCCGTGCCACGGCTCGGACTACGACACGTCCGGCCGCATCCGCCAGGGACCGGCGCCGCGCAATCTCGAGGTTCCGGAATACGCGTTCCTCTCCGACACCAAGATCAAGATCGGCTGAGCCGGCCGCAAGGCCAGGCAAGCCCGAACGCCAAGCATTTCCGAAAGAAGGCGAAAAGATGAGCGGACCTTCGACTTACGTTCCGAAGAGCGCGATCGGCCGGTGGTTCGAGAGCCGGCTGCCTCTCATGGGTTTCATGCACAGCTCCTTCGTCGCCTACCCGACGCCGAAGAACCTGAACTACTGGTGGACCTTCGGCGCCATCCTGTCGTTCATGCTCGTCGCGCAGATCGTCACCGGCGTCGTGCTGGCCATGCACTACACGCCGCATACGTCGATGGCGTTCAACTCCGTCGAGCACATCATGCGCGACGTCAACTGGGGCTGGATGATCCGCTACCTGCACGCCAACGGCGCGTCGATGTTCTTCCTGGCGGTCTACATCCACATCGCCCGCGGCATGTACTACGGGTCCTACAAGGCGCCGCGCGAAATCCTCTGGATCCTCGGCGTCGTCATCTTCCTGCTGATGATGGCCACCGGCTTCATGGGCTACGTGCTGCCGTGGGGCCAGATGTCGTTCTGGGGCGCGACCGTCATCACCAACCTGTTCACCGCCATCCCGCTGGTAGGCGACGCCATCACCACCTGGCTGTGGGGCGGCTATTCGGTCGACAATCCGACGCTGAACCGGTTCTTCTCGCTGCACTACCTGCTGCCCTTCATGATCGCGGCCGTCGTCGGCCTGCATGTCTGGGCGCTGCATGTCGTCGGCCAGAACAATCCCGCCGGCGTGGACATCAAGGACATCGAGAAGGATTCGGTGCCCTTCACGCCGCATGCGACGCTGAAGGATGCGACCGGCATCGCCGTCTTCATCATGCTCTATGCCTGGTTCGTGTTCTTCATCCCGAACTTCCTCGGCGACGCCGACAATTACATCATGGCGAACCCGCTGCAGACGCCGCCGCACATCGTGCCCGAATGGTACTTCCTGCCGTTCTACGCGATCCTGCGCGCGATCCCGTCCAAGCTCGGCGGCGTGATCTTCATGTTCGGCGCCATCGTCATGCTGGTGATCCTGCCCTGGCTCGACACGTCGCGCGTGCGCTCGGCGGTCTATCGCCCGGTCTACAAGATCCTGTTCTGGGTCTTCATCGCCTGCGTGATCGGCCTCGGCTATCTCGGCTCGCAACCGCCGGAAGGCGGCGCGGTGCTCGCGGCGCGGATCCTCACCGCCTACTACTTCATCCACTTCCTCGTGATCCTGCCGCTGCTCGGCCTGTTCGAGACCCCCAGGCCGGTGCCCGCGTCCATCGCGGATTCCGTGCTGAAGGGCGACACGACCGAACTGGGCAAGGCCTGACGGCGCAGACAGGGATTTCGACATGCTCTCCAAGACCTCTCTCGGCATGATGGCGGCAGCGCTGATGGGCGCTGCTCTCGTCGGCGCGCCGGCGCTCGCGGCGGACTCGCATGCGCAGCCCCAGCCGCCGCGCCTGTCGTGGTCGTTCGCCGGCTTCTTCGGCAAATACGACCAGGGCCAGTTGCAGCGCGGCTTCAAGGTGTTTCGCGAAGTGTGCGTGAACTGCCATTCGGCCGACAAGCTCGCCTTCCGCAACCTGTCGGAGCCCGGCGGACCGGAGTTCTCCGAAGCGCAGGTGAAGGCGCTGGCCGCGCAATACAAGGTGAAGGACGGCCCCAACGACGCCGGCGATATGTTCGAGCGCCCGGCGCGGCCCTCGGACATCTGGCCGTCGCCCTTCCCCAACGAGAACGCCGCGCGCACCGCCAATGGCGGCGGCCTGCCGCCGGACATGTCCGTGCTCGCCAAGGCGCGCTCCTACAAGCGCGGCTTCCCCTGGTTCGTGCTCGACGCGCTTCCGGGCATCCAGTACCAGGAGCACGGCGTCGACTACATCGCCGCGCTGTTGCAGGCCTACAAGGACGACCCGCCGCACGGCGAGAAACTCGACGCCGGCCAGTACTGGAACGACATCATGCCGGGCAATCGCATCGCGATGCCCAAGCCGATGAGCGACGGCCAGGTCGATTATTCCGACGGCACGCCGGCGACCATGGAGAACTATTCCAAGGACGTCTCCGCCTTCCTGATGTGGATGGCCGAGCCGAAGCTTGACGAGCGCAAGAAGACCGGCTTCCGCGTCCTGGTCTTCATGGCGATCCTGACCGGCCTGCTGTACGCGACCAAGAAGCGCGTGTGGGCGAGCACGCCGCACTGAGCGGATTGAACGACACGAAGAAGGCCCCGGCGACGGGGCCTTTTTTGTTGCGGCCCGGCCCCCTCCCTTTCCCTCCCCCGCTTCGCGGGAGAGGGGACCGCAAACATTGCCGGGATTCATGCCGCGTCCGAGTCCGCTCCCTCTCCCGCGCAACGGGGGAGGGGACGCTGCGACGCGCAAAAACCTTGCCTTTTCCGCCCCCGCCCCGCATACCGCCCGCAATCTCGAAAACACCTGAAAACCGGACCGGATCATGGGCTTCAAATGCGGTATCGTCGGCCTGCCGAATGTCGGCAAGTCGACCCTGTTCAACGCGCTGACGCAGACGGCGGCGGCGCAGGCGGCGAATTATCCGTTCTGCACCATCGAGCCGAATGTCGGCGACGTCGCCGTGCCCGATCCGCGTCTCGAGACCTTGTGCGCGATCGCGGGATCGAAGGAGATCATCCCGACGCGGCTGACCTTCGTCGACATCGCCGGCCTCGTGCGCGGCGCGTCGAAGGGCGAGGGCCTCGGCAACCAGTTTCTCGCCAACATCCGCGAATGCGACGCCATCGCCCATGTCGTGCGCTGCTTCGAGGACAGCGACATCACCCATGTCGACGGGCCCGTCGATCCGATCCGCGACATCGAGACGATCGAGACCGAACTGATGCTCTCCGATCTCGAAAGCCTCGAGAAGCGCGTGACCAATCTCGAGAAGAAGGCGCGCGGCGGCGACAAGGAATCGAAGGAGACGCTGGCGCTGGTCGAGCAATGCCTCGTGCTGCTGCGCGAGGGCAAGCCGGCGCGCGTCGCCGTCGGCGCCAATCCCGACGAGCGCAGGGCCTTCGCCGCGCTCGGGCTACTGTCGTCCAAGCCCGTGCTCTACGTCTGCAATGTCGAGGAAGCCTCGGCCGACAAGGGCAACGAATTTTCCGCGAAAGTCTTTTCACGCGCGAAGGAGGAGGGCGCGGAAGCCGTCGTCGTCTCCGCCAAGATCGAGAGCGAAATCGCCGTGCTGCCGGCCGGCGAGCAGAAGGATTATCTCGAAGCCGTGGGCCTCGAGGAGCCCGGCCTCAACCGCGTCATTCGCGCAGGCTACGAGCTGCTGCATCTCGTCACCTATTTCACCGTCGGGCCGAAAGAGGCCCGCGCCTGGACGATCGAGAAGGGCACGCGCGCGCCGCAGGCGGCCGGCGTGATCCACACCGACTTCGAAAAGGGCTTCATCCGCGCGGAGACGATCGCCTACGACGACTACGTCGCGGGCAAGGGCGAGGCGGGCGCGCGCGAGGCCGGCAAGTTCCGCCTCGAAGGCAAGGATTATGTCGTCGCCGATGGCGACGTGCTGCATTTCCGGTTCGCGAACTAGGCCAGCGCCTGCGCTTGGATGACAGGCGCGCCCGCGTCGCGCTCGCCTCTTTCGCTCCCTGACGCTACAAATCGTGCAGGGAGACATGACCATGCGCGATTACGCCGAAGCCGTCCGCAATTTTTCGTTCGAGGCGCTGGAGCGCCGGACATTGTCGGGGTCGCTGGCGGGCGGGGTCAACGCCTGCGTCGAATGCTGCGACCGCTGGGCCAGGAATGGCGCGGTCGCGCTCGAATGGTACGGCGCGCAGGGCGAGCGCAGGACCGTCACGTTCGAGGAAATGCGCGACGACGCGGCGCGTTTCGCGCATTACCTCAAGAGCCGCGGCGTCGGGCCGGGCGACGTGGTGGCCGGCCTGCTGCCCCGCATTCCGGAACTCTTCACCGTCGCGCTCGGCGCCTGGCGCATCGGCGCGATCTACCAGCCGCTGTTCACGGCTTTCGGCCCCGCCGCGATCGAGAGCCGGGTGACGGCCGAGGGCGGCTCGAAGGCGCAGCTCGTCGTCACCGATATCGCCAACCGGCCGAAACTCGCCGACCTCCCGGGCTGCCCCGAGATCCTCACGGTCGGCGACGGCTTTGCCGAAGCCTTGGCGGGGCAGACGCCGGACTGCCCGCCGGCGATGATGAAGGGCGCCGATCCGTTCGTCGTCCTGTTCACCTCGGGCACGACGGGCAAGCCGAAGGGCGTCCGCTATCCGCTGACGCTGCTGCTGCCGGTCGCCTCCTACATGCTGGACGCGATCGATCTCAGGCCGGAGGATAATTACTGGAATGTCGCCGACCCCGGCTGGGCCTATGGCATGCTCTACGCCGTGCTCGGGCCGCTGCTGCTCGGCCAGACGACGACATTCAACGAGGGCGCGTTTGCGGTGGACTCCACCGTGCGCATCATCGCAGAGCGCAAGATCACGAATCTCGCGGCGGCGCCGACGGCCTACCGTCTGCTGATGGCCGCCGGCGACGCCGCCATGGCGCCGATCGCGCATCAGTTGCGCGTCGCCTCGAGCGCCGGCGAGCCGCTCAACCCGGAAGTCATCCGCTGGGCCGAACGCGTGCTGCATTGTCCGCTGGCCGACCATTACGGGCAGACCGAAGTGGCGATGATGATCAACAATCACCATGCGCTCAAACATGCCGTGAAGGAGGGCGCCGCGGGCCTGCCGCTGCCGGGCCTCGACATGGCGATCCTCGACGACGACCTGAACGTCTTGCCGCCGGAGGCGCCCGGCGTGCTCGCCGTGCATATCCCGACGTCGCCGCTCTACACGTTCGGAGGCTACTGGAAGGCCGAGACGCCCAATGTGCGCGGCGCCTGGTACATCACCGGCGACACGATGATGCGCGACGCCGACGGCCATTTCTTCTTCGTCGGCCGCAACGACGACATCATCACCTCGGCCGGCTATCGCATCGGCCCGTTCGACGTCGAGAGCGTCGTGATGGAGCATCTGGCCGTCGCGGAAGTGGCCGTGGTCGGCAAGCCCGATCCGCAGCGCACGGAAATCGTGAAGGCCTTCATCGTGCTCAAGGGCGGCGTCGCGGCGACAGACGCGCTGAAGGAGGACATCCAGCAGATGGTGCGCAAACGCCTCTCGACGCACGCCTATCCGCGCGAAATCTCCTTCGTCGCGTCGCTGCCCAAGACGCCGAGCGGCAAGATCCAGCGGTTCATCCTGCGGCGCGAAGAGGCCTGAGCCTACCAGCGGCGCCAGCCGCGGCCGTGCCAGACGCCGCCGCCCCAGCCGCCGCCCCAGCCGCCGCGCCAGCCGTAGCCATAGGCGGGATAGCCGTAGCCGTAGGCGGGGTAGGAATAGGCCGGGTAGGCGTAGGGATAGTAGCCCGGATCGTAATAATCGGCGGCGGCGGCTGCGCCGATGGCGCCGAGCATCGTGCCGAACACGGCCAGGCCCGGGTTGTAGCGGTAGCCATAGCGGCGGCCGACGTAATGGCGGCGATAGTGGCGGCCGCGATAGACGGGGTTGCGATAGACATGGCCGCGATAGACGTGGCGCGCGCGGGACGCGTGCCTGCGGTAGCGGACCTGCTCGACCGGGGATTCGGCCCGCAAAAGGCCGGCCGGCGTCGCGCCGGTCGGCGCGGCGGCCGCCGGCGCGACCGGGGCCGCAACGAGAATGGCGGCTGTCGCCGCGGCGAAAAATCCGGATTTCAGCGCAATCATCATGGCGTCCTCCTGTCCCGGAAGAGGCGTGAACCGGCGCCTTGCGCGATCGCACGACGCGTGGTCATGCCCTTGCTCACCAGCAGAGATGGGTCGCGCCGGACGCTTTTCCAAGAGAAGCCGCCGTTCAGGCGCCGCGCCGCTTCCCGGCGGCGACCCCCTTTTTTGTGGACGCCGCGCCCGACATTGACGAAAAAGGGGGAGCGTCTTCGTTTCCCGCAGAGGCGCTTGACGCGTCGCTATCCACCTGAAATACGTCAATGCCGCTGACTTAACCTGGACGCCAGGCTTGGATACGGCTCTGCAAGGCAAGCATCGGGCGCCGGCCGACGGCCACGACGCCGATCCGATGTTCGATCTGATCGAACTGCTGTTCTTCGCCTATCGCGATTTCGTCGGCGACGCGGACCGGCTGCTCGAAAGCTACCGGTTCGGCCGCGCGCATCATCGGGTGCTGCATTTCGTCAATCGTCATCCCGGGCTCACGATCGCCGAACTGCTGGATATTCTGAAGATCACCAAGCAGAGCCTGAGCCGGGTGCTGAAAGACCTGCTCGACCAGAATTTCGTCGAGGCGCGCGCGGGCGTCGCGGATCGCCGCCAGCGCCATCTCTATCCGACCGCCAAGGGCCGCAAGCTCGCGCTCGATCTCGCCCAGCTGCAATCGCGCCGATTCTCCCGCGCGCTCGACGTTCTGCCCGTCAACGCCCGGCAGGACGCGATCCGCTTCCTCATGGCGATGATCGATCCGGCGGACCAGGACGAAGTGAAGTCGCTCGTCTGGCCGCAAGCCGCGCGTCCCCAGCCATGAACGCGCGTTCCGCCGCCGTCCTGCCGGACGATGCGCCGCATCTGCTGGTGGTCGACGACGATTCGCGCATCCGCACGCTGCTGACGCGCTATCTCGCCCAGGCCGGCTATCGCGTGACGGGGGCGGCCGACGCCGCCGAAGCGCGCCAGCGCATGGCGGCGCTGTCCTTCGACCTGATCGTGCTCGACGTGATGATGCCCGGCGAGAGCGGCGTCGACTTCGCGCGCAGCCTGCGCAATGCGCCGAACGGCTCCGCCTCGACGCCGATCCTGATGCTGACGGCGCGCACGGGCGCGGACGACCGGATTCTCGGGCTCGAGGCCGGCGTCGACGATTACCTCGCCAAACCGTTCGAGCCGCGCGAACTGGCGCTGCGCATCGCCGCCATCCTGCGGCGCGCGGCGACGCCTGCCTCTACCGCGCCGCCGCGGATCGCGCGCTTCGGCGCCTGCGAATTCCACGCCGAGCGCGGGGAATTGCGCCGCGCGGGCGCAGCCGTGCGCATCACCGATCGCGAGCGCGACATTCTGCGGGCGCTCGTTTCCGCCAACGGCTCCGCGGTCGCACGCGCGGCGCTGGCCGGCGACGCGGCGCACGAGCGCACGATCGACGTGCAGGTGACCCGCCTGCGCCGCAAGATCGAGAACGATCCCGCCAATCCCCTGCTGTTGCAGACAGTCCGCGGCGCGGGCTATCGCTTGGCGCTCGACCAGGGCGTTCCGCAATGAAATTCGTCGAGCATCCCGCCATAGCGACGCCGCGCCGCATCTGGCGCGGCTTTGCGCTGTGGCTGCGCGCGAAAATGCCGAAGGGCCTGTTCGCGCGCTCGCTGCTGATCGTCATCCTGCCGATGCTCCTGCTGCAGACGGCGGTCGTCTATTTCTTCATGGAACGGCACTGGCAGGCGATCACCATCCGCCTGTCGCGCATGCTGACGCAGGAAATCGCGGCGCTGATCGACGTCTACGAATCCTATCCGCAGGACAAGGACGCGACGCAGCTCACCCGCATCGCCGCGCAGCGCATGAGCCTCCAGCTGTTCATCACGCCGGCCGGACCCCTGCCGCCGCCATTGCCCAAGCCCTTCTTCGCGCTGCTCGACAACGTGCTGTCGCAGCAGATCCGCGCGCAGATCAATCGGCCCTTCTGGATCGACACGGTCGGCGCCTCCAACGTCATCGAAATCCGCGTGCAGCTGAAGGACGCGCAATTGCGCGTCTTCGCCCTGCGCAACCAGGCCTACGCCACCTATTCCTCGATCTTCATCGGCTGGATGGCCGGCACGGCGCTCGTGCTGATCGGCGTCGCGGTCCTCTTCCTGCGCAACCAGATCAAGCCGATCCGGCGTCTGGCGGAAGCGTCCGAAGCCTTCGGCAAGGGGCGCGAGATCGCGTTCAGGCCGTCGGGCGCGCGCGAAGTGCGGCAGGCGGGGCTCGCCTTCGTCGACATGAAGCGGCGACTCGAACGGGCGATGGAACAGCGCACTGCGATGCTCAACGGCGTGAGCCACGATCTGCGCACGGTGCTGACGCGCTTCAAACTCTCGCTCGCCCTGCTCGGCGAAGGCCAGGAGCAGGAGGCGATCGCGCGCGACATCGCCGAGATGCAGCGCATGCTCGAGGCCTATCTCGCCTTCGCGCGCGGCGACGGCGGCGAGACGGCCGTCGCGACCGACGCGCGCGCGCTGATCGGCGATCTGGTCGCCGATGCGGAGCGGCAGGGCGTCGCGGCGCGGTTCGCCTACGCCGGCGAAGCCCAGGCGATTCTCAGGCCCGACGCGTTCCGGCGGTGCCTCGCCAATCTCATCGGCAATGCGCAACGCTACGGCAAACGCGTCGAGGTCAGCGCCGCGCGCGACGCCAGGCGGCTGACGATCCACGTCGACGACGACGGCCCGGGCATTGCGCCCGACAGTCGCGAAGACGCGTTCCGACCCTTCTACCGGCTCGACGAGGCGCGCAACCAGGATACGGGCGGCGCCGGCCTCGGGCTCGCGATCGCCCGCGACATCGCGCGCGCGCACGGCGGCGACGTCACGCTCGAGACGAGCCCGCTCGGCGGCCTGCGCGCGACGGTGAGCGTGCCGGTGTAGCGCGCATTCCTTCCCCGGAAGGGGGAGCGGAGGCTCCTCTCGCCCAATGACGCAGCCGTTATCGGGTTTCCGACGCTTCCTTCTCGCCCGCCTTCGCTTGCCGCTCGCTGACGAAGCGCAGGCCGGCGCTCACAACGCCGCGCGCCAGCGACCGCAGCGGCGCTGTCAGGCGGTCGACGTCCTCGGCGCGCGCGATCAGCATGTCGCCGCGCCTGAGCGTCCGGTCGAGATCGGCCATCGTGGCCGCCATCCCCGGATCGTCGTCGGCGAGCCAGACGTTGACGAGCCGCGCCCAGGCCAGCGTCAGGCCCTGCAGCTTGAGCGCGCCGACCGGGCCCTCGCTGTCGGCGCCGGCGGCCTCCATCATGAAGCGCATGGAATTGAGCGCCATGGAATTGAGGCGCGCGGCGGCGATCGGATCGCGGCGCGCCCAGGCGACGATGCTCTCGATCGCGGCGCGATAGGGCGCGAGCGCATCGAAGCGCCGCATCAGCACATCGAACAGGCGCTCCTTCGTCGTCTCGTCAGCCATGTCCGCCGTCACGCCGTCTAGAACGATACGGTCGATGCGGCGGTTGAAGGCGGCGAGAACCGCGCCCTTGGACGGGAAGGCGTCGCGGAAGTCGGCGAGCGACACGCCGGCGCGTTCCGCGATGGCGCTGACCGTCACATCGCCGAAGGGCTGCTCGGCGGCCAGTTCCATCAGCGCGTCGACGATGCGGTCGCGATCGCCGCGCGGCGCGGCGTTCTCAGCGGTCGTTTTTTTGGGGGTGCGGGCCATGTCGGGCTCCTAACGGTTCGTTCCTTGCCCGCATGTCATCCCCGCGAACGCGGGGATCCAGTCCGGCGGCGCTCTGGAGTCCCGCTTTCGCGGGAATGACAGCCCGGGAAGACAAACAGGACTCTCAAGCGCCAATTTAATGCTGGCGAGCGCCCGCACCAAGCTCCGGGGCCTGCGCTACTTCGACATCACATGGTCGGGCAGCCAGGTGGCTATGCCGGGGAAGAAGCACAGCAGGAGAATCGCAACCATCATCAGCAGGACGAAAGGCACGGCGCCCCAGATGATGTCGGACAGCGGAATGTCGGGCGCGATGTTTCGGATGACGAAGATGTTGAGTCCGACCGGCGGATGGATCAGGCCCATTTCCATCACGATGGTCATCACCACGCCGAACCAGATGAGATCGAAGCCGGCCGCCTTCAACGGCGGCAGGATGATCGGCGCGGTCATGAGGATGATCGAGACAGGCGGCAGGAAGAAGCCGAGCACGACGACGAGGCCGAGGATGGCGGCGAGCAGGACCCATTTCGACGGTTGCATGGCGACGATGGATTCTGCCGCCGATTGCGAGATGTGCAGGTAGCTCATCACGTAGGAATAGAGCAGCGACATGCCGATGATGAGCATCAGCATGGTCGATTCCCGCATGGTCGACGTCAGGATCGGCTTGAGGTCGGCCGGCCGCCACACGCCATAGATCATCGCGATCAGCGCCAGCGCGAGAATGGCGCCCAGCCCCGCCGTTTCCGAAGGCGTCGCGAAGCCGCCGTAGAGCGCGATCATCACGCCGGTGAGCAGGATGACGAAGGGCAGGACGCGCGGCAGCGTGCCGAGTTTCTCGGCCATCGTGTAGGCGTGCGTCTCGAGTATTTCCGATCGCTTGCCGGTCTGTTCGTAGGCGTGTTTGGCCGCCGCGAACTCCTGCCGGAAACGCAGCATGGCGTAGCCCGCAAAGAGCGCGACCAGCAGCAGGCCGGGACCTATGCCGGCAAGGAAGAGGCGGCCGAGCGATTGCTCGGCGGCGACCGCGTAGAGGATCATGGTGATGGAGGGCGGCAGCAGGATGCCGAGCGTGCCGCCCGCCGCGATCACGCCCGCCGCGAAGCCGCCGGAATAGCCGCGCCGCCGCATTTCCGGAATGCCGGCCGAGCCGATGGCCGAGCAGGTGGCCGGCGAGGACCCCGCCATCGCCGCGAAGATCGCGCAGGCGAAAACATTGGCGATGCCGAGCCCGCCGGGCACGCGGTGCATCCAGGCGTGCAGGGCGGAATAGAGGTCCTGGCCGGCGCGCGACTTGCCGATCGCCGCGCCCTTGAGAATGAACAGCGGAATCGACAGCAGCGTGATCGAGGCCATTTCCTCGTAGACGTTCTGCGTCACCGTATCGAGCGAGGCCGCCGGCATGAAGAACAGCATGAAGAGAACGGCGACGGCGCCGAGCGCGAAAGCGATCGGCATGCCGGAGAACATGACGAAGAGCGTCGCCGCGCCGTAGAGAAGCCCAATCGTCAACACGCTCACGAGCGCCGGCCTCCGGAAATCGAAACGGCCAGTTGCAGCGCGATCTGCAGCGAGAGCAGGGTCATGCCGACAGCCATGAGGAAATAGGGGATCCAGAGCGGCGGCGCCCAGGTGGACGAGGTCACCTGCCCATCGGCCCAGGCCTCGTGGAACAGCGTCCAGCTCTTCCAGGCGAAGAAGGCGCAGAAGGCGAAGGAGAGAATGTCGACGAGCGTCAGCCTGACGCGATTAGCGGCAGGCGAGAGCCACTCGGCGAAAGCCTCGATGCCGACATGGCCGCGCCGCTCCTGCACGAAGGCCGCGGTCAGGAAGGTCGCGCCGACGAGCAGGAAGACGGCGGCCTCGTCCTGCCAGTAGGTCGGCGCCTTGAAGAGGTAGCGCACCAGCACGCTGTAGGAGAGGACGAGGCTCGCGGCGATGGCGGCCACGCCCGCCAGCGCCATGATGAAGCCGTTGATCGCTGCGAGCGCGCGCGACAGACGCGCCAGCAGGCCCGAGCCCGTCGGCAGGTCGGCGTTCTCGCGGTAGACCGGCGCGCCGGACATCGGGCCGCTCCCGGTCAGGCCTCTTCGGCGAGCTTGATGAGCCTGGCGCAGCCCGCATTCTTCGCGGCATAGTCCTTCCACGCCGTCTCGCGCGCGATCGCCTTCCATTTTTCGAGCGTGGCGTCGTCGAGAGCGTGCGTCTGGGCCCCGGCCTTCTTGTAGACCTTCACCACCTCGTCGTCGTCCGCCATCGCGGCCTGGCGGCCGAAGGCCTCCATCTCGGCGCCCACCGCCAGCAGCAGGTCCTGATGCGCCTTCGGCATCCTGTCGAATATCGCCTTGGACATGATCAGCGGTTCGAACATGAACCAGTAGGATTTGCCGCCGCCGGCGGTCAGGTGCTTGGCCAGTTCCTCGAGGCGGAAGGAGATGAGGCTGGTCGAGGACGTGAGGCCGGCGTCGCAGGCGCCGGTCTGCATGGCGGCGTAAAGTTCGTTCGAGGGCAGCGACAGCACGGCGGCGCCGGCGGCCTGCAACACCATGTCCATTTCGCGCGACCCGCCGCGGATCTTCATTCCCTTGGCGTCCTCGGGCGCGACGAGCGGACGCGCGCGGCTCGCGGCGCCGCCGGCCTGCCAGACCCAGGTGAGGATGACCACGCCCTTGTCGGCGAGATAATTGGTCAGTTCCTTGCCGACCGGCTTTGTCTTCCAGCCCATGCCCTGGTCGTAGGAATTCACCAGGCTCGGCATCAGGCCGATATTGGTCTCCGGCGCCTCGCCGCCCGCATAGGGCAGGGGAAACAGCGAGGCGTCGAGCGCGCCCTTGCGCAGCGCGGAGAATTGCGCGTTGGTCTTCATCAGCGAGGAATTGGCGTAGACCTCGACATTGATGTCGCCGTTCGACCGCTTGCCGACTTCCGCCGCGAAACGCCGGCACAGCCTGTCGCGAAAGTCGCCCTGGTCGATCGTGCCGCCGGGGAACTGATGCGAGATCTTGATCGTGGTCGCGGCGCGGGCGGCGCCCGCCGACAGCAGCGCCGGCGCCGCGAGCGCGCCCGCGACGAAATGGCGGCGATGGATCGCCATGATGTTTCCTCCCTCTATGTCCTTCGATTTAGAGCAAGAGGGCGGAACGATGTCAAAGCGCCGGCGAGGTTCAGCCGGACAGGGCCTTCGCGCGGGCGTCGGCCGCGGCGACCGCGCGCTCCATCAGCGGTTTCAGGCCGTTGTCGGCCATCAGCACGCCGAGCGCGGCTTCCGTCGTGCCGCCGGGCGAGGTGACGTTGACGCGCAATTGCGCGGGCGTCGTTTCCGGCGAGCGGAACATGAGTTCGCCCGCGCCCTCGACGGTCGCGCGCGCCAAGCGGGCGGCGAGATCGGCCGGCAGGCCCGCGGCCGCGCCGGCCTGCGCGAGGCATTCGGCGAGCAGAAAGACATAGGCCGGGCCGGAGCCCGAGACCGCCGTGACCGCGTCGATCAGGCCTTCGTCCGCCACCCATTCGACCGAGCCGACCGCCGACAGGAGCTTTTGCGCCAGCGCGCGCTGGGCCTGGCTCACGCCGGCGCTCGCGGCGGCGCCCGTCACGCCGCGGCCTATGGCGGCCGGCGTGTTGGGCATGGCGCGCACGACGCCGCCCGCCTGCGGCGCGCGCGCCGAAAGATCGGCGATGCTCTTGCCGGCGAGGATCGAGACGATCAGCGTCTGCGGCCCGGCGAGCGCGGCAAGGCGCGGCGCGGCGGCGTCGAGCGTCTGCGGCTTGATCGCGACGACGAGGACCTGCGGCCGCGCGAGCGAATTTTCGTCGGGATTCAGTCGTATCCCCTTCCCTGCGCAGAGGGCGGCGAGCTCGGGCGAGGGCATGGGCTCGAGAACGGCCACGTTCGGGCCGGCGAGGCCGAGATTCGCCCAGCCCTGCAGCATGGCGAAACCCATTTTGCCCGCGCCGACGAGAACGATGGAAATCTTGTCAGTGTTCATGCGTTACGGCTCCATGGCCCGCGGCCGTATCGACATAGGCGAGCGCTTCATCCTTCACGGCCTTCATGGCCAGCGAGGAGCGGACGTTGCGCACATTGCGCGTCGCCGTCAATTCGCCGACGAAGGCCTGGAAAGCCTCGAGATCGGGCGCGACGCACTTGAGGATGAAGTCGGTTTCCCCGGACACCGTCCAGCATTCCCGAACCGCTTTCCAGCCGGCGACGCGCGCCGCAAAGCCGGAGAGCTCGGCCTCCGTCTGCTGGTCGAGCTGGACGAAGACGAAGAAGACGACCGCAAGCCCGACCGCGCGCGGCTCGACGAGCGCGCGATAGCCGGCGATCACGCCGGCGTCCTCGAGCGCCCGCACGCGGCGCAGGCAGGGCGGGGCGGAGATGCCGACGCGCCGGGCGAGCTCGACATTGGTCATGCGCCCGTCCGCCTGCAGCTCGGCCAGAATGGCGAGGTCGATGGCGTCCAGCCGCGCCGCCAATTCTTGTCTCCCGGTTCGAAAGGAGCAAAGGTCTAGACGTGAACGCCGCCTCCGACAATGTGCAGATCGCGCGAAAATCGCTCGCCGGCGCCTCCTGCTGGACGCTGACCGACGGCAAGGCCGGCGACGAGGCGCCCTGTCTCGGACTTGCGCATGCGCTGGGCCTGGCGGTCGAACGGCGCGTGGTGCGGCCGCGCGTGCTGTTCGCGGCCTTTTCGCCGCGCGGGCCGATCGATCCGGCCGAACGCCCGGCTGCGCCCAACAGTCCGATCGCGCCGCCGTTTCCCGAAGTGCTGATCGCCTCCGGGCGGCGGGCGGTTCCCTATCTGCGCGCCGTGCGGCGCGCCTCCGGCGGCAAGACCTTCACGATCTTCCTGAAGGATCCGCGCGTCGATCCGCGCGTCGCCGACGTCGTATGGGTCGCCGAACACGATCGCGCGCGCGGCGACAATGTGATCGCGACGCTGGCCGCGCCGCACATGGTCACGCACGAAGCGCTGGCCGCGGCGCGCGAAGCCCCCGACCCGCGCATCGCGCGCCTGCCGGAGCCGCGCATGGCGCTGCTGATCGGCGGCAGCAGCCGGCATCATGATTTCCGCGAGAAGGACGTCGTCTCGCTGGTCGGCGTCGTCGAGAGCATGATCCTGTCGGGCGCAGGCGCCATGATCACGCCATCGCGCCGCACGCCGCCGCATCTGCTGGCCAGGCTGCGCGGCGTCTGCGCGGATGCGCCCATGCACACGTTCCTGTGGGACGGGACCGGCGACAATCCCTACATCCAGATGCTGGCGCACGCCTCGCTCGTCGTCGTGACCGCCGACAGCACGAACATGGTGGGCGAGGCGATCGCGACAGATGCGCCGGTCATGGTCTACGAACCGACCGGCGGCAACGCCCGGCTGTCGCGTTTCATCCACGCCCTGGTCGCCGACGGGCGCGTGCGCAAGTGGCGTGGGCGGCTGGAGAACTGGCCCTGCCGCGCGCATGACGACACGCCCGCCATCGCCGACGAGGTCGCCCGGCGCTATGCGCTGTTTCGCGCGCACCGCTGATCGCGCGCTCGTGATTTGTCCGTGAGGCGGCGGGCCACTAGGTCTCAGGCATGAGGAACCATGAGCAAGGCGTCGCCATGCTGATCAAGATTCGCAAATCGTGGGAAATTCCAGAGGCGACGGCTACGCCGGAACACCTGTTCCTGAACCGCCGCAGCCTGATCGTCGGCGCTGGCGCGATCGGCGGCGCCCTGGCGACGCCCTCGCTGTCGTTTGCGGGCGACGATCCTTCGGCCGGGCTCTATCCCGCGCCCCGCAACGAGACGTACAGGCTCGACCGCGCCGTGACGCCGGAGAAGGTCAACGCCGCCTACAATAATTTCTACGAGTTCGGCATGTCCAAGAACGTCGCCGACGCCGCCGCCGCGCTGAAGACGCGGCCGTGGAGCGTGAAGATCGACGGTCTCTGCAACGCGCCGCAGGAGATCGCGATCGACGATCTGATCAAGCGCATGCAGATCGAGGAAAGGCTCTACCGCCACCGCTGCGTCGAAGCCTGGTCGATGGCCATTCCCTGGACGGGATTTCCCCTGTCGAAGATCGTCGCGCTCGCCGATCCCAAGCCGGAAGCGAAATACGTCCGCTTCGAGACCTTCAAGGATCCGAAGGTCGCGCCGGGCCAACGGCAGGTCTGGTATCCGTGGCCCTATGTCGAAGGCGTGACGATCGAGGAAGCCAGGAACGACCTCGCCTTCATGGTCACGGGCGCCTACGGCAAACCGGCGCTCAACCAGTTCGGCGCGCCGATCCGGCTCGCGCTGCCGTGGAAATACGGGTTCAAGTCGATCAAGTCGATCGTGCGGATATCCTTCGTCGCCGAGCGGCCGGTGAGCTATTGGGAGAAGCTGCAGGCCAGCGAATACGGCTTCTGGGCGAATGTGAACCCGGCCGTGCCGCATCCGCGCTGGTCGCAGGCGACGGAAGAGGTGATCGGCACGGGCAATCGCGCGCCCACGCAATTGTACAATGGCTACGCCGAGCAGGTCGCGGGGCTCTACAAGGCGATGCCGCAGGAGCGGGCGCTGTTTTTCTGAGACGGGTTCGTCATCGCGGGAAGCGAAGCGACGTGGCGATCCATCGCTGACCACCGGGGACGGATTGCTTCGCTCCGCTCGCAATGACGGCGGCCTCATCCCGCCTTCAGAGTCCTTGAAATGATATTCCGCTGAATTTCCGACGTCCCTTCGCCCATCAGATAGACGAGCGCGTCGCGGTGGACGCGGCCGACGGGATATTCGCGCATCAGGCCCGCGCCGCCGAGCACGCGGATCGCGCTTTCCGACACGCGCACGGCGGCCTCCGAGCAATGCAGCTTGATCTTGGAGGCGAGCGCCATGTCGCACGTGCCCTGATCGATGCGCCAGGCGCCGTGATAAACCATCCATTTCATGGTCTCGACCTCGGTCGCCATGTCGGCGAGGCGATGGGCGACGGCCTGATAGTCGATGATCGGCTTGCCGCGCACGAGGCGGGTCTTGGCATAGTCGAGGGCGACCTCGTACGCGTTGCGCGCCATGCCGAGGCAATTTGCGGACACGCCGACGCGGTTTTCGGCCAGCGCCTCCATGACCAGATGATACGAGCCTTCCCTCGCCCCGAGCAGCGCCTCGTCCGGCACGAAGGCGTCGGCGATGTGGACAAGGCCGGTTTCGGAGGCGCGGATGCCTTCCTTGTCGAGCTTGGAGATCTCCACGCCGGGATTGGGCAGATCGACCATGAACAGGCTGATCGCGTCGGTCGTCAGTTCCGGCTTGGTGCGCGCTGCGAGCAAAAGGAAATGCGCGAAAGGCGCGTTGGTGATGTAGAGCTTCGCGCCGTTGAGCTTCCAGCCGCCCGGAACCTTTTCGGCCTTCGTCTTCAAGGCGCGCGTGTCGGAACCGACATCGGGCTCGGACAGGGCGAAGGCGGCGATCTTCTCGCCGCGCAGCGCCGCCGCGAACCAGCGCTCCTTCTGATAATCCGTGCCGCCGCGCCAGATCGGCCAGATGCCGATATGCGTGGCGGCGGACCATGCGGCCGAGATCGACTGGCAGACGCGGCTCATCTCCTCGCGCACGATGCAGTCCGTCACCTTGTCCATGCCCGCGCCGCCGTCCTCCTCCGGATAGCGGATGCCCATCAGGCCGACCTCGGCGAATTTCGGGAAGAGATCGATCGGAAAGGTCTCGGTCTCCTCGATCTCGCGCACGCGCGGCGCGATGTGCTTCTGCGCGAAGCGGATGACCGTTTCGCGCACCTGTTCCTGCGCCGGCGTGAAAGCGAAATCCATGAGCGTCCGTCCCGTGTTCTTCTTCGTCGCCGCGTCCCGCGATTTCGCGTGGCGAAACCGACGCTCGCGCGCCCTGTTTCTTTTCGGGGGCGGCGGCCGCGGGGTCTTTGATCCTGATCAGAGCCTGCGGGTCAGGGCGACAGGGCCAGGTCCACTTCCGCGCCGCGGCCGATGGCGCGCAGGCTGCCGGCGTAGGTCGGGAAATTGACGAGCTGCCGGCCGTAGAGACGCCGCATGCCGTGGACGAGGTCGCCGTCGCGGCCGAGCGCGGCGTCGGCCATGCGCACCATCAGCGAATTTGGCCAGGAGCGTTTGCGGATCTCGAAAACGCGCGCGAAAACCTCGTCGCCTGAGAGGGCGGGCTCGTCTTGCGCGATCAGCATGGCCATGGCCGCGGTGGAGCGCGACATGCCCATATGGCAATGGACGAGCAGGTGCTTGTCGCCGGGATGGCCGGCGATGCCGCGCCCGTAGTCGAGGATGGCGGCGACGTCGCGCTCGGTCGGCAGGACGACGCCCGGGCGCTGCGCGATCTCGTCGCTGAAGCGCAGGACATGGCGGCGATGCGCCGGCCAGGCGCCGAAGGCCTGCGGCTCCGGCATGTCCGGATCGAGAATGCTCAGCACGTCGGTGACGCCGCGCATGTCGTGCTCCGGCAGTTCGGCAATGCCGCAGACGGTGAGCAGGGAAATCCGATGGTCGGACATGGCTCCTTCCGGAATGAGCGCGAGACCCGATTATAGGGCATGCCTGCCGCCCGCAAACCGGCCGAGCTTGTTCGGGGCGCCGCCAGCGGCCAATATGCCCGCATGATGTGCGGCCTTCGGCGCCGCCGCCGAACGACGACAGGACAAAGATGGACCACCCGCCAGACACGCTGCGCTACCCCTTTGCCGCCCCGCCCGAGCCCGGAACGATGGCGGAGGTCGCGCCGGGCATCTTCTGGACGCGCATCGCGCTGCCGTTCCAGCTCAACCACGTGAACATCTACATCCTGGACGACGGCGACGGCTGGGCGGTGATCGACACCGGCATCGACAACAAGGCGACGCGCGCGGCTTGGGAGGCGCTGGCGGCCGGGCCGCTCGCCGGCCGGCGCATCACCCGCCTGATCGTCACGCATTTCCATCCAGACCACATCGGACTGGCCGGCTGGCTGTGCGAGCGGTTCGACATGCCGCTGCTGACGACGCAGACCTCGTACCTCGGCTGTCTCAACATCTCGTTGAGCCCGGGCGCGCTCGACGCCAAGCCCTACCGCGATTTCTACCTGCGGCACGGGCTCGACGAGGCCATCGCCAACCTCGTCGTCACCCACGGGCACGGCTATCTGCGCATGGTGTCGCCGCTGCCGCCGACCTTCCAGCGCATCGTGGCGGGCGATCGCCTGAAGATCGGCGGACGCACGTTCGAGGTCCTCACCGGCGACGGCCATGCGCCGGAGCAGGCGATGCTCTGGTGCGCGGAGGAAAGGATATTTCTCGCCGCCGACCAGGTGCTGGCGAAGATTTCGCCCAATGTCAGCGTCTGGGCTGTCGATCCGGACGGCGATCCGCTCGGCCTCTACCTGCGCTCGCTGCGCGAATTGCACGCGCTGCCGGAGGATGCGCTGGTCCTGCCCGGCCATCAATTGCCGTTCTACGGCCTGCAGAAGCGCGCCGACGAGCTGGCCGCGCACCACGAAAGCCGCTGCGCGCTGATCGCGGACGCCGCGCGCGACCGGCTGCACTGCTCTGCCGATTTCGTGCCCGTGCTGTTCAAGCGCGCGCTCGATCCGCACCAGATGAGCTTCGCCTTTTCCGAGGCGCTCGCGCATGTGAACTACATGCTGCGCGAGGGCCGGCTGGTCTGGGACGAGCCGAACGGGATCGTGCGGCGCGTGCGGGCGGTGTAGGCTCGCGTGTCGTCCCCGCGAAAGCGGGGACCCAGAAGGGCGCCGCGCGTATTTGGTAGTTTGTCGCTGGATTCCCGGTCGCTCACCCTGCGAGCGTCGGGAATGACATTCGTCTCTACATCGGCGTAAACACATTGCGCGCGCCGTCGCGCGAAATCCTGCCGGGGCGCCCGAGCCCTTCCTTCTCCTGCAGGTCGATCAGCGTCGCCGCGTCGCCCGGCGTGTTGGCGATGAAGCGTCGGCCGCTCGACGTTTCGCGGCCGATGACGAGGCCGAGTTCCGGGCCGCTCTTGCCGTGCATGATCGTGTAGGTCTCGATCACGCCATCGCCGGACGGCGTCTCGGTGAAGGGCGCCTTCGGGAGCGCGTCGAGTTCGGCCTGCAGGACCTTCGGGTTTTCGCGCGTCCAGCCGCCCTTCGTCGGCGTCGTCGAATAGACGCCCCAGGAATGTTTGGTGATGTAATTGCCGTTGGCGGTGACGAGGCCGAACTCGCCGGGTCTTTGGCGCAACTTCCAGATCATTTCGGCGATGGAGAACAGTACGTAGCTGTTTCCGGGCCCGCCGAAATAGGGGAGGCCGCCGGTGATGGTCAGGCCGCGCTTGTCGTTTTCGGCGAGGCCCAGTTCGTTGCAGGCGATCTCGATCGCGCTCGGGAAGCAGGAATAGAGATCGAACAGGGCCATGTCGTCGAGCGACTTGCCGGCCATGGCGAGCGCTTTCTTCACGCCGCGCTGCATGGCGGGGGAGCGCGCGATGTTCTCGCGCTCGGTCAGATACCAATGGTCGTGGCCGTCGGCGCAGCCGTGCAGGTAGACCCATTTCGATTCCGGCACGCCGGCGCGACGCGCTTCGCCGACGGAGGCGACGATCAGCGCGCCCG